>CAYIYX010000127.1:0-1561 GCA_964367775.1 uncultured Candidatus Saccharibacteria bacterium | reverse complement strand
GACCGTCGCGCACAGCGTCATGGAGCCCGCCGCACGCCTTGCCCATGTCAGCCGGGCCAGTCGTGACCACCTTGACCTTGCGAGCCTTCAGCGTCGGGATCATCGACGCGGCCGGGGATGCGCCGTCGATCACGACCGGGATGCGCCGACCAGCACGCGCCACGATCCACTCGACCGCAGTCGCAGTGTCGCCGGACACGTCCACACTCAGGAGCTCGAGGTGAGTATCGTCCGGCAGCGCCGGGTCGACCCATGCGCCCGTGATGGCGATGACCCGTTCGTGACTCATGTCGACGCCGAGCGCGGTAGGTGCCACGCCGTCAGCCGGCGCGACGTCGGTCGTGCAGTCGCCCCACTTCGGGAATGGCGTGCCGCCCTTGGCCTCATCCCAGATGCCGCGGGCCTCACGGTTCCACGAGTCGGGATTCTTGAGCTTCTTACGCAGCCGCAGCAGCGCGCGGTACGAGGTCCGGTGAGGATGGGAGGGGTTTGCCTTGCGGAGTTGCGCCGGGTCCATCGGGTCAGTGCCGCGGTCGGCGCTCGTCTCGATGTACAGCGTCTCCTCGGACTCGCCCTCGATCGACTCCGTGCGTAGCTGAGTGAAGAACTCGCCCTGGTCTCGCGGCCGGGGTGGGGTGCCCATGAGGAAGAACAGCGGATTGGGTGCGGTGTTTTGCGTCGCGCCCAAGTCCTCGAGCGTTGACTCGGGGAGGATCTGCCCCTCGTCGCACACGAGGATGTCGACCCCGGCGAAGCCACGGCCGAACCCGGACTCACGCGCCCCGAACAGGATGCGCGAACCGTTCGTGAACAGGATCTGCTCATCGCCCTTGCCGCGCAGCACCTGACGGACATGTGTGGCGACCTTGGGCCGCTGGGCCATGCCGTCGAACTGGTCGAACGTCTCGCGCGCCGTTGGCTTGCGGTGCGCGGTCCAGATGACCGTCAGGCCAGGCTCGAGGAGGCACAGGGCGAAGATGATGCAGGCGATCAGGTACGTCTTGCCCGCCTGTCGCGGGATGCTGATCACGATCGTGTCGGCGGCGTACTGCCCATCGTCACGCTTCGCCAGGATCAGGCGCCCGGCGCCGTCCTGCCACCCGTCGAAACCCCAGCCGAGACGGTGGCACGTGTCGCGCACTTTCGGCCAGCTTGTGGAAGTGATGCCCAGCGGGGCCACCACATAGCGGGCCACCTCGGACAGTGGCCGGCGATCAGTAGCCGGTGCCGTCCCAGCGCTCGTCATCGGTCTTCACGACCACCGAGTGGTCCTCATCCTCTGCAACCTCGATGGCCTCGATCTCCCGGCCGATCTCGATCTGACGACGAGACAGCGCGGCAAGGTCACGGGCGGGAGTGTTCGGCTCATCCAGCGCCCTCGCAATGCGTCGGCGCATGGCGCGCAGCTCCTCGATCCGCGACCCGAGCTCGGCAGCCTCAAGGATCGTCTTCGGGCGGGTGGATTCGGCACGCTCGCCGGCAGCCACCGGACGCAGTCGGTTGCGAGGAGGCACGCCGACCTCCTCCGTGTGGAAAAAGGGAATGGGGGGTAGCGCTCGAT
>CAYIYX010000126.1:0-1622 GCA_964367775.1 uncultured Candidatus Saccharibacteria bacterium | reverse complement strand
CTTGTTGCACCCTACTGACAATTTCTGGTAGCTGATGTGCAGCCACACTTCGGGCAGCTTCAGGATTGATAAGCAACGGGCCGAACGCACCAAACGTAATGATGATTGCAGATGAAGCCCATGAAACGTGCCCTTCCATGAGTCGAGCGAATTTGGCGAGCCCGTCAAGCAGTGGTACGGTACGGTCTTTACGGAATAATCTTGTCGCCACATAGGCAATATCAGACGCACCGTATGCCCAACGACGGACCTGGACAAACTGCGCAATCAGCGTCTTTTTGTAGCCGTCAGACAAAACCGCATCCTGATAAATCGGTATATAGAGCGGGACCACGCTGTAGTTACCGTCAAAACGGAAGTAACTTCGCCAAAACTGATGACCGTCCTCTACGATTGTCCGGGTGCTCCAAAAACCCATATCTATAAGTGCAGCCAGACTCTGAGAGTGTGAAGCAAAGTTACGAAGCATGTGAGGCCGCAGGCTGTTCACGATATTCCAAAACGAGTTACCGGTCGCCACCACGCGCATTGGAGCCGGCACATCCCAGATATTGTTGAGGAACAGCGTTAGTGGCTGGAAAGCTGCGTGTCTTGGATCCGGATGCAAGATATATTCGTAGGTAAGATACGCGAAATAACTCTTGTGCGGACGATTATCACTATCAAGCGTTGTGACAACGACATCGTCTGGATTAATTTTCTGCTTTTCAATATATTTTTGCAGCTCGAATCCGGCAAATGTTATGTTGGCTCCCTTGCCTGGCACTTCATGAGGTATATCCTTGGGATGCTTGACGATGAGCATGTCTTTAAAGTGGTGCTGGTATTTTTTCTGCAATGCTTTGGCGGTCGCTTCAACGTCCGCACCGCCACGCTCTTCATAGGCTATGGTCAGAATCAGGTGTTTCATGTCGTATTCGTTGTCCATAACAGCTTGAATCGTCGGCTCTAACACATCTCTGCTTTCGTTATATGTAGCAATTATCACAGCATTATATATATCACTCGGTTTTTTACGCCCTGTCGTCATCGCGAACTGTTTTAAATTGAGTCGATGGGATTTATTAAGGTGAAACGACGTTGATAGTGCTTTTTCTGGGTCATACAAATCAGCCAAACGCCCCGCCCAGTCGATACGTTGCGCCTCTTGCAACGTGTTGTATCCCTGGACGGTACGGATTGCCATCGCGACCGCTTTAACAAAGTAACTAATGATATAAACAATAATAAAAATTGCCGCCAGAAGCGGGTTGAATACGCTGAGAACAAAGGGTGCGAGTATCATAGTATAGCTTAAGAGTGCTGGTAGCATCTCAAACACCCGATACACTGGCTTGCGCTTGCCTAAGGGGATTTCGATATCAGTCATTATTGTGACAGCGAGACGATCTTAAATATTGCTAGGAAGAATACAGTGGCGATAGCCAAAAGAACGGTACCTGCGTAAACAAAACCGAGCGCAAAATCACGGCCTCGTTCTTGATACAGCTTGGCGCTGATCCCAAGGTGTGCAAAAAACACCACAATACCAAATACCACGAAATTCAACAGATAGAACCACTGCTCAAGTGAATAGTTTTTGCTGTCAAATCTCGAATAGCGAACCGGCACGCGGAGCTCGC
>CAYIYX010000125.1:0-1630 GCA_964367775.1 uncultured Candidatus Saccharibacteria bacterium | reverse complement strand
CTATAACATTTCTTGCATTGGGCATGCCGGTAGCCGGTAGATGCACTTTTAATGAAATATTCACTCTCATCCTTCGTTTGGTGGCATTTTGTGCACATTTTCATGCGGTAATTATAACATGACGGTGGTTGGTGAACCGAGTTAAAATTCTTGACTATAATTTTCACTCATACTGTTGTATTATAGAACTAAGCGCGGGTGGCGGAATTGGTAGACGCGAGGGACTTAAAATCCCTTGACCAAAAGTCGTGCGGGTTCGATTCCCGCTCCGCGCACCAAAAACTTTCCGAAATGTAGCCGCCCGAATGGGTGGTTTTTTGTTTAGGGGAGTAGACACGAGTCTATCATAGGTTATAACAAAGGGTGTGCGACATTAAATAGCCCGCGCGTGTTTCAGCGCGGGCAACCGTTCTCGGTTAGCGATACCAGGAGGCTCTACTGGTCAGGTGCCACGCCTTGCAATATGGGCACAGGTACGTTCGTTTCTCGTCCGAAACTCGATGCGAGCTATCTTCCTTCTGTATGTTACAGAGCGCTATTTTTGCTTCGATGTCGTTCAGATAACAAACTTTCCCCGTTTTTGAACACCTCGTTTTCCTGGTCCTGGGCCGCAGCTTTTTGGTACCTTGGTGGTATCGCTCCCGATTGCCTCTCGTGATTCTACTCATAATCACCCCACATCCTCTTGGAAAAGCACAATAGACATAGTATATCACAAACTTGAACTAATCCAATGGATAAACCGGTTGCATCGAACGGACAAGCTGCTATACTAAAAGAGTAAGCAACATTAGTTTCAAAGGAGTAGTAGCAATGGAACCATGGGTAATTGTCCTCATCGTTATCGGTGTAGTTCTGGTGTTAATCATCGGATTTCTCATCGGTACATATAACAGTCTTGTCACGCTAAAAAACCGCGTTGAAGAAGCGTGGAGTGATATTACTGTGCAATTAAAGAGACGAACTGACTTGATTCCAAATCTTGTCAATTCCGTAAAGGGGTATGCGGCGCATGAGAGTGGCGTGTTTGAGAAAGTCACCGAGGCCCGCGCGGCAGTAATGGGTGCAAAGGGCGTAGCTGATACCGCCAAAGCAGAGAACATGCTGGAAGGGGCCCTGAAAAGCCTGTTCGCGGTTGCTGAAGCCTATCCAGACCTTAAGGCAAATCAGAACTTCTTGCAACTGCAGCAAGAGCTCGTCGACACCGAAGATAAAATCCAGGCTTCTCGCCGATTTTACAACGGTGGTGTTCGCGACCTTAACACTAAAATTCAGACATTCCCAGTTAATATCATTGCTGGTATGTTTGGGTTCCAATCCAAAGAATTCTTTGAGGTTGAAGACCGAGCGAGCGTGGAGAACCCTGTCGAAGTGCAGTTCTAACGTAAGTATCTTTTCTGCAACGCCGCTCTAGCATATGAGTGGCGTTTTTTGTTATACTAGGAGTATGTATAGTGCTATTTCACAAAACAAGCGTAATACGCTTATCATCATGGCGGTTTTCGTGGCGATTATTGGCGCGGTTGGTTGGGCCGTCGGCTACATTAACGGTGCGGACTATAGTATATCGGTAACGATTTTGATATGTGGCGCTGTCTACGCCCTCATTCAATACTTTATGGCCAACAAG
>CAYIYX010000124.1:0-1637 GCA_964367775.1 uncultured Candidatus Saccharibacteria bacterium | reverse complement strand
AGCGTGTCTATAGCCGCACTAAGCTGTCCTTTTCCTCCATCGATAAGTATTAAACTAGGTAGCTTCCAGTCTTTATGTTTACCACTGAAGCGCCGTCGCATGGTTTCTTGCATATGGCCAAAATCATTGTTACCAGGAAGTTGCATTTTGAATTTGCGATACTCGCTTTTGTCGGCAAGGCCATTTGTAGCCACTACCATACTAGCAACGTTGTTCGTACCGCTCATATGACTAATGTCGTAGCCTTCAATTCTCCGAGGCACGTCTTTGAGACCCAACAAACGTTGTAGTCCTGACAACCCTTGGTCTTTGCTGATGTTCATAAACTCACGATCGGAAAAAATGATCTGCTGTGATAACTGCTTAAGTTCACGTAGTCTATTGCGCAACAAGGCGGCTTCTTCGTACTTATGCTCGGCACTAAGCGTTTTCATATCGCGTTCAAGCTCTTTGATAAGGGTTTTACGTTCACCGCTGAGGTATCTAATAAGCTTTTTAAGCGTTTTCTTGTATTCTTCTGATGTTGTTTTTTGTGCTTCAACACCAGGGCATAGACCCAAGTGATACTGTAGACAAAGTTTGTTCGGCATACGCTCATGAACGCTATACGGAAAGGCTTTTCGTAAGTACCTGAGTGCTTTTTTGATCGCCCAGCCATTGTAGTAAGGCCCGTAATAGGTTGCTCCGTCATCTTGTGGCTGTCTGGTAAAGGTAATTGCTGGATACGGGTCTCTTAGAGGGATTCGGACGAAGAGCTGACTCTTGTCATCGCGTAAGAGCACATTGTATCTCGGCATATAGCGCTTCACCATTTCGGATTCTAGAAACAATGCATCGAGCTCGGTCTCGACTTCTATCCATTCTGTATCTACTATTTCAGCGACGAGAGCATCTGTTTTAGGGTCGCGAATTCGTGATGCATGAAAATATTGCCTGACTCTATTTCGCAGGTTTGCTGCCTTGCCAACATAAATAACCTCCCCACTTGATGATTTGTGAAAATATACACCAGGTACCATCGGGAGTGTTTTGAGCTTCTTGACTAGGTCTTCGGACATACCTCTAGTATACCTAAGAAGTCACGTAGGTGCTCGAGAGGGTTTTGTAGGACTTTGTTCGGAACGCGATCAGAGCAATAATAACCATCGCTATTCCAGACCCTAAAAAGATGAGGGCAACCCCTCTTACATCTCCGTTGCCCAACAACCACTCAAATTGTTTCTGACCTTCAGCTGTTCTCATGTATGGCAAGATGATAAACTCGGCAATCGGGCCGATCATAAACGCTGTTATAGGTGCGGCGGCAGATTCAACGCTCTGCGCAAATCCAAATACCCGTCCCTGTCTCTCATAAGGTACAACTCTCTGTATAACGGTTTGTTCAGCAGCCTCAGCAAACGGCACGATGCACATATATAGCCAGATACCAACCGCGTACAACCACCACCATTCACGTATTGTGAATAACGCTCCAAGAACACCCATAACTATAAGCACGAGGAGAAGTGTCTTAATCGGATTCTTACCGAGCCCAAATTTTGCAATTAGTAGTCCACCTGCAACAAAGCCTGTACCAGCAATAGCAAAGACAAACCCCCACTGCTCGACGCTGAATATCGTGAGCCCGTATGGATCCA
>CAYIYX010000123.1:0-1702 GCA_964367775.1 uncultured Candidatus Saccharibacteria bacterium | reverse complement strand
GACAATAGCAAGCACGCACTCATGATTTACGACGACCTATCTAAGCATGCCGTGGCCTACCGACAGATGTCGCTACTCCTCCGTCGTCCTCCAGGACGAGAGGCTTTCCCGGGTGATGTTTTTTACCTACACTCACGTTTGCTTGAGCGTTCAGCGAAGTTGTCTGACGACCTCGGTGGAGGTAGTTTAACTGCTCTACCTATTATCGAAACTCAGGCTGGCGATATTTCCGCCTACATTCCAACGAATGTTATTTCAATCACCGATGGTCAGATTTTTATGGAAACGGACTTGTTTTACCAGGGCGTCCGCCCGGCAATTTCGGCTGGGCTCTCTGTGTCGCGCGTCGGTGGCGATGCTCAGACAAAAGCGGTCAAGAGTGTGTCAGGTCAGTTGAAACTCGGTCTCAGTCAGTTCCGCGAGATGGCGTCATTTGCGCAGTTTGGTAGCGACCTCGATGATGCGACAAAGCACCAGATTGAACGCGGCCAGCGACTAACTGAGCTGTTGAAGCAGCCGCAGTATCAGCCTATGGGTATTTGGGAACAGGTCGTCAGTGTGTACGCCGTGAATGAAGGTCTGTTTGACGAAGTTCCAACTGCGAAGATTAAAGACGCACAAGCCGACCTACTCACCCGCCTTTGGGCCAAGCATAAAGACGCAATGCGTGAGCTAAACAAAGGCGATAAGAAGTTCGTTGACTACGAAAAGACAGTCAAGGTCGTCCGTGAAACTGCCGAAAGTGTGGCGAAAGGATTCGAGGGCTAATGGCCTCAACTAGACAATTGAAATCTCGTATTCGCTCGGTCAAGTCGACCAAGCAGATTACGAAGGCTATGCAGATGGTGGCGGCGAGTCGGATGCGTCGAGCGCAAGAAGCGACCAAGGCGTCGGCGGCTTATTCGAAAGCGGCGCGCGAACTTCTCACCTTTTTTGCTAGTCAAGGTATCGTGGCGGAACACCGTTGGTTCGTGAAGCGACCAGTCAAGACACGCATGCTCATAGTCATAGCCTCCGACAAGGGTTTGGCGGGAGCGTATAACACGAATATCTTCAAAGAATATTTGCATGCTCTGCAGGAAGATGACAAGCATGGCATAGTCAACCAAACCATTGCCGTTGGGCGTAAGGCGTCGCAGTTCGTGACGCGCTTAAAAGACACGACCGTTTTGGGTACGTACGAAGACTTACCCGACCACCCTGAGGGTGCGCAGTTTCATGCCATTTTGAATACAGCGAAAGATGCGTACGAACTAGCTCAGGTTGACGCGGTTGATGTGATATTTACGGACTACGTGAGCAGCATGACCCAGACGGCAACGGTTTTACGGCTATTTCCAGCTGGTTTTGTCGCCGTGGATGTTCCTGACTATGTGAGTGAGGCAAAGTACGAACCGAGCCTAGAAAGAGTGCTCGACGATGCGGCCTACAGGCTGATTGGTTCGCAATTTTTCCAGGCGATGCTTGATGCTCGGGCCAGTGAATATAGTATGCGCATGATAGCTATGAAAAACGCCACCGACAATGCTTCTGATCTCGTTGACGACTTGACGCTTGCGATGAACAAAGCTCGTCAGGGAGCAATTACACAGGAGCTGAGTGAAATAAGTGCTGGTGTAGAGGCGATGAAATGATAAAGGAGAGTTCTATGAGTAAAGATACAGGCAAAATCATCCAGATAGTTGGCGTCGTCATTGACGTC
>CAYIYX010000122.1:0-1729 GCA_964367775.1 uncultured Candidatus Saccharibacteria bacterium | reverse complement strand
GCCAAAGAAAAAAGATCGTGAATGGCAAGAAAAAATAGCGAAGAACATCGAGGAAGAGAAAGTAATACTCGATCACCCTCAGGGTCTCGAACGTTTCCAAAATATACTCAAAAAAATAGGCAGAAAGAAGAATGATTAAAATGAGTCGCATTCTCTATGTTCGTCACGGTGAAAGTACTGCCAACATTAATGGTGTTGCGGGCGTCAGTGACGCGCAGCTAACCGAAAAAGGTGCAGAACAAGCAAAAATTACTGGCCAACACCTGAAAAACGAAAAAATCGTTACTATCTGTTGCTCGCCGTTCATTCGTGCTCGTCAAACGGCTGAGATTATAGCCGCTGAGATCGGTATCCCTGTTTATGAAATTGTTACCATTGATGAACTCCAGGAACGCTACCTCGGTGAATTTGAAGGTACCACTGGCCATCCACCAGAGTTCTTCCTGAACTCAGATGATGAAGGTGGCATCGAGTCACGCCAACACATGATTGCCCGTGCCACGAAAGCAATTGAAAAGCTTAAAGCGGTCACGAGAGAACGTGGCGGGACAACGCTCGCTATCGCCCATGGACAGATTGGCTACTATACGACACAAGTTTCAAAAGGCCGTACTCGTTTTGAGGATTTTGATCCACCAGCTGAAATGAATAATGCTGAATTCGTAGAGATATGGAAGAAAACTAAATGACCGAACAATTGGTACCGGAACAGCCCGCAAACCCCGAAGTACTAAGAGAACACCCCGTTATTGTCGTCGATATCGATGGCGTACTCTTCGATACGCCACAACATGCCGTTGAGCGTTGGAATAACACCCATGGCACAAGCTATGTTGTTGAGGATATATTTGACCACAATGCTAAGCATAATAAGGAGCTCTTCCGTCATTGGCACGAGGACGGTATGGAAACTGATAAAGACACGGGTGAGAAGTTTGACGACGGGTTTTACGGTGCCCAAAAGGACGTTGCCAATTATCTACTGATGCCTGGTGCACGAGAAGTATTAACGAAACTTAAAGCAGAATACGGCGCATCACTCCATGCTCTTACGGCTCGAGATAAAGGCAACCTCGAAGATGCGACGCTTACGGGACTTGGTGAGCATTTTGGGGTTGGCGAAGCCGAAGACGCTCTCATTGATGAACTACACTTTTCTGGCGATCCAGATTTTATCGGTGAGACTCAGGCTGACAAGGGTACGATATTACGTGATAGGCTTGGTGCACACATCATGGTTGAAGACAGTGTCGCCAACGCAATAAGTTCCAAAAAAGCCAACGTAGCGACGTTTGTACTCAGCCGGGCATATAACCAAACTGGCCATGACTGGTTGCCAGAAGAAACTGCTCCTGATTGGGATGCTCTTTATCACCTGATTTCTGACTCATTAGATGCGCAAGGGTTTAGGAAAATCAGTGAGTAACTTTGCTGTCATCTTTGATATGGACGGTGTTCTGATCGACAGCGTCCGATTTCATTGGCAAGCGATGAATCAAGTTCTTGCAAAATATAATATTCACATTGATGATAGTCAGCTAAGAAACTATATCGGTCAGTCGGTCGTACATCAACTGAATCAGATTAGCGAAAAATATGAGACACCGCTCGATGTCGAGTTAATTGTCGAGGAGCTGAAGCCTATTAAGGAAGAGCTCCAAAAAGGAATAGAACCCAAAGAAGGTGTGGTTCAGCTGCTAAAGCTTTTGCATGATAACAACGTACCGAT
>CAYIYX010000121.1:0-1735 GCA_964367775.1 uncultured Candidatus Saccharibacteria bacterium | reverse complement strand
TGCCGTGTATAGCGCGAGTGACCTAGAAAATGTTGACGCCAATAAATATTCGCATGCAGAATTACAGAAGCTTGTTCATGAGTTTGAAGACGGCGGGTTGCTGGGAGACGGGGGTTTAGTTTCAGAAGATCATATTCGCCACAGAAACGTTATTTTAGTCTCAGACGGACTATATACAGGATTTTCAATGCAGGCCGCTTCGGAGTTTTTGAAATCGTTATCTCCGACTAAAGTCATTATGGCCGCCCCAATTTTATCTGCAAGCGCTATGGACCAGATTTTCCCATTTGCGGACGATATTGTAGCACTAGAAGTGCTAGATGAGCTGCAACCAATTGAGCATTATTACGAAAATAATGACGTGCCGTCACACGATGTTATTTACGAAGTCATTCAAAAAGTAATTTTGCGTTGGCAGTAGCCCCCGGCTAGCTTGAGAGCATGTGTTGCAACATGGCTTTGTCGGTGATTGTTATGTGCGAGCGTGTCTGTGTAATATAGCCTTTGCGCTCAAACTCACCAAGGGTCCTTGAAGCCGTTTCACGCGTCGCGCTGACCGAGCTAGCAATGTCTTGGTGTCTGAGTGGTACGGCAAGCTGTATACCTGTTGGTGAAGTTACGCCAAACCGTTCTGCCATGTTCAGTAAAAACGACGCCATGCGCTCTCGAACTGTTCGGTACTCGAGTGTCATTATGCGGCCGCCGTGCAGGTGGTACATGCGTGTTACCATGTCAAGCATAGGGACGGCAATATCTGGGTTTTCGGTTATGTGCTTTTGCAGTGCGTCAAACGGCACCATCCATAACACAACCCCCGAAAGAGCACTGTATATAATTGTGTGGTCTCGTTCGATTACCGCAAACGTTAGCCCAACCAGCTCGCCAGAAGTGCGTATGATTAGTACATTTTCTTCGCCATATTTTGTGATGTCGTGGGCCTTTACAAACCCAGACTCAATGTAGAGAACGCCTCGAGGTGAATCGCCAGGCCGAACAATGTACTCACCCTTGGCATATGTGAGTTTTGTTCCCGTGTTGAAAAAGTCCACCAGTTTTTGCCGCTGTTCTTCCGAGGCAAGCATATACCAAGTATGGCAAAACTATCGGGCTCTGTCCAATCTGTGACGAATATCATATATTTGGTGTAACGTAGCTCACTGTTTGAAACGTGATATACGAGCACAATAAGCTCACAGTATACCTTACATAAGTAGGTACTGCCGAACGGAGGAATCTATGGTCACTAAAGAGGTAGTTGAAACACAGCTCAAGGCCATAGGGACTAATCCTGGCTCTTGGGGTAGTAGCGAAATGGGTGAGCTGTATAAAATTCTTTGGCCCGGCGAGACAATACAGTACGCCATAAATGGCTACTACGACGGAGGCTTTGCCTTGTTGTGCGTCACGACCATGCGCGTGCTAATTGTAGACAAAAAGCCGCTGTCGTTCACTGTTGAAGACCTAAGATACGATATGATTGCCGAGGTAGACTATAACGCGCGCATAGTAACCGCTCGAGTATACATTGTGACTCCACTGAGAACACTTATTTTTAGCAGTTGGGGCATGAAAAAGCTTGAAGCTAGTTCGCGCTACATTCAGCACAGGCTCATGGACATACGTAGCGATCCACATTTTTGGGCGCACCAGTTCGAGCAGATATATGGCGAAAGAGAAAAAGGCGGCTTCACGATGGACCCCGAGTCTATACCTTCCCCTATGGATGCTAGAACCG
>CAYIYX010000120.1:588-1745 GCA_964367775.1 uncultured Candidatus Saccharibacteria bacterium | reverse complement strand
CATATTTCTGGCGAACATATCCATCACCTGGTCGCCTTCATTTTTACGCAGCAGGCCATTATCCACAAACACACAGGTTAATTGTGTGCCGATGGCTTTATGCAATAACGCGGCGACCACCGATGAATCCACGCCGCCGGATAAGCCTAATAAAACCTGGTCAGTTCCCACTTGTGCGCGCACTTTATTAATAGCGTCTTCTACTATATTGGCGGGCGTCCACAGTGGTGGGCATTTACACAATTGCAATACAAAATGTTCGAATAATCGTTTACCTTGCAGCGTGTGCGTCACCTCTGGGTGAAATTGCACGCCGTATAGGTGTTTTTGCGGGTGGTACATTCCGGCGATGGCGCAGCTGGGTGTGGAGGCCATTAATTCAAAACCTTCCGGCATGGTCACTACTTTATCGCCGTGGCTCATCCATACATCGAGCAGGCTCTCGCCTTGAGCGCCCACATGATCTTTAACATCGGCCAATAAAGCGGATTGTCCGTGGGATTGCACTTGGGCATAACCAAATTCACGCACAGTGGAAGAAGCAACCTTGCCACCTAGCTGTTCGGCCATAGTTTGCATGCCGTAACAAATTCCCAATACAGGAATACCCATATTAAATACACAGGCGGGTGCGCGCGGCGATGCGCCTGCGGTTACCGATTCCGGCCCACCGGCTAAAATAATTCCCGCCGGTTGATACTGTTTAATTTCTTCTTCGCTCATATCAAAAGCGCGAATTTCAGAAAACACACCAATTTCACGTATACGACGGGCAATTAATTGCGTGTACTGGGAGCCGAAATCTAAAATTAAAATGCGCTGGGCGTGAATATTGGTGGTCATAAATTCTCATCAAGCTGATAAAAAGAAAACCCGCCAAAGCGGGTTTTAGTAAAAACAATTAAACCAAAATAATTAACGCCCGCTCACCGGATAATTGGGCGCTTCTTTAGTAATACTGACGTCGTGTACGTGGCTCTCACCGACTCCGGCGGTAGTAACGCGTACAAATTGCGGTTTAGTGCGCATGGTGGCCAAATCCTGGGAGCCGGTATAACCCATCGCAGCGCGCACGCCGCCCATTAACTGATGGACTATGGCTTGCAGCGGGCCTTTGTATGGCACGCGCCCTTCTATACCTTCAGGCACCAATTTTT
>CAYIYX010000120.1:0-578 GCA_964367775.1 uncultured Candidatus Saccharibacteria bacterium | reverse complement strand
GCTGGAGTCTTGAAAATAACGATCCGACGAGCCCTGGGTTTTCGCCATGGCGCCCAGCGAACCCATGCCACGGTAGGATTTATAGGTGCGGCCCTGATAAAGCTCCACCTCGCCGGGTGCTTCTTCGGTACCGGCAAACATAGAACCCATCATGACGACGTGGGCACCGGCAACAATAGCTTTAGCGATATCACCGGAGTATCGAATACCGCCATCGGCGATCACCGGCACATTGGTGCCGCGCAGCGCCTCGGCCACATTGGCGATGGCGCTAATCTGCGGTACGCCCACGCCAGTAACAATTCGCGTGGTACAGATGGAGCCTGGGCCTATGCCGACTTTTACTGCGTCGGCACCGGCTTCCACCAGGGCAAGAGCTGCGTCGGCGCTGGCGATATTGCCGCCGATCACTTGAATGTGGGGGTAGTCTTGTTTGATTTTACGTACGCGATCGAGCACATTTTTGGAATGGCCGTGGGCGGTGTCCACAACTAATACATCCACTCCGGCGGCGGCCAAGGCGGCCACTCGATCGTCGGTATCGGGGCTGGTGCCTACACTTGCGCCTACACGCAGAC
>CAYIYX010000119.1:985-1840 GCA_964367775.1 uncultured Candidatus Saccharibacteria bacterium | reverse complement strand
TGAAAGTCATTTGGCACCACGCTCGAAGAAAAGGCAGTTTTGATTTTTCTGGAGGTTTCCGGCAGGAATGGCGCAAGAAGCTCAGCTATCTGCAACAGGGCGCCCGCGGAAGTGGACAAGATTTCTGCCAGGTGGGCTTCCGCGTCGGTATCGGTCTCGCGGTTTTTCGCGACTTCCCATGGTTTCACGCGATCAATATACTGATTGAGTGAACCAACCAACCCCCACTATTCGACTATGGCGCTAAAAAAAACACACGACTCCATAGCCTCGCGGTACGGCCCCATGTCGTGACGATTTGGCGGCAAATCCCCCACAACACCCGCCTGGTATTTGAGGGTCATGGCAATGACGCGCTGAACGAGATTGCCCAGGTCGTTTCCTAGCTCGCCGTTATAGGCCGCCTCAAAGCGTTCCCAAGTAAAGTCGCCATCATCTTGAGTTGGAATATAGCGAAGGAAATAATACCGAAACGCATCGATGCCGTAGTCACGCAAAATCTCCATCGGGTCGACGCCGTTGCCGAGAGATTTCGCCATTTTTACGCCGCCAGAGGTAATGTGTCCATGCACCAACAGTACTTTCGGTAACGGCAAATCAAGCCCGAGTAGCATTGCTGGCCATATGCCCGCATGGAACCTAAGGATATCCTTGCCAACCACCTGCACGTCCGCAGGCCAAAAATCCTGCCACAAAGGGTCGTTCGGATAACCCAAAACGGTTAGGTAATTACTCAGCGCGTCGAGCCACACATACATCACCTGGCTTGGGTCGTTCGGTACAGGCACACCCCATGCCAGATTTTTCGCCGGGCGAGACACACTGACATCCTGCAGGCCGTCTTTTATGAGCTCG
>CAYIYX010000119.1:0-975 GCA_964367775.1 uncultured Candidatus Saccharibacteria bacterium | reverse complement strand
CGAGGAACTCTTTCCTACGAAAATCAGGGACAATTTTCATCTTGCCCGACTCCAGGGCCTGGGTAATTGGCACGGTAAACGCGCTAGCTTTAAAGTAATAATTCTCTTCACTTAACCTCTGGTATGGCGTCTGATGATCAGGACAGATGCCATTATTTTCGGCCGCTTCTTTGTCCGTAATGAACGACTCGCAGCCCTGGCAATACCAACCTTCATAGGTATCCTTATAGAGCAACCCCGCCTTTTCGAGTTGCAGCCAAATATATTGCACGGCGGCTTTATGTTTAATGTCTGTCGTGCGGATAAAATCGGTCGTATCGACATTCAGCGCGTGAATCATCGTTTGAAAATTGCCATACATACTATCGACGTAGGCTTGGGGAGTCACTCCCTGCTCGGCGGCCTTTGCGGCTATTTTATTTCCATGCTCATCGACGCCCGTCTGGAAACGAACTACCCGGCCAAGCTGACGCTGATACCTTGCCCACACATCCGCGAGTAAGTAATCTAATGCGTGCCCGATATGCGGGACACCATTCACATAGGGAATTGCAGTTGTAATATAGGCGTGTTTTTTAGTCATGATACTCTACAGTATAACAGAAAAACAAGTTATACGCTCGGACCGGGGATACTCGACAGCTGACGTCAAGAGAGGAGGTATCTGGTATAATACCTCTATGAAACACGTTACTAAACAATTGCTTACACAGTATCAAAAACAATTTTCCAGTCGTCCGCAAAACATCGTTCTTCAGCGTAGCGTCATGACGAACGGCATCTATCTTGCCTCGCGAAATCCAGACGTCACCATACGCGACACCAATCAGTGGAGCTATGAGATACCCGCTGGTAGTATCCGCGACCAAAAGAAAACCGGAACATGCTGGCTCATGGCTACTCTTGTGCTTGCCGAAAAAGCGATTACCGACAATTTAATGAGCGTTATCGCCGGCATTGCCAGCTTATACGGTT
>CAYIYX010000118.1:0-1842 GCA_964367775.1 uncultured Candidatus Saccharibacteria bacterium | reverse complement strand
CATTTCCACACTATTTAGAATGGTGCTCTTCACTGTTTGCGGGAAGAAACGAAATATGAATGATGTTGCAAATTGCTCAACGTTTTTGGTGGTGGCAAACTTGAAGCCGTTTTTTCCTGGCGCATCAAACAGTGAAAAGCTCGCAACAACGTTTTTCATAAGCGCCTGTGAGCGCGCCGAGATATTCGATGATGCTATGACACGGACCAATACTTCATAGCCTGGATGTCGTGTTTTCTCGTCAATTGCATCAACCATCGCTTGTTCCATGGCCGATAGTTGTTTATCTTCCGGCTTAATTTCTTTGGCTTCAGGCGCCTTCCATAGCGACTCCAGTAAGTCACGCGGTGCAGAACCCGTACTGGACAAGCCGTTCTTTTTGCCCTTTTCTTTTCGAATATTGTTAGCTGTATTGATTGCACTTTTCTCCCAGCCATTTGGCGCCGGTCTAAAAAGTATCTGAATACCGACCCCGTCCTCACGACTTGCAGATGACAACGCATTTAATAGCGCTCGCATAGCGTCCCGTCTACTCTCCTGGTACGTGGCGATTGGATACGCATAATTCTTCTTAAGAGTGAATTCACCACCGATAGTGCCGCTTATCTTGCCCACTTTGCTAAATAGATTATGTTCTTCGACTTCCTCGAGACGAGCTGCAGGATACGCGGCTGACACCGCCTGCTGTACAACGTCGATAAGGACGTGCGGCACAGCAACATAATAGTGAACACGACCTTTGCTCGCAATAATTTCAAATGCGATGTGTCGCTGACCGTAGACCTTGGTCTTAAAACCGCTGGTAGCAGTGCTTGAGATGATGTTGTACATCACCTGTGCCTGTGACAGTGCCTCGTCAGTAATATCACGCTCGTCCCGTCCACCCGTGTCAATATCGTCACCAGGAGGTGGTAAATGAATCAAAAATGGCACCATCTTGAGGCCACGCTCATAGTTTTTGGCTTCACGAACGATCTTGCTGTATTGCAGATAAGCAACAGCAACAATCCCGCCTATAACAACACTAGCGACAATAACGCCAAATAGTACTTCCCCCACCAACTATTCCTCTCTTGGTAACTGTATTACTTTGCCATATCGTTTTTGTAAATAATCAGCCTGCAAACGACTGACTGCTTGCTCTTGTGCAAATGGATCGTTCTTTGTCTCGGATATAACACGTTTCGCCTTCTCAACCCATTCCTTCTCGATCAAATCGTCATCTGCCGCGACTATAGGGTTATCGCTATCTTGAGCCTGCTGCGTTTGTGATGGCTGGGTCGCTTGTGGTGCAGTCGGAAGCGGCACAACAGGCATCGGCGGTGGTGTATCCCCCGCTCCAGCACCTGTACGCTGTTCTTGCGGCGCAGGTCGTTCTGCAGACTGCTCGGTTTCTTGGGTATGCTCAGGAGCGCGCTGCGGAGCTTCTGGTCCGCGCGGCAATACTGGCCCTATTTCAGGAGAACCATGTGGAGATGGTAGTGTTGGTTCCATGTCAAAATTATAGCACGCCAGCTACAGATACGCCTATGCTTAGACCCTGTCAATTACGAGGTACGTTTAACAATGTAGAAAATGATCAAAAGCGTCAATACTCCCACCAATACAACGTCGAACACACGGATTTGCTGCAGCGACTGCATCGCAAGTAGGCTGACAGGTACAAATGCAACAGCACTTGCAATATAATATGCCCTCGTATGCGACATTTTTGAAGGGCTGATAATACTACGCTTCAGCCGGACACGATGAAACACCTCGTGCAGTAAAACGAAAAAGCTGCTGGCAAAAAAAACATATAACAACAAAAAAACGAGCAAAATGCTCGCAACGCTCGAAGTT
>CAYIYX010000117.1:0-1847 GCA_964367775.1 uncultured Candidatus Saccharibacteria bacterium | reverse complement strand
TGTTGAGAAAAGCTTTCTCATGCATAGCCCACTTGTTCTCAAAGTTGAAGTCACCAAGCGTTCAAAGGTTCGACGCAATTACCTGAGCTACCTCCGTCTCCGTAGCGGTAAGAGCGCCCGTCTTGCTGGTATGAAGTTCGACCGCGAAGCGGTCAATGATGTTCATGACAAAGAAGCTGAAGAAGCTGAAGCACGTTTGAAAGAGGAAGTTGCAAAAGAAGCCGAAGCCAGAATCGCCGAAGAAGCTGCTAAACAAGCCGAGCTCGACGCAAAGGCGGCTGCCGTCGAAGCTGCGCACAAAGCCAATAGCTAGAAGATAGATTTTAGATTTTGGATTTTAGAGAAACTCCCGCTGCTTGGCGGGAGTTTTTAGTATACTAGAGGCATGATTATTGCGATGGTTCTTTCCGTTCTTATACCAACATTGGTATATTTTATTGCTTCAGCGGTAGTAACGCATTTTACTGGAGAGCCGAAAAAGTATCTTCCGTGGCTGTTCGCTGGTATGGCGCTGTATGTTGTCTCGTGGTGGCTGCCGTCACCCCTTATAGAAGGAAAAGACACAAACTTTAGTACTCACTTCGTTGGCGGCGGGCTGTTTACGGGTTTTGTATGGTATTACGTCAGAATGTCTCTTAAGTGGGAAATGCATTGGTTATTTGAAGCTTTTTCACTCTTCGTCCTCGTGTCAGCTCTCGGGGTAGCGAACGAATTGTTCGAGATCGTCCTGTATGAATTTGGGGCGATGCCGCATGGTATCGCCGACACATCGTGGGACTTGTTCGCAAATTCGCTTGGCGCGCTGATGTTTTATGGTCTCTATGTTCTTTTGCCAAAATCAAAAATCAAAAATCCAACTTCTAATTCTCGCCGCCATGATAGTCGGGATTGACGAAGTCGGTCGTGGGCCGTGGGCGGGGCCGCTCGTGTTCGGTGCGGTAGTGCTAGGCGGTGCCGTAATAGAAGGCTTAACTGACAGTAAAAAGTTGACGAAGAAAAAACGCGAAGCGCTCGGCCCAGAAATCCGTGAAAAAGCCGTTGCTTTTGGGCTTGGCTGGGTGAGCGCAGAAGAGCTAGACGAAGTCGGTATGAGTAAAGCCTGTGAACTAGGCTGCCGACGCGCCCTAGAGTCTATAGACGTGCCATACGTTGAAATTATCCTTGACGGCACCGTGAATTTCTTAAAAGAAACCGGTAAAGGCCCGTATGTGACACTTATGAAACAGGCTGACCTGTTAGTTCCTAGCGTTAGTGCGGCTAGTATCATCGCCAAAGTGGCCCGTGACAATTTCATGACCGAGCAGGACTCGGTGTACCCAGGCTATGGTTTTGCCTCTCATGTTGGCTACGGTACGAAACAACATATGGATGCGCTGAAAGAGCTCGGCGTCACGCCACTGCACCGTAAAAGTTTCGCGCCCATAGCGGAATTACTACATCTTCACCACGAAAAACCCCAAAAAGCTAAAAAGGATGAACCTTTTCAAACAACACGGGCGATAGGAAATGCGTCAGAAGGTGCGGCTGCGGAATCTTTGCGAAATGATGGCTATGAAATACTCGAACGAAACTGGAAAACGCGTCTGTGCGAGATAGACATTGTGGCGAAAAAAGGTGACACTTTGTATTTTGTAGAAGTAAAACATCGTAAAACTGACCAGCAAGGCGGTGGGTTGGCAGCTATAACCAAAAAGAAGCTAGAACAGATGCAGTTCGCCGCAAAAGTGTACGCTCATTACATAAAACAAGACGATGCAAGCATGCGCCTAGTAGTTATTACAACTCAAGAAAAAGTTTTTTCTAGAATTGAAGTTATCCCGCTGAACGATTAAAGTCAGAGTATATGA
>CAYIYX010000116.1:0-1869 GCA_964367775.1 uncultured Candidatus Saccharibacteria bacterium | reverse complement strand
TCAAGCTCAGGCAAATTCTATAGAGGCTAAGGCAGAAAAAATCTTAGCAGACGCCAAGACACAGCAACAGGAGCTAATCCTCCAAGGCAAAGAAAAGGCCGCTCAAGTCCTTGAGGATGTAAAAAAAGAAGAAAAACAAATTCGCCAAGACCTGCATAGTGCGCAAGAAAGACTGGAGCGTCGCGAAACTTTGTTTGACCAAAAAATAGTGGAAATCGACAACGACAAGAAAAAGCTCCAAGAAAAAGCCGACCAGATCCAACAGATAAAAGTAAACATTGAAAAACTTCACGAACAAGGCGTCTTGAAACTGCAAACTATCTCTAACCTCACCAAAGACGAGGCTAAAGAAGAATTACTCAAACGCGTTGAAGAAGATAGTAAGACTGATTTAATGTCCCGAGTTTTGAAATTGGACAAAGAGTCAAACGAAGTCTACGAAGAAAAAGCTCGCAATCTTATCGCTGACGCTGTCCAACGTTGCGCTTCTTCTCACGCTGCGGAAATTACTTCTACCACCGTCCAACTTACTAGCGAAGATATGAAAGGACGTATTATCGGAAAAGAAGGACGCAATATCAAAACTATTGAAAAACTTACAGGCTGCGAACTTATCATTGATGATACCCCAGATGCAATTTTAGTTTCTGGCTTCTCCCCTATCCGCCGTCAAATTGCCAAACTGGCTCTTGAAAAACTTATGGCTGATGGTCGTATCCAACCAGCTCGCATTGAAGAGTTCGTTGAAAAAGCCAAACAAGATTTGGCGCTTGATATCAAAAAAGCCGGTGAGGAAGCACTCTACAAAATGGGCATTACTGGTATTGATCCAAAACTTGTCAGCATCGTTGGTCGTCTCAAATACCGCACAAGTTATGGTCAAAATATTATCAACCACTCCATGGAAACTGGTTACTTGGCTGGTATGATTGCCAGCGAACTCGGACTGGATGCTGCTAAAGCCAAAAAATGTGGTTTCTTTCATGATATCGGAAAAGCCGTTGACCAAGAGACTCAAGGATCTCACCCTGAAATTGGTCACCTCATCCTCAAGAAATTCAACATGGATGAAGATATCTGCCAAGCTGCTCTTACTCACCACCAAGACAAACCATACAATATCTACTCCTCTATCGCCAAGGCTGCTGATGCCATTTCTGGCGCTCGCGTCGGTGCTCGCAAAGACAGCTACGAACAGTTTGTCGCTCGTTTAGAAGAATTAGAAAACACAGCCAAAACCTTCCCAGGTATTGATAAGGTCTACGCTATCCAAGCAGGCCGTGAAATTCGTGTCTTTGTCAAACCAAATGAAGTTGATGATTATTCTGCTTTCCAATTGGCCAAAGACATCTCCCGCAAGATTGAACAAGAATTACAATATCCTGGTGAAATCCGTGTCACTATCATCCGTGAAACACGCGTGGTAGAGTATGCAAAATAAAAAATAGGACTAATTATAATAATTTTGTATCTATAATATAGAAAGGGGGTGAAACTATGAATAAAGCAGATTTATCACAAGCAGTAGCAGAAAGTTTAAATTTGCCAAAACGCCAAGTTGAAGACACTTTAAACGGTATCCTTGACACTATCGTAGCCCAATTGAAAAAGGGTGAAGAAGTCGTTTTGACAGGTTTTGGCGCTTTCTCCGCCAAACAACGCGCTGCAAGACAGGGCGTTAACCCACAAAACCCTACTCAGAAAATCCAAATCGCAGCTGTCACCGTACCGAAGTTTAAAGCTGGCAAAGCTCTCAAAGACGCTTTGAAATAATAACTTAAACAAAATAAAAAATCCTCGGAGAAATCTGAGGATTTTTTATTTGCTGTTTTTTCTCAACTAATCAAAGGGGTAACCTACTGTCATCCT
>CAYIYX010000115.1:0-1872 GCA_964367775.1 uncultured Candidatus Saccharibacteria bacterium | reverse complement strand
TGCGGCTGGTGAGCCGCTCCTAACAAGGATCCATAGGAGGAAGCACTATGCGGGAATACGAACTAACCGTTCTTATTCATCCGGATCTTGAAGCTGATCTCGAACCAGCGCTCAAGAAAATCCGAAAAATCATCACCGACAACAAGGGTGAGATCAAAAAAGAAGACAGCTGGGGCAAAAAGCGCCTCATGTACAAGATTGCAAATGAAGAGTTTGCAAACTATGTGTACTTCGAGATTATGCTGCCAGCCGAAACCAACGCTAAGGTACAGAGCACGCTGAACATCACCGAAGAAGTGATTCGGTTCCTGCTTGTAAGCGTTGACGAGAAAGCTCGTGCTCTGAAGGCTGAAGAAGCCAAGGCGAAAGACGAGAAGAAAGAAGAGTAACAATAACAAGTAGGTAGACGATAGATTTTGGATTATAGATTATAGAAGAAGCAAATTGCGACTATTCTAAAATCTAATATCTCACTTCTAAAATCTACTAGCGACGGAGGAGCTTTTCATGGCAAAGGGGTTTAACAAGGTGATTCTCATGGGTAACCTAACACGTGACCCTGAGACGAGGACGACAGGCGGTGGACAGAGCGTGACACGCTTTGGTTTGGCCGTAAACCGTACGTGGCGAAATGCCAACGGCGAGCAGCAAGAAGCAGTCAGCTTTATAGACTGCGTGGCTTGGGGTAAACCAGGAGAGATCATTGCCCAGTATCTGCAAAAAGGGCGCGCCGTTTTGGTCAGTGGTCGTTTAGACCAGAGTACTTGGGACGACAAAGAGACTGGTGCGAAACGCTCAAAAGTTGAAGTTGTTGTTGAAGATTTCAATTTTGTTGACAGCGGTACCAGCGGTGGAAACAGCGATTTTAGCGCTCCAGCATCCTCAAACTCAAGTAGCAAGCCTGCTACGACGAGCGCAGACGACGACATTAACGACAAGCCGATAGATCTAAGCGAAATACCATTTTAATAAGTTAGTAGAAGATGGATATACTCTAAAATCCACTTTTACTCTAGAGGAGTAACTATATGGCACGAAGATTTAAAAAAGACGCACCCGCGTACTTTGACTACAAAGAAGTAAAGGTTCTACAACGGTTTGTTGACCCATACGGGCGCATCGAGCCAGCGAGCAAAACCGGTCTGAACGCTCGCCAACAGCGACAACTCGCCGTGGCGGTCAAGCGTGCTCGACACCTGGCAATGCTTCCGTTTGTCGCAGCAGGGTAGTTTGCGAGGGCAAACTGAGTAGAAGATAGATTTTGGATTATAGATTATAGAGGGGGCCGAAAGTATGCAGAAGATTACTTCGTACACCGACCTGCGGGTGTGGCAAGAGAGTCGCAGACTTGCGGCCCTTATCTATAAGGTATCTTCCGAATTTCCTAAAACTGAACAATTTGGACTTACGAACCAGATGAGACGAGCGGTCGTGTCAATTCCTTCAAATATTGCTGAAGGATTTGGAAGGGCGTCTGCGAAAGAGAAGGGTCAGTTCTACTACATAGCCAAGGGTTCTCTTGCAGAGTTAGAAACACAGACATATATCGCTTTTGATATCAGGTATATTGACGAGAGAAAACTTGAGGAAATAATGCAGCTTGCATCACTGACTCACCGACTACTACAAGGTTTAATAAAGGCGAACAAGGAGCGTCTATAGATAATGTGATTTCTTCTAAAATCCATAATCTAAAATCCATAATCTACTATGTACAGTCCAACCGACCTAAAAAAAGGCATCGTCATTCAAATAGACGGACAGCCATTCCGCGTCATAGATTATAACCAGAAGGTTATGGGACGAGGCGGAAGTATTGTGAACGTGCGGGTAAAAAACCTTGTGACAGGCGCAGTCATACCAAAAACGTAT
>CAYIYX010000114.1:0-1875 GCA_964367775.1 uncultured Candidatus Saccharibacteria bacterium | reverse complement strand
TTCAATCAAAAAAAGTGGAGCTATCCGCGCTCGCCGTACTTACTTCGATCATTATCGGAATATCATTATTCGGATTACTCGGAGGTATTATCTCTATACCGATCGCGGGGTGTATACGGGTACTACTGGTTGACTATTTAGAACACGCGGAAGATATGCGAAAAGAAAAATCAGACAACAAGCATCCTATCGCAAAAATAGTCGATAAAATCCGCGAGGCGTAGTAACTCTCGCCACGTGTATGGCGTGACTAGTTCCAATACCAAAGGGTTCGGTGGGGCGTGTCACTTAACGCAATGTTTGCCCCCAGGAGCTTATCGCGTATAATGTCCGACTTGTGCCAGTCCTTGTTGTCTCTTGCGTGACGGCGCTCAATAATGAGCTGCTTTTGTTCATCGGAGATGTCAGGAGTACTATCGATCAGCTGCAGGCCTAGCAGCGCATCAACGTATTCTAGGAAATGCGCTAGCAGGTCGTGACGCACGTACGACAACGATATGCCTTCTAGCTCATCGAATGCTTGCTCGACAGCTACGAGGGCTTCAGGGGTGTTCAAATCATCGTTAATAGCACCTAATAATGCTGTTTGGGCTGTGAGCATCGCTGTATTTACATCGTGCAGCTTAGATTCATCGGTTTCGAGAGTATCATGTGTTTGCCATCTAAGGGTCGCAATTTGTTTCCATCGTCGTAGTCGGTTTTTGGCCGAGTCTAGATTTTCCCAAGTAAAGTTTGTCTCGGTTCGATAGTGGCTTTGCAAAATAAACATACGTACGTCCATTGCTGAAAAGCCCTTGGCTACTATGTCATCGAGCGTGTAGCTGTTACCGAGACTTTTAGCCAGTTTGGTTCCGTCAGAAAGTAAGTGACTATTGTGCAGCCAGAAGCGTGCAAATTGTTTGCCAGATGCGGCTTCACTCTGGGCAATCTCATTAGTATGATGCACGGGTATATGATCAATCCCGCCAGTATGGATATCTATGGTTTCACCCAAATATTCCATAGCCATGGCACTACATTCAATATGCCAGCCCGGTATTCCTTTGCCCCAAGGGCTGTCCCATTCCATGTTACGTGTCTCGCCTTTGGGCGTGAGCCGCCATAGTACAAAGTCACTGCTATTCTTTTTGTTATTGTTGTAATGTATGCGAGCACCGGCTTTTTGTGCTTCAAGATCAAGATGCGCAAAATCAGCATAGCTAGGGAAAGTGCTCGTATCGAAATAGACGCCATCATCAAGTACATAGGTATGCCCTTTTTCTTCCAGTGTCTGTACTAGCTTAATCTGAATACCAATATGATCTGTTGCTTTTGTTAGGTGCTCTGGGGGGAGGAGATTAAGCTGAGTCATACCCTCAAGAAAACGGCTGGTATACCGTTCAGCTACCTCCCACTCTGTAATACCCTCGCGGCGCGCACCTTTTTGCATTTTGTCTTCGCCCTCGTCGGCATCGCTAGTAAGATGCCCAACATCAGTGATATTCATGACGCGCTGAACATTAAATCCGTCAGCTTTCAGTGTGCGTACTAGTATGTCCCAGCGTATAAATGATACCCAATTACCTATGTGTGGTTCGCTGTAGACTGTAGGACCACAGGTATAGAGCGTTACCGTGTTCGCATTCAGAGGCTTGAATTCCTCAGCGTTGCCTGTCAGGGTATTATGCAGCCGTATCATGGTCATCCAATACTTTTTGCGTTGCTGTAATTAACTCATTGAGCGCGTTTTCATATGTTTCGTAAATCTTGTAGCCTGCTGAGTACGCGTGGCCACCGCCACCGAAATAACCAGCGATTTTGTCGCAGACAGGTAGGTTGGCACGGATTTTGCCCGTTAGTTTGCCGTCAGGGTATGTCTTGATTGCAATCGCGACC
>CAYIYX010000113.1:0-1913 GCA_964367775.1 uncultured Candidatus Saccharibacteria bacterium | reverse complement strand
AATGTTGACCGTAAACCATCGCGGTCTTATACCTCAGAGAAACGTGACGAACACGAAAAAGACGCCGAGCATCTGCAACGCGCTAACACCAATTATGCCGAACTGACCGAGCTATACCCTGACGATTACGTGGCGATTTCCTGCATGGAGCCTGACGACAAAAACATGCGCTCGGTCGCCGACATCAGCGAAGATATTTGGCAAACCGTTCAGCCGCTACTCTACGACCGCGCGTAAACCACAAAATCGTAATCGTACTGGTTTTTGTCATCTTTAAAATGTGGCTCGCGCGTCATCTCTTGCCACGTTCCTCTGTCGATGTCGGGAAAATGGGCGTCGCCGTTGATTTCCGCTTTCACTTCGGTCACATACAACCTGTCCGCCATAGAAATCGTTTGGGCGTATACTTCGGCTCCTCCTATAATAAATACATCATCGTCAAGACGTTCAATTTCTCGCAAGTCATGAAGCGCCTCCACATCAGGGTACGAAACTTGTTGTCTCGTGAGCACAATGTTACGCCGATCGGGCAGGGGATGCCCAAGTCGCGCAAGAATCGATTCAAGGGTTTTTCGGCCCATAACTACCGTATGGCCAGTTGTCAATTCCTTAAAACGTCGCAAATCCGCAGGCAAATACCAAGGCAAATCATTCCGAGAACCTATAACGTTGTTTTGTGCTTTTGCGACAATAAGTGAAATCATACTATTGATTATACTAAATATACATTCATCGGACTACTTAGGCGGCCCTACAAAGCTCTCGAACCTTTTGTCCTCGTCGGATAGTCTTCAATGAAAACACCCTCCCGCCGCCCATATCTTTTCTCTTTTCTCTCCCCCATGCATTAATCGATTCAAGAAATTGCGACGCGTCTCTTTTTTCTTCCTGAGTAAGTTTTTTGTGTTTGGGGAGTTTATAAATGATATGAGCAATTTCTCCAAGTCGCGTATTTCTTCGTGCTTGCTTTGTGAGAATCTGAATTTCTGTGCGCACGGGGAGATGTATTCCGTCCACTGAAATTTCTATCGTAATTTTTGAAACCTGGTAATTATCGTCACCTTCGCCGTTTATCTTGAGTTCGGTATTTCCGGGGTTAAATCCACCGTACTGCGATACTTTTTTGACATATTCCGCATCCCCACGAATTTGAACCGAATGTCTTCTGGACGGCGCTCTGCGGTATTTAAAACAACCACCTTCTCCGATGTTGCTACTAACATGATCAACAAGCCGACGAAGCATCTCTGCAGCTTGATCTTCATCCTCCACGATCAAAGTCACGCCGAACATATCCATAGGTATAACCTCGACCGCCTCAGGTTCCTCTGCCGCATGGTGCAGTCTTACCATACTCTCGTGTATCTTAGCCTGTTTCGCGTCCTTCGCATCGTCAAGTACCTTTTCTTCAAATGCACCCTTACTTTTTATCCTATAGACACCCTCTACATCGACACCGCCCATTATTCCAGATAATGTTCCATATACCGCCTCGTGTTGTCGCGAATGATTGGTCACAGACTGAGTAATCTGAGCGCCTGCTTGACCATCATGCTCAGAGACACCACCGGTAAATAATAAACTGAGCGCCTTGCAATATATATCATGTCGCGTTTTTTCATCAACACCGAACACCTAGTCATAATACTCTTCTACAACATCTATAAGCTCAGATTCACCGTTTTTTTCCAAGCGGATCTGTTTCGACTTGTTGTTCAGTGCTAAGGCAAGCCCGTCGTAACCAATAACCTCACAAACCGGTCCATAGAATGCTTCAATGTCAGCAATGTCACGCAAGAGCTCCTCGTCGCTGAGAGCTTCATAGTTGTTGACTTTATATAGCAACTGCGAGGCCCGCAAAAGGAAGGCCTCCCGACAAACCTGGTTCGTTATATCTTCAATTTCATCAATAC
>CAYIYX010000112.1:0-1961 GCA_964367775.1 uncultured Candidatus Saccharibacteria bacterium | reverse complement strand
ATCCGTACCGGAAGGTGCGGATGGATTACCTCCTTTCTAGGGAGAAACTATGCCAAGCTACTTGAGAAATCATAGCTTGAGCTAGGTCGGTCTCGTGAGTGAGCTGAGCTTACTTACTCATTTTTTCCTTCGGGAAGAGACAAAGTTCACTAAGTGAAGACGAACACTAGACTTGCACTGCTAAGTTGTGAAGAGAAAACCGCTCCGAAAGGGGCGGTTTTTGTTGCACGCACTCTGTTTATTTGGTACAATGACTCTCGACTTCTGAGGAAGTTGCACGTTTCATCTAGGGGATATAGCTCAGCTGGTTAGAGCGCGTCACTGATAATGACGAGGTCTCTGGTTCGAGTCCAGATATCCCCACCACATGGGGCGGAGAAGGTTCGCCTTATCCGCTCCACCATGCGGGGTGATAGCTCAGTTGGCTAGAGCACCTGCTTTGCAAGCAGGGGGTCCGGGGTTCGAGTCCCCGTCACTCCACCAAAGTAAAAGAGGTAGCATTTGCTACCTCTTTTACTTTGGTATGAGACTAGATCCGGGCGCCGGACTTTTGGCGAAGCCAAAATAGTCCGGGGTTCGGCGTAGCGCCGCGCCGAGAAGAAAGCGGGCGAAGCCCATTTTCTTCTCAAGCAAGCGAAGGAGGCGCAGCCGATGTCCCCGTCACTCTGATATAATCAAGAGATGAATAAGGTAGCGAAGGCAAAAAGTGACAATACACTCGCAACCGAACTTATACTGGGTGGCGCTGAAATTGCAGGAGGTGCGGCCGGTGCGGCAATTGGTCTACTAGGCGGTCCACTTGCGTCTGTAGGAGGGACTGTTATTGGAATTGCGGCAGGTAGGGTATTATCCCATATTGGCGCTGAGTTAAAAATGAAGTTAATTGGCCCGCGAGAGATAGTTAGGGTTGGAGCAGCTGCTGCATTTGCAGGCAAATATATTGCAGATGGTCTGAGTGCGGGCACTACACTTAGGGATGATGGGTTTTTTGACGATAAGATTGGAGAGCGAGCGAGTGCAGAAGCCGTGCTCGAAGGGGTGTTGCTTAAGGCACGCGATTCTTATGAAGAAAAGAAGCTCGAAATGCTCGGTGTTTTGTATGCCAATATAGCTTTTCATCCTGAAGTTAGCAGTGCTTACGCATACCTACTGATTAAACTAATAGGTGAATTGACGTACAGGCAATTAGTGATAATGGAAATATTGTATGAGCAGACAAGAGATAACACATCGGTTTTTAAAGATGTTGAATTCCGATCAGATGAAAGTGAAAAAAATAATTTAACGTCTGAAGGGGTGGGTCTTCTTACGGAAGCCTTCGATATATACCAGAGGGAATTGGCGCATAGTTCAGATGGTTCGGCTTGGCTGGGGCTGTCCGACACCAATCTTGGAAAAATGCGGTTACAGGGTTCGGGCGTAATGTTGGCTCAGCTTGCAGCTTTGCAGGTACTTATTGCCAAAGAGGACCGCGAAGAAGTTATTAGGGTCATAGTCTAGAGATTTAACTATTGCAATTAGGGTCTGACTCGCGTATAATCGTTCTTCGACAGCAATGTTTCTCCTATAGAAACCTCTAGCGATTGATAAAGCGATCGACAGGGGTTATTTTATTCCTCGAAGCTTTGACCTTAACAGAAGTAAAATGTGTGTTGAAAATAACAACAACATAGGTATTTACAATCTGTTATAAACTTTGATACACTATTCGTTAGCTCTCAAGACTACGCGGTACTGTACCCCGACAGAGGATGCACGCGTGTGGTCTCGAGGTGAGAACACTGCAATTTAACAATTTGTTCAAATTTTTGATGATATGACAAAGGAATTGACGGCAAAAAGTAGCTGGTGCAAACCAACTACTAGTCAAAACCAATGCATAAAAAGGTACTCAAGGGCACTACAGTGGATGCCTAGACGTATATTACCGATGAAGGACGTGGAAGACTGCGATAAGCTTC
>CAYIYX010000111.1:0-2065 GCA_964367775.1 uncultured Candidatus Saccharibacteria bacterium | reverse complement strand
CCTATCGCTTTTTACGGCTGGCGCGCGCTGTTTTACGTTTTTTCTTGGCAGTCTTTTTGCGTTCGCTCTTTACCTTTTGGCTTGCCGCTTTTTTGACCTTGAAATCATCATCGTGTGTATGACTACTGGCGTTACCGAGCTCGTTCACGCCCTGCTCGATCGCACTTCGTGCAGCTTTGGTCAGCTCTGTTTCATATTCATCATCTTCGAGTTTTGCAGGTCGTAGCTCTTCTTTCCTGACATTGAATATGGTTCGTAGCACTTCATCACGAAGTGTGCGCTGTAGGCTTTCAAAAAGCTTCTGTGATTCTGAACGGTATTCGACTAATGGGTCTCGTTGTCCGACACTTCTCCAGTGGATTCCTTCACGTAAGTGTTGCATGTTCTCAAGATGCTGCATCCACAGTACATCAACAACCTGCAAATAAACATCTCGTTCAAGCCCTCGCATGAGATCAGTGCCAAGATCTTTTTCACGTTTTTTGTAAAATGCTTCAGCTGCTTCAAGGCCGGTTGTGAATCTGAGACGATCTTTCTTGATGTTGCCGATTTCTTCGATCTTCTTATCGCCAATCGGAAATATTTGAGAGAAATTCTCTACAAAGTTTTGGTTGTTCTTGCTTGGAAGCAACGTCAAGTCACGAACCTTATCTTTAAGTAATAGTTCGATTTCTGACTTTATCTCTTCACCTTGCAAAATCTGACGACGAATCTTGTATACAACCTTACGATGTCGGTTGATCACATTGTCGTACTGCACGACGTTTTTACGCGTGTCATAGTTGTAGCCCTCAACACGCTTTTGAGCAGACTCGAGTGTCTTGCTAACTGCTTTGTTTTCGATTGGCACATCGTCTTCAACCCCGAGCCGATCCATGAGTGCTGCAATTCGGTCGCCCTGGAAAATACGCATCAGGTCGTCTTCGGTACTCACGTAAAACTGGGTTGTACCAGGGTCACCCTGACGTCCACCACGTCCACGGAGCTGGTTATCGATGCGTCGTGCCTCGTGCCGTTCTGAACCAATGACCGCAAGTCCACCGAGATCTTTGACGCCTTCACCAAGCACAATGTCGGTACCACGACCGGCAATGTTGGTCGCAAGTGTGACGGCACCCTTTTGGCCAGCTTCGGCGACGATAGCCGCCTCTCGCTCGTTGTTCTTTGCGTTCAATAGTTCGTGTTTGACCTTCGCCTTTGTCAGCGCTTTGCTAATTAGCTCATTTTTGGCAATGCTCGCACTACCGATCAGTACCGGACGACCGGCTTCGCTGAGCTCTTTCACGTCGGCAACGAGTGCTTTGATCTTACCTGCTTCAGTCTTAAAGATCTTGTCGATATAGTCGATACGAGCCATTGGTCGGTTTGGTGGAATTTGTATGACATCAAGACCATATATCTGCTGGAATTCCTCAGCCTCGGTGAATGCCGTACCGGTCATACCGCTCAGTTTGTTGTACAAGCGGAAGTAGTTCTGGAATGAAATAGTAGCAAGTGTTTGGCTTTCTTCACGGACCTGGACTGATTCTTTGGCTTCAATTGCTTGGTGAAGACCTTCGTTATAACGACGTCCCTGCATCAAACGACCGGTAAATTCATCGACAATCACCACTTCACCATCCGTAGTGACAACATAGTCTTTGTCACGGCGGAACAAAGTCTGGGCGCGAAGCGCTTGGTCCATGTGGTACACGGAACGAACGTGGTCAGGACTGTAGAGATTTTTTACACCGAGCATCTTTTGTATCTTTTCGACACCTTCGTCAGTCAAGCTGACCGAACGACGTTTTTCGTCGAGAATATAATGGTTTGGCTTCAATGCAGCTGCTACTTTACTAAAACGGATGTATTGTTCCGGGTTTTCACTTGCAGGTGCAGAGATAATGAGAGGTGTGCGCGCTTCATCGATCAAGATCGAGTCAACCTCATCAACTATCGCAAAATTAAGCTCACGCTGGCGAAGCAGGTCAGTCTCATTTACCATGTTGTCACGTAGGTAATCAAACCCAAATTCATTATTAGTTCCATACGTAATATCTGCCGCGTATGCCTCTTTACGAGTACA
>CAYIYX010000110.1:0-2094 GCA_964367775.1 uncultured Candidatus Saccharibacteria bacterium | reverse complement strand
TCCGTGGTTTCAGGATCAATAACCAGCCAGCAAATAGTACCGCTATCAGTAGCTGAGCCAAAAATATACCTGTCGCCTGCCAGATCAGTGTAACCGTGCTCACGCTGACGAGCAAATCCACCATGTTGGTCTGCATATTTGCCCACCAAAAACGCGGTCGAACAGCAAATACGCGCCACTTGCTAATGAAAACGAGCAAATACGCCACGTATGGTGGCTGGAATGCGACGGTCAGACCTAGTATTGCGGCAGCAAGTGCAAGGTTAAGGGAAATATAGACTACGTCGCTCACTTTTGAGCGCCTAGCAGCTGATTTTATAAGCTCCATTGCCCTTGATTATACCATTTGTAGAGTCTGTCGTCACTCTAAAACGCTTGTGAAATGCTTTACTCTCCGACAACGATCACAAAGTCTGCATCTGATTGTACCCCAGTTGGGAGCGTGCTTCCGCTACTTGCCTCACCGATAGCTTCCTGGAGCTTTTTGGCTGTCTGTGGTTTGCTACCACCTGTCATGTCGAACCATTGCACCGCACCGTAGCTACTACTGGTAGGCGCGTCACCGATACTCGTCACAATAACGCCACGCGACTCAAGCTCGGCTTCTTTTTTGCTCGCCACTCCAGAGCTGTCTGTGCCATTGAGTACTTCGACGGTGGCATTCTCGGTTGATTCTACCGAACCAGCAAACTTTTGTTGTATGAAGGATTGGATCTTTGAAAAATCATCGATCCCTGCTACTGGGCGCACAATGCTCTGCCCGTTGTAGTTACCAGTCGTTACCAGTGGCTTGTCTTCGTCGACAAGGCTAATGCTCTGAATGTTTGACGCGTTGATCTCACTCGTCAGGTCTACCAGAGTTTTTATCTCACTCGTTTCAAAGTTAGTATCGACGTTGTTACCGATGCTATCGATTAGCCCAGATACGGCTACAGGGTTGGCGAGTGTACCAGCGCTGACGGCTTTTTCTTTGATTGCCAGGATGATTTTCTGTTGATATTGCTCACGGTCGAAGTTGCCTCCACCGAGTCCATAGCCACCGGCTGCATTTCGAGCACGGGCCAGTGCAAGTGCGTGCTCACCATCAAGCTCAGCTGGACCATTCGGCCACTTAACCAATTTACACTGGAAATTACACTGCCAGTCAAAGTTGGGGTCGTAGATTCCGCGAGGGTCATCACTGTCGATTGTCACCGTAATACCACCGACAGAATTCACCGCGTCTTTGAGCGCACCGTAGTTAACCTTGGCGGTATATTGGATGTCTACCCCAAACGTCTCACCCACCACATCTTTAAGCGCGTTAGCACCAGCCTGCTCAGAAGTTCCATCCTTGGCACATTCATACAACGCGTTGATCTTGCCACTATATCCAGCCAGACAGTCACGACCGTAGTCTACCCACAAATCTCGAGGGATTGAGAACATGATAGCGTTTTTCTTTTCCTGATCAATACTAATCACCATGATCGAGTCAGTTAATCCACCCGAGCCACCCTCCAAATGTGCCTGGCTGTCTTCGCTCGTACCAAAAAGTAAGATATTACTGCGACCATACTGGTCTTTTTTGAGCGGCTTGTTCGAGAATACGTCAAACAGATTGCCATTAAACACGCTACTGCCCGCAAGGAGTGTCTTTACACCGATATACCCCCCGATCAGCGCTATGACAACCAGAAACGCGATCAGCAGTCGTTTGATGCCCCTTTTTCCGATTCTGATACGACGCTTTGGCTTATGTGTCTGTTCGTCATCGATCTGACGTAACGATTCGTCAATTTCATCAGCCAATCGTCCGCTACCAGCACTAGTGCCTGCTACTCCAACAGTCGAAGAGGTCGGACGCTGGTCAATAGATGCAGTTGTCTGCTCTAACTGCGGGCTTGGTTGCTCATAAGGTTGCGCCAAAAATTGCTGAGGTACCGGCAGTACATCGGCATCAAGCTTCGCTGATGGCGTTCCGGAGGTGATATTGCGACGACGCAATGTGAACCCATCAATACTGTTTCGGTTTGGCTGATTCATAGAAATTACATACTAGTATACCGGTTCTCAGCTTTTCGGTAAACGCTAGCATATACGGAATGGGCCATG
>CAYIYX010000109.1:0-2097 GCA_964367775.1 uncultured Candidatus Saccharibacteria bacterium | reverse complement strand
TCCGTGGTTTCAGGATCAATAACCAGCCAGCAAATAGTACCGCTATCAGTAGCTGGGCCAAAAATGTACCCGTGGCCTGCCAGATCAGTGTAACCGTGCTCACGCTGACAAGAAGATCAACCATGTTGGTTTGCATATTCGCCCACCAGAAACGCGGACGAACAGCAAATACTCGCCATTTACTAATAAAAACCAGCAAATACGCCACGTAAGGTGGCTGAAACGCGACAGTCAGACCTAAGATTGCGGCAGCAAGTGCCAGGTTGAGGGTAATATAGACTACGTCGCTGACTTTTGAGCGCCTAGCAGCGGATTTAATGAGCTCCATTACCGACAATTATAGCATCTGTACGGTCAGCAGTCACTCTAAAACGCTTGCAAACAAGTCTTTTACTGTCCGACAATTATTACAAAGTCTGCGTCCGACTGCACACCAGTTGGCAAGGTGCTTCCGCTACTTGCCTCACCAATTGCATCTTTCAGTTTGGCGGCCGTCTTTGGTTTGCTGCCGCCAGTCATGTCAAACCACTGTACTGCGCCATAGCTACTGCTTGTCGGCGCGTCACCAATGCTAGTGACAATAATGCCACGAGACTCAAGCTCGGCCTCTTTTTTGCTGGCGACGCCAGAGCTGTCGGTACCGTTTAGAACTTCTACGGTAGCATTTTCTGTCGATTCTACCGATCCTGCAAACTTTTGCTGGATGAACGACTGGATTTTTGAGAAATTATCTACCCCAGCGACTGGACGTACAATGCTTTGGCCGTTGATATTGCCCGTCGTCACAAGTGGCTTGTCTTCATCAACAAGGCTAATACTCTGGATGTTAGTCGCGTTGATCTCGCCTGTCAGATCTACCAGTGTTTTGATCTCACTGGTTTCAAAGTTGGTGTCAACGTTGTTACCGATGCTGTCGATCAATCCCGACACAGCCACTGGATTAGCCAATGTACCAGCACTAACGGCCTTTTCTTTGATCGCGAGGATAATTTTTTGCTGATATTGCTCACGGTCGAAGTTTCCGCCACCAAGGCCATACCCGCCGGCAGCATTACGAGCTCGGGCAAGCGCAAGAGCGTGTTCTCCATCTAGTTCAGCCGGACCATTTGGCCATTTGACCAATTTACACTGGAAGTTACACTGCCAGTCAAAGTTAGGGTCGTAGATACCACGTGGGTCATCGCTGTCAATTGTCACCGTGATACCGCCAACAGAGTTCACCGCATCTTTGAGCGCACCATAATTGACCTTCGCTGTGTACTGAATGTCTATCCCAAATGTCTCACCAACCACTTCTTTGAGCGCGTTGGCGCCGGCCTGCTCTGAAGTTCCGTCTTTGGCACACTCATACAATGCGTTGATCTTGCCGCTATATCCGGCAAGACAGTCACGACCGTAGTCTACCCACAAATCTCGTGGTATCGAGAACATAATAGCGTTTTTCTTTTCCTGATCGAGACTGATCACCATGATAGAGTCTGTCAGACCACCTGATCCGCCTTCAATATGTGCTTGGCTGTCCTCACTGGTGCCAAACAACAAGATATTGCTCCGACCGAACTGGTCTTTTTTTAGTGGTTTGTTCGAGAAAACGTCAAATAGATTGCCGTTGAAGACACTACTACCGGCAAGAAGCGTTTTAACGCCGATATACCCGCCGATTAGCGCAAAAACAACCAGTAACGCTATCAGCAGTCGCTTAATCCCTCGCTTACCGATTTTAACCCGGCGTTTTGGCTTCTTCGGCTGTTCGTCATCAATCTGTCGTAATGACTCGTCAATCTCTTCTGCAAGGCGCCCCCCACCGGCTACGGTGCCTGCCGTCCCGACAGTCGAAGATGTCGGTCGCTGATCAATAGACGCGGTTGGCTGATCTAATTGCGGGCTCGGCTGGTCATAGGGTTGGGCTAAAAATTGCTGCGGTACAGGCAATACTTCGGCATCAAGCTTCGCTGATGGCGTTCCTGTGGCGATATTGCGGCGACGCAATGTGAACCCATCGATACTGTTTCGGTTTGGTTGATTCATATAAATTACTTTCCAGTATACCGGTTCTCAGCTTTTCGGTAAACGCTAGCATATACGGAATGGGCCATG
>CAYIYX010000108.1:0-2129 GCA_964367775.1 uncultured Candidatus Saccharibacteria bacterium | reverse complement strand
CTGTCTTCAATTGGGCTGTATCGGTAAAGTTTCATAAGCCTATTATATACTGTTTTATATGACAGATGACCGCAAACGCTGGTTCAATGAGGACGGCTTGGAAATGATAGAACCAGACCCGAAGTGGGACGACCCAGATTATGAGCCTGTTGAACAGCCACGCCCCGATGACATTGTCTATAAGCTGGACTACGATAGCGACCTACGCTATCTCAAGCTCAACACTTTTGTCGTCCAGACGTTCCAGTTCGAGAGCCACGCCGACAAAGTATTTGGTGAGCTTTTCAGACAAGAGGGAGATGTTAAAGCAATTACCGTTCATAACCCTGCTAAAGCCGATGTAATCGTCAATAATATTGCTATGCCAATAAAGCTACGTAATGCTATGTTTACGACTGGCAGTAAAGGTACACGATTACAGGTGCATACCATTATCACAAGAGAGCGTGCCAAGAAGTTTGGTGTTAGAGACAAAGAAGTACGAGCGTATATCGACAAGTGCCGAGACGTGCATTACAGACTTCGTGATGCAAATAAACGAAAATAGCCTCCTAGTGCAGTGATTTTTCCAAATCATTGAGTATCGGCTCTAAAAGCTTATATGTTCTATGAAAAGTCTCGTACCTCTTATAAAACACCTCGTATCCCACAGAATCCTCAGGAAGTCCTTTTTTTGATTTCACTAGGGTCATAACAGGATTGTGTGCAATTTGGTTACGAAACTCACCCATAGCCAAGAACAGGGTTTTAGTTTTGATGGTTTCGTCACCAATCTTCACGTTACTGACATCTGCTAATGCAAAGAACATATCCACCTTCTGTCGATAGGACATTTTTTGCACTACATCTTTGTGAAACTTGTCGTACTTCTTATACAGTTCACCGTTTTCTTTGGGAGTTTTACTAAAGTCTATCGGAAACATAATGTGTGGCAGTTTCATATCCAGCAAAAAATCAACCCACGAAACAGTGGCAATCACGTCAACAACTATTGTTGCAGAGCTTTTTGCTCCCTTGGGGTACCTATAAGCCATATAATGAGTATACGATAATTCAAATAAACTAAAATAAACATCTCTGTTTCTACGACAGCCCTACAATGTTTTGACACGATAGGTGTATGGAAACGCTAACCGTAGAAAAACTAGAAAGCCCTGCCGACGTATTGGTGGAGTTTCTGGACGAGTTAGCAAAAATTGAAGTAACACCCGAAAAGATTGAGCGAAATAGCACGACTATGACCGCACCCGACGGAACGGTTATTACATACTAGCTACATACTGCGGTAAAATAAGGTTGATGGAGAATGAAAACCAAGAGCTGGATGTAACTAAATTACGCTACGTCCTTTACGCTAGAAAATCTACTGAAGATGAGGGTAGTCAGGTTAACTCTATCGACGACCAGATACGTATCTGTTTGGAGTATGCCGAAAATCACGGACTGCACGTAGTCAAAACTATCCGAGAGGAGAAGTCTGCTAAGAAGTCCGCCGTCGAGAACCCTAGAAACCGCCCACAGTTCGTAGAGATGATAAAAAGTTTCCCAACTCAATACGATGCACTATTGGCTTACCACCCAGACCGAGTTGCTCGTAATATGCGAGATGCGGGTGTAATTATCGACTTGCTAAACCCCGAGAAGGCTCAAATAAAAATATGGCGTTCCCAACCGTACAGTATGCCAACGACAGTAGCGGGAGACTTACACTCGCTGTACTTTTTTCGCTCGCTACGCAGTTCTCCGAACATCTAAGCGAGGTAGTTAGACGTGGCGTAAAGTCCAAGCTCAACAAGGGCATATCATCAGGTGCCCCTAAGTGGGGATATGAACGCAATGAGGTTACAGACTTCTACGAGCCTGATGCAAATTTCCAGTACGTACAGCGAGCTTGGATGATGCGAGCCGAAGGCGAACGTATTGCCGGCATCGTGAAGTATCTCAATAGCCACAACGTGAAGCGTATCACCAAGATTACGAGAACTAACAAGAAACAACGAACTATCCGACCGAGCCAGACAAGTATCGCAAAGATGTTTGGTGATAGCTTCTTTTATGGATTGCTCATACAAAAAGGTCAGGAAGTTGACTTACGCAAAGTCATAACAAGCTTTACGCCAATGTTAGAC
>CAYIYX010000107.1:0-2304 GCA_964367775.1 uncultured Candidatus Saccharibacteria bacterium | reverse complement strand
AGTTATATAAAGGACACAGCCACATGCAACAATTTGTTAAATCAACCTCTCTAAGTATCGCGGCAGTTGTAGCGGTCGTCGGTGCAGTTATCGTACCGGCAGCGACTTTTGCGGCTAGTAATCCAGCAAATACTACCATTAATGCCGGAGTTTCTCCCGTGATCAGCATATCAACATCTGCTACGGTAAACTTAGCGATTATTCCTACCGGTAGTGGTTCGGCAACGAGCGCTAGCGACACAGTGCTTGTTAGTACAAACAAGAGCAACGGGTATACGCTGAACTTGAAGGACGCAGACGCAACAACATCGCTTGGCGCTTCTATTGCGGCGCACACGGGTACGGTCGCTGCTCCGACGGCATTGACGACCAACAATACCTGGGGATTCCGTGTTGATGACGCGAGCGTTTATACCGGGTTTGGTGCCGGTCCGACCGCTGCCGAGACAGACGTGGCCGCGTTAACAAGTGTCAAGTGGGCAGGTATAACAGCGGGTGGAGCAGACATTAAAACGACTACAGCTCCTGCGACAAATAACTCAACAACCGTATGGTATGCGGCCAAGGTTGACACGAACATTGCTGACGGTACGTACTCAGACATTGTTACGTATACCGCAACAACGAACTAGGATTTAAATGCAGATATTTCGACGAATAACCGCCGCAATGATTGTTCTCGTGGCGGTTTTGTCGTTATCGCCCAGCGTCGCGCAGGCAGTCGACCCTGTCGAGAGTATAACGCTGACGCCAACCAGCAGAACGTACAAGGTTAACGCTGGACAGACGTTTCAGGACACCATCACCATCTTGAATGATGGTCAAACTGCGTACGACTTCATAGTCTATACAGCACCATTCTCTGTGACGAGTGGTTCGTACGCGCAGGATTTCACGAGCATGAAAGCCAACGCCGACGCCTATGAGTGGGTTCAGTTTTCTAAAACGACCTGGCACGTCGAACCGAGGCAGAGCGTTAAGGTACCGTACACAGTACATGTCAAAGAACATGCGGCACCAGGAGGGCATTACGGCGTTATTTTCGCAGAAACACAGCCACCAGCAGACGCTTCCAGTCTTGCCCGCAAAAAACGAGTTGGTTCCATAATCTACGCGACCGTTAACGGGGATGTCCGTCTTTCGGGAAATGTGGAGAGTACCGATTTGCCCTGGTTCCAGTCGAGCGCTCCGTTAAAAGCACAAACCTCGGTGAAAAATACCGGCAACAGTGACTTTCTCGCCAGTGTGAAATTTCGCGTTATGGACCTGTTTGGCTCGGTAAAGTACGAGAAAAACAGTGACTATGAAGTGCTACCACAGACGTCACGAGATATTACCATGCAGTGGGACAAGGTGTCCTGGTTTGGTTTATATAAGGCACAGCTACAGGTGCAAATACTTGGAAATACCACTGCTACGGAGACGTACGTACTTATAATGCCGATTTGGCTTGTACTGTTATTTGGCTTTATGGTAACCAGTGGAGCACTGTATGGTTTGTGGCATCGGACGAACCGCTCAAAACCTTAAAGGGGCGGTACTAGTCGGCGTTGCCGTAGCCGCAGCCTTGGTTTTTGCTGTACCCGTTCGAGCGACAGATACGGTGGTTCAGTCCATAGTCAACAGCGGTACTCAGCCAGTGCCAGCGCTCACGGTACCGGGAGTAACGAGCACGGTAAAAATCACAACGTTGCCGTTTCAGCTTCAGGGAACCGTCGTAAATTTGAGCCAAATTCGGGTGTATATAGATGATGTTTTTTCGGTAACAATACCGCTCGCTCAAGGGATGACGACATTTTCAGATAATTTAGTGTTCAGCAAGGGAACGCATGTGGTGAGGCTCGTCGGCATTAGTCCATATGCGAATATAAGTCCGACGGTTTCGTTTACGTTGACATATACACCACCAGTCATAGACAGTACTGTTCCGAATGAGCCGAGTAACGAGAATGTCGCGGACAACGCGAACAGCACGAACAGCACGGATGACGCGAATGTTGCGGACAATCCTACGACTACGACACGTGAACGTTTTGGAGGGGCGACGATTAGTCAACAGGCCAGTTCCACCCAACTTACGACGCCACTTCCGTTGCAGCAAACGACGCTGCCTGACTGGTTATATGGAGCTCTCGTAGCGCTCGACATCGCGCGCCCAGGGACTACAACGGTGTCTTGGCCGATGGTACAACGTTTTTCGGTCATGACGGCTGGTCTTTCGGCCCTGCTTTTTGCAAGTGTGCTTTTGAGTTCTGGTAGAAAATTGCTTTACAACTGGGCGGGGAGTCATAGAGAGCTTGTGAT
>CAYIYX010000106.1:0-2310 GCA_964367775.1 uncultured Candidatus Saccharibacteria bacterium | reverse complement strand
CTGACTCGCAATACCGTTATGAACCAAGTAGCTGTGATGGCGATATCTGCCAACACTACAAACTCCATGCAACACAAGAAAAAGAAGCCGAATACGTCAAATCTAGCAAAAACTAGTCGTCAACAACTGGCCGACCGTTTTTAAACGCTTCCACCCCGTTTGTAACAATTGACGTTTGGCGATGAGGATCCGAAACATATTGGAACATGTACGTCGTTTCCTCACCTTCAGTACTCAGACGCATCGTGCCATAGTTTAGTAATGTCGGGAGTAGTCCGTTTTGAACGAAACTCGCATCTTCAATACTTCCCAGACTAACCGATTGCTCGTGTCGCGAAAATAGGCTCTTTTGAATCTCTTGGATAACGCTTTCGTTGGTCATATAAAAGCGATTTTGAGTATAAATCCACACCGCCGCATACCCGATTAAACCTGCCAGCGCAATCATCAAAATAAGCATCAGCGCAACGGTTTCGTAGCTTACGGCCGAGTTAGAAATATCGACAAACGAGGGATATATAACCAGCACGCCCGTGAGTAGTAATATCATAAATCCAGTCACGAATACCGGCATAAGCAACCCAATAATATGCCGCCTGACATGCAAAATAACGTACTCGCCTTCGCTAAGATTAAGGTTGGGGTAGAGCCGCTTCGACTCCTCGTGTCGTCGCTGATTCTCCTCACTCACGACCATTTTGCGTGGCTCGATTGGCCTTGTCGTATGAAACACTTCTGGCTCATTGCTGTATTGGCGACGGATCCTTGGATTAAAATTTTCGCCAGATACGTGCCCTGCCCCCTCTGTAACGTGTGAATTCAGCTCTACGGACTTTTCATAATCAGCTTCTGGGGTCATTACTGGCGGATGCGCGTAAAGAGGTCGACCGTCCGCCGCGTAAGCAACTGGCGACTCATAGTCTGGTTGGCTAGGCTTAGGCTTCATCTTTCACTCCTTGTTTATGCAGTTATTATACAACTTTTTTGAGATGCTTTCTAGCCTTCATAGTCGCTTTTCGTCCGCGCGGCGTTCGCTCTATGAAGCCAATTTGGAGCAAATACGGCTCATAAAAATCTTCTATCGTCGTTGCTTCGTCGCCAGTCATTGCCGCAATAGTCGAGAGCCCAACAGGATTATCGCCGTAGTGTTCAATCATACTATTAAGTAGCTGTCTGTCAGCGGGATCGAGCCCTAGCTCATCGATTTCCATCATCGCAAGCGCTTTTTTGGTCGTCTCGTCGTCAATAATGCCGTCGCCGTTCACATCAGCATAGTCACGCACGCGTTTAAGCAAACGGTTGGCAATGCGGGGAGTCAGACGCGCGCGCGTTGAAAGCTGTTCGGCTGCACTTGGGACGATTTTACTCTCGAGTATCTTCGCTGACCGCGTGATAATTTGCCCAATTTCATCTGGCGTATAAAATTCATGCCGATATATATGCCCAAACCGATCGCGTAGCGGCGCTGCCAGTGCGCCAGTCCGCGTCGTCGCACCTATGACTGTAAATTTTGGCAGGTCGAGCCGTACGCTTCGTGCTGCCGGACCTTTACCAATGACGATGTCGAGTTTGAAATCTTCCATAGCCGCATACAGCACCTCTTCAACCGTACGACTCAAACGATGAATCTCGTCGATAAACAATATATCGCCGTCCTGTAAGTTCGTTAGGATCGATGCAAGATCGCCGGCTCGTTCTATGGCCGGTCCGGCTGTCACGCGGATATTCGTTCCCATTTCGTTAGCGATCACTGTCGCCATAGTTGTCTTACCTAGTCCTGGCGGCCCATACAACAGCACGTGGTCGATCGGTTCGCCACGCTTTTTCGCCGCCTCAATCGCAAGTCGCAAATTCTTCTTCAGTCGCTCCTGCCCGATATATTCATTAAAATTCTGCGGCCGCAGCGTCACCTCAATAACTTGCTCGTCAGAGCTGTCGTCATGCAAACCAGTATCAACGATGCGTTCAATTGCCATATCGTCTATTATCTCATACTTTACGGAACGAGCGTCGGGTCCCAGCAGGTGCGAAGCTTACGGTCTAGTTTCGCAAGCTTCACCATGTCGGCGTTACTGAGCTCAAAGTCGAAAATAGCAAAGTTTTCCATAATCCTCTGAGGCGTTACCGATTTTGGCAATACTATCAGTCCCTTCTGCAGACACCACCGGAGCATAATCTGCGCATACGTTTTACCATGACGCTTCGCAAGCTCATTGATGGTTGGTTCATTCATGTCACGGGCATGCGCGAGCGGCGAATACGCCTCGACCACTATGTCTTCCTTGTTACAGTATTCGAGTAACTCAGGCT
>CAYIYX010000105.1:0-2352 GCA_964367775.1 uncultured Candidatus Saccharibacteria bacterium | reverse complement strand
TGCAGCGACGAAAGGATCGGGGTGCGGCTTTGGTGTTATATACGAACCCTTCGCCTTTATATTTTGAGGTTCAAATAAGTCAGATACGCCAATGATTTTTAGATCTGTTTCGATGTCACGCATAGTCGCACCGCTTGCAATAGCAAGCTTCGTGTTTGTGTTTTTTAGGTAACGCAGAAAATTGGCTGCGCCAGGGATTTCTTTACCATCTTTTACGAGTCTCTCGTGGTATATTTCGTTCTTAAGATTGACGATTTCCACGAGCAATTCGTGGTCATGGTCAAGCTCACCACTAGCTACAATGCCCTTTTCACACAAAAGCGTCCAGGTTATCGACTCCATAGTGTGATATGGAGCAACGTACACAACGTCGTGGTTGTCTTTTGCAGTGATATCAACGAGAGCCTGAAGGTTTCGACGTTTACCGATGATCTGGATCGCTTCGTGTCGCGAAAGCTCATGCAGACCCTTGCCGTCAGGGTAATAGTTAGAGATAAGAGTGTCGTCAACGTCAAAAATACAGGCGTATGGCCTTTTCGGAAAAGCTACCGTAACCGGCATTACATTACGACTCGTCGCGGTGGCTGCACGATGCGCTTCGGGACTCCAGAAGGAATCACCATTTTATTTGCTTTTGCGCGTAACTCCGCTGAAAGTTCTAATTGGCCTATTTGGTCGTATGCGTCAGCGAGTATACCAAGACTTTGTGGGTTTGGTTCCAGCTCAACCGCTTTTTCAAGGCTGGCAATCATCTTTTTGTTGTCACCTAGTTTTTCTTGAACTTTCGCGTACGCGACGTGTCGGGCTGCAAGGTCGCCTTCCATTTCGAGTGCTTGTTCAAAAGCTAAGGCTGCTTTGTCATACACGCCAGTTTCAAAATATATGAGGCCAACGTTATGAAGGCTTGAAGCACTTGGTTCAAGGCTTTGCGCGATCTCGAAGCATTCTATGGCGTCCTGGTAGGCACGTTGTTTTGCGTATAGTATGCCTAGTCGGTTATAAGCAGTCGCACTACGTTCGTCAACTCGTAGAATAGTAAGCAATGCTTTTTCAGCACGTAAGTATTTTCGGTCTCGTATACTTTCGGTTGCAACACTCCAAAGCTTGTCGAGTCGTTCGGACATCTTAGAAGGAAGCTCGTTTCCGGAATCATCAATTGGGCGTTGGTACAAAAGTGCCCAAACACCGAAGGCTGCAATAACTAAAAGGCCAAGCATGTTAGCGTCTATTATACACTAAAGGACAGATTAATAAGTTGCGTTCTGACGTGTCCGTTACTGCTTATGCGTTCAGCTGCTGTTTCGAGAGCGGTAACAGTCTTTTCCTCCAGGCTGCCAATATTTTTTTTGTTAGAAAAATCCAAGAGACGAGCGATGAGTCCTATAAACTGCAATGCGTCAACGCGGTTAGTAAAATTGTTCGCGACCACTAGCCTGTCGTACGGAGAACCAGCCAAGAAATCACGCGCTAAACGAATAGCTTTTGATTGTTCGGAAAAATAATCCTCGTTCTTTGCAAGTCGCGTTAGCTCTTCAGGTAGTCCGCTGGCAAGAAAAAGCATTTGCTGGAGCTTTGTCGCATCTGAAATGTGCAGTTTTCGAAGTAGTGATTGAGCGTCAACAGACGCTACTAACCGCACTTCTATGGCGTGGACCCTCGATGATATGGTCGGAAGCAGTGCTTCTGCATTATGCGAGGTAAGTATGAAAAATACACTGTCGGTTGGTTCTTCTAGTAACTTCAAGAATGCATTTTGTGCATCGTAGCTCATTTTGTCGATATCATCGACTATGACGACTTGTTTTGACCGGTGAACATCCCTGGTGTCGACAAACAGACGACGAACACGCTCTATGGGTATGGTTCCTTTTTCGTCTGGTTCGACGAGAACAACGTCAGTACTGTGCTGAACGAGCTCAGACGCTATGGCACGAGCTAGCGTTCCTAAGCCCACTCCAGTGTCGCCAGAAAGCAGTAGTCCTGGTTTTGGCGCTGAAATGTAGGCTTCGACGAGCTTTTTCGTGGTTTCATGTAGTAGCAAGTCTTTAGCGTTCACGGCTGATCTCAGCTATAAATGTTGCCATGTCGTCTGGTATTGCGGCTTCAAATGTTTTTCGTACGCTGGTTGGAATGGTGATTTCTAACTCTTTGGCGTGCAAACACATACGGCCAATCGGGCTTTTTTTACTTCCATAAAACGCGTCGCCAACTATGGGGCAGCCTATGTATGCAAGATGAACACGAAGTTGATGCGTACGTCCGGTGAGAGGCTTCAGCTCCAAAACGCTGTGGGTCTTGTTGTTTGCAAGCACGCGATAAATCGTAACGGCCGACTTCCCTTTTGCGTCAACT
>CAYIYX010000104.1:0-2353 GCA_964367775.1 uncultured Candidatus Saccharibacteria bacterium | reverse complement strand
AATACCTATGGTTATTGTTTTGAAGTTTGGTATAATCGTTTGGTAAACTGTGGAGGGACAACAGATATGGCAACACCACGCGCACAGCGCATAGGTATTTGGATAATAACAATAGTGATGGCGGTAGGGGCGGTAGGCGTTTATTTTGTGGCGATTATAGCCAATAACAACGATCAACGAGATCAACAAACTGCTCAAGATGACTACATGCAACAAATGAAAGTGGCTGCGGAGTCGCGCGGTGCGAGTTCAAAGCCAATTGATGGCTATAAGGCTGAGGCGTTTGACGCGGCCAGCGTTACGACGCTTCAGGTTGAAGACTTGGTAGTTGGAACCGGAAAAGACGTAACGAGCGAATCGACGATTGAGGCTAATTATTTTGGCTGGACGGCCGACGGGAAGATATTTGACAGTACGAACCAAGATGGAACAGTTGCGCCTGCAACGTTTAGCTTAACTCAAGTCATACCTGGTTGGACGCAAGGCCTCACTGGTGCAAAAGAGGGCGCTGTGCGAAAGTTGACAATTCCAACTGATTTAGCCTATGGAGCGAACGCCGCCGCGAACTTTAAACCGGCTGGACCCCTGGTATTTATAGTTGAGGTGAAGAGCGTTCAATAAAATAGTAAAAAACACAATATATAGCGTCTTGTAACATAATCGTTACGCTATATAATAGTAGTAAGCATAATAAACAAACCACCAAGTGGAAGGGTATATGGGCAAAAAAATTACGATTTACACTCGGACTCAATGCGCTTACTGCGCGCAAGTTAAGCGACTACTCGATATCAAACAGAAGACGTATGACGTCGTAAATATCGACGATGACAGAGAAGCCGAAGCGCTCATCATCGCTAAAAGTGGAGCTAGGACAGTGCCGATTGTAATGGTAGCAGATGAAGCAGGTAACGAAACGGTTGCCAGTATAGGCTGGAACCCAAGCGCTCTTATGTCGGCTATTGCGTAGTTATGTCCACAAAATCTAGTTTCAAGAAGTCACGGAAAGTGAGATAGGATATTTGTTATGGAAGAAGACAACAAAATACACGATGTAGTTATGATTGGCGCTGGACCGAGTGCACTTTGCGCTGCGGTGTATACGACTCGTGAAGATATAGATACGGTGCTTGTAGAAAAAGGCGTCGTCGGGGGTCTTGCTGCCATAACGGATCAGATTGACAACTATCCGGGCTTTTCTAAAGGCGTATCGGGGCTTGAATTAGCGGGTGAGCTACAGGCTCAGGCGGAACGATTCGGGGCAGATATACGGTACGGCGAAGTGTCGAATTTGTCCCTGAACGGTGACGTAAAAGTCGTTCAGACAAACGATGGAGCTCTTCGGGCCAGAACTATACTCATTGCAACCGGAAGCGACTACAGAAAACTTGGCGTACCAGGCGAGGTAGAATACTATGGTCGGGGTGTTCACTACTGCGCCACATGCGACGGTGCATTTTATCGTGAGCGAAAGTTGGCGGTTGTCGGCGGAGGCAATTCGGCAGTTCAGGAAGCGCTCTTTCTGACTCGCTTTGCTTCACACATTGACCTTTTAGTGCGCAGTACAGTTAAAGCGAGCGATGTTTTACAGCAAGACCTCAAAAAGGCGGTAGAAGAGGGTAAGATAACGGTCCATTTGCATACTATTCCCGAGGAGATTGTTGCTACGGATGGTAAACAAGTAGATAAAATACGTTGTACAAAAGATGGCGAAACAATCGAGCTCGAGCTTGACGCAGTTTTTGTATTTATCGGACTTTTGCCAAACACAGGATTTTTGGCTGGCTCGGGCATTGAGCTCGATGAAGTTGGTATGATAAAAACGGATCGACATTTGATGACGAATATTCCAGGCGTTTTTGCAAGCGGTGACGTACGCAGTGGCGCAACGGCGCAGATTGCTGCTGCAGTGGGTGAAGGCGCTACGGCTGCCCTAAGTATTCGTGAATATCTCAGCGGTCAACGCTAGGATATATATTTTTCGACGAACCGCTCAAGTTGTTTGATGATACGAGAGTCGTTCGTTTCTAGCGCGATTTCTCTTGTTCCAAGCCAAACTCCACCTTGGGCGAAGTTGTGAGAGCCGGTCAGGGCGGTTTTGGATCCGTCAGGCATGGTGCAGATGATGAATTTGCAGTGAATGTAGGGCCTGCGTTTGTATAACGTCTTTAAACCAGTCAGCTTGCTCGTGATGTGTATAAAGAGTGAGTTGAGTGAGTTGGCTTGATTCCAGGGGTTAAAGTATAGTTTTGCGCCTTTCTTTTTCAGAAGATGACCAAGTTTTCCGTTGGGACAATACTGTGACACAAAAACGGTTTCAGATGACATTTTTACGAGACTGCAGGCGCGTCTG
>CAYIYX010000103.1:0-2377 GCA_964367775.1 uncultured Candidatus Saccharibacteria bacterium | reverse complement strand
GTTGTTGAGGAGGGAACAAATTCCGTGCTGTACTCTGTTGGTGCTGGGGAAGATCTCGATACGATTATTGCAGACACCGTGGCGTCTGGTTGGTGGGGGATGGAAAACCTCTCGGCCATTCCAAGCTCAATCGGCGCAGTACCGGTACAAAACGTTGGTGCCTACGGCGTGGAAGCCAGTCAGCTCATTACGTCGGTACGTGTCTATAATGGAGAGACAACAAAGATTGAAACATGGACAGCAAGCCAATGTCAGTTTGCGTATCGCGATTCAATCTTCAAGCATGAAGCGGGCAGACAGGCGATTGTACTTGCGGTGACGTTTCGCTTGTCTCTCAAGCCAACACCACGTTTGACCTACAAAGACTTAGCGGAATATTTTGGCGATACAACACCAACACAGAGCGCTATTCGAGCAGCAATTATCGCTATACGGGGGAAGAAGTTTCCCAATTGGCGAGTAGTTGGTACAGCCGGATCGTTTTTCAAAAATCCGATTATTTCGGCATCACACGCTGCGTTACTTAAAGCACAGTACCCAGAGCTTCCGATGTACGATACAGAAATAGCAGACATGAAGAAGATATCGCTTGGGTATATACTCGACAAAGTCTGCCACCTCAAAGGGTACTGTGAAGGACCAGTCTGTCTCTATCAAGAGCAGGCACTGGTGCTTACTGTTGTGCCAGGTACTGATGCAGATGTAGTAATCGAGTTCGCAAAAAAAATTACTGAAAAAGTTTTTGCAGCAACAAATATTTTAATTGAGTGGGAAGTAGTTTTACTTTCGAAGTGATAACGAGAAAAAAATTTCTCATTTGAACTTTTTTTAATTTTTTTCTTATCCACACAAATGTGTGAAAACAAATTGTGTGAAAAAAATTTACACGTGATAATAGATGTAAGCAGACATTCTCTCAAACAGTTCGTTCTTTAAGGCGAGAGAGTCATGCGGTCGAAATTTATTCAACTAACTCTCATCACATATATATGGCAGTAGCAAAAAAGAAGGCCGCTAAGAAGGTAGCCAAGAAAGCAGTGAAGAAGGCTCCAGCAAAGAAGAAGGTAGCCAAGAAAGCTGTAAAGAAGGTTGCCAAGAAGGCTGCCCCAAAGAAGGCCGCAAAAAAGGTAGCAAAGCGCAAGTAAGACACCTCCGTGTCGAACTGATAGCATAAAACCGCCTCTGGCGGTTTTTGCGTTGTCTTTGTTTTTTGGAATAAAAAACGGTATACTTGGCGAACTATGTCATTTTTAGATAGATTTTTTGGCCCGAGTTATCAAAAAGAGCTTACTACCCTCGCTCCCGTGGTGGCCGAAATTAATGGTCTTGAATCAACCTATGCTGAGTCGACCATTGCTGATTTACGTGAGTTGACCAAGTCACTACAGGCCAAGTTGGCTTCGGGTGAGGCAACACTAGATGATATTCTCCCGACTGCCTTTGCGCTTGTGCGCGAGGCGAGTAAGCGCACATTAGGGCTTCGTCACTACGACGTACAACTCATTGGTGGTATTCTCTTGCATCGTGGCAAAATCACCGAAATGCGCACAGGAGAGGGGAAGACACTGGTCGGGACACTTCCAGCGTTTCTTAATGCCCTCACGGGCCAGGGTGTACATGTGGTAACGGTAAACGATTACCTCGCACGTCGCGACGCCGCGTGGATGGGTCAGGTGTATGACCTGCTCGGTCTTTCGGTTGGTATTATTAATAGTACCGGTTCGTACCTCTATGACGCATCACACGTTGAAAAAGATCGTGAGCGTGATGATGTGGGTTCATACAAAGTCGTATATGACTTTTTGCGTCCCTGCACTCGTACCGAAGCCTATGCGGCTGACATTACCTACGGTACTAACAGCGAATTTGGGTTTGACTATCTTCGCGATAATATCGAATTTGATACCACCCGTTTACGACAACGTGGGCATCAGTACGCCATCATCGACGAAATCGACTCCATCCTCATTGACGAAGCGAGAACACCACTTATTATTTCGGCACCTGCTCAGGATTCAGAAAATCTCTACACTATATTTGCCGGCATCGCAAAACAGCTCAAGCCAGAAGAGCATTATGTTGTCGACGAAAAACTGCGCAGTGCGACGTTGACGAACTCGGGTATTGAAGCGGCAGAAAAAATGCTCGGCGTAGATAATATCTACACCGACAAGGGTATTAAGTATGTACACCATCTCGAGACGGCCGTTCGCGCAACGGCGCTCTATACCCGTGACAAGGAGTATGTCGTGCGAGATGGAGAAGTGGTAATTGTTGACGAGTTTACCGGCCGTATGCAACCTGGTCGCCGCTGGTCAGACGGTCTTCATCAAGCGGTAGAAGCAAAAGAGGGGGTGGCAATTCAGCGTGAGTCACG
>CAYIYX010000102.1:0-2438 GCA_964367775.1 uncultured Candidatus Saccharibacteria bacterium | reverse complement strand
GATACGTACACACCAACAACGATACCTATGAGTTTTTTATGTTTTCTTTGCATAAAGGTATTGTAACACGTCTTTTTCAGATGCGTGATGCCAAGGTTTGTCTTGGAATTTCGTGAGGTCACGCGGTGTATTTTTTACCCCTCAAAATATTTGTGACGCTGTAAAAATCATGATATAGTGTTTAAATTACAGAGGAGGCGCGATGTCAGTTGAGGTAGAGGGATGGATGCCAAATGAAGCAGGTTTGTTTCTGCCTCCCAGAATGCTGAAAGAGGAAGACTACCAAGGGACGTTCAAGGTAGGAGCGGGCGGCCTATCTGACAGGTTATTTAACTTCATGCAGAGGTCGGGATTTACGATACTTCACGGCGTCCCTGAATCTATAACGGACGTACATGGTAGTCCATATTCGTCAGAATCAGCTTTTGCAATCGATCCACAGCGCATCGATCTTGAACAGCTTGTTATACTTAAGGATTTGACGAGTGGTGAATTGGAAGAGTACCAGACAACTGTTGCGTCTGGGAGTCGTGGGCCAGTTGATATTAAAGGAGTTAAAAGCAAACTCCTGGCAGTTGCTGCGGATAGATTTATGAAAGACGCAACGCTTGAAAGAAAGCTTCAGTTCGAAGCATGGTGCAACGAAGAAAGCGAGTGGTTGGATGGATACGCAGCGTATCAAATACTTAAAGAAGCGGACGGGAACGCCGGAAAGCCATGGCAACAATGGCAATACGGTAGAAAGTACGCCCCCGCGCTGGTTCATGAGATCAAGAGGGACAAAGAACAACAATTTATTACAAAATGCTATGAACAATGGATCGTTGAGCAACAGGCGATACTATACCGTGATACTGCAAAAGGGCACGGGATTGAGCTGTGGGGAGACGCCCCGTTCTATGCACAAGATGTTTGGGCAAACCGGGAGTTATTTAACGTTGATGCCGAAGGAAACCTGCTAAGCCAAGGCGGCGTGCCAGAATACGACAAGCCTTGGCAAGAGTGGGGAACTGCCACGTATAAAGTTGATTTTGACGATCCTAAAACGATGAAAAAACTGGTGGACTGGTGGACCAAGAGGCTCGTGAGAGCACAAAAGATTTGCGGCGGAAAAGTACGGCTTGACTACTTTGCCGGATTTGGCGGAGCGTATGAGCTTCCCATGGAAAACGTCAATCAAATAGGCGCCCCACGAGGAAGGGCGTTAGGACAGCCTGTCATGAGACAGCTCGTCAAAATGTTGGGCAAAAAACCGCCATTTTATGTCGAAGATTTGGGCTTTATTCCTCCCGAGGCACGTGAGATTTTGGACGATCGTGATAATTATGATTTCTTAGGCACCAAAGTTGCCTTGTTTTTGTCTCAAAAATTTGGTACGGGCGAAATGTTAGGGTTTGAGCACAATGCCGACAATTTCCCGCGGGAGGTCGTCGCTTTTTCAAGCAATCATGACACGCCGAGCATCGCGAAAGCAATCGAAACTATGAGAAATGAAAAGAGGGAAGGCAACGGAGCCCGATTCGATGGTCTACTAACGCATCTTCGGGGAAATTTCCAGTCAGCAGGGATACATGAAGGCATGTCTAACGCGGAGCTAACTCGCTTTGCTGTTGCTCGCGTCATAGGTTCACGGGCGGTAGTAGCTATGATACCTGTCTGGGATGCTATAGGACAAGAGATTCAATACAACATACCAAATACCAAAGGACCCCACAACTGGTCGGGGCTGTTTGATACTGCTAACATGCAAAAGTTAGAGCGTGAACAAGATTGGCTGCTCGGACTCAATAGAGCCAGCGGGCGAGCTTAAGCGTCGTATTATTCGGTTTGTGGGCGATGCGGAAAATACTCTACTCTCTTATTTTTAAACTACAAACCTTTGCGGAAATAAGGACTATACTGGTAGTATGGCAACAATCTACGACCTAGCTTTCAAAGACACGACTGGCAAGGAAATATCGCTCGGGGAGTTTCGCGGCAAAGTGTTACTACTCGTGAACACGGCAACGCAGTGCGGCCTAGCTGGGCAGTTTAGGGAACTCGAAGCACTACATGTAGCGTATAAAGACAAAGGGCTGGTGGTGATAGGTCTTCCGTGTAATCAGTTTGCTGGACAAGAGCCGGAAACAAATGAGTCTATGGCCGAAGTATGCCAAATAAACTTTGGCGTGACATTTACGCTGAGTGAAAAGGTGGACGTGAACGGCCAAAATACACACCCTATCTTTGTGTATTTGAAATCGCAGGGAACATCATTGCTTGGCAAAGACATAAAATGGAATTTTACTAAGTTTCTCGTAAGCAAAGACGGTGAGTCTGTACACCGCTATGCCCCGACAACCAGTCCATCCGCTCTTCGCAAGAACATAGAAACAATGCTTACGTAGTAAAAAACACAAAAAAGACCCAAAACATAAACGTTGTGCTACAATGGTTGT
>CAYIYX010000101.1:0-2445 GCA_964367775.1 uncultured Candidatus Saccharibacteria bacterium | reverse complement strand
ATATACCACAGAATGTCAATTAAATACAGCTTTTGGCTATAAGGCTTGAGCTGTAGGCTAACGCAATGCAATAAATATATTTATAAAACTAGCTTGTAAGAATAAACTTTTTCTAAAAGCTAAAAGCTAAAAGCTAAAAGCTAACGGCTGCCCGTGTGTGCTGCTCTTGCGTCATCTAAGACTGCAAGTTCTTCTTCGGTCAGATCGTACGTGCTTTCGTAGTTCTCGATAGGTTTCGCGAATGTGCTCATGCGTTCGTGAGAGTGCAGGGAAGAGATGACTACACCGTTTCCTTTTTCGTTAACTAAGGCAATCGAGAAACTCTGGTTGGAGCCATTAGAGTCGAATGCTTTGTAGCGAATGGTTTGGGCGTTACGGAGGGCATGAGACATTTTTTCATTTAGGACGGAAGCATGCTCCATGATAAGAGCATTGCGCTTCTCGATTGCTTCGGCGTTAGTAAGACACTGTCTAATGGTGTCTTCAAGGGAGGCACCACTTTGGCCACGAGTAAGAACAACGACTTTGTGATCAAGATAAAGTGCATAACAAACTACAACAAAAAGTGCACACGTTAGGAGCAGTGTCGGAGTAAATGCAATGTTGGAGAAAGACTGAAGTAATGAGGTAAGCATGTGTTCGCTATGTTTAGAGATTGTAACACGCTGCAATTTATCCGAAAGGTGTGTTGCTTTTGGTTACTTGTGAATAACTATTGAAATGTTTAGTACTTATATGATAGAGTTATGAGGTGAGGGGATTTCCCGCACACCTGAGACATGATTAACCGTCGTGCCGAAAGGTACTATTGTTCTTTTTGTTTCAGTCCATGTCAACGTCAAGGAGAAATCGATGAAGAAGACTTTCCGAAGTTTGGCCGTGCTCGCCGCAACCGCCTGGGCCATCGCCGCGTCTGCTGCTGCCGTTTACGTGCCGACCGACCAAGGCGCCCAGCGAAGTTACATCGCCATGCAGACATCTGACCTGCGCATTCACAGCGTGGCCAGCTACACCGGCGATGCCAAGAACGCTCCGACGAAGAAGATCGACGCCGACAAGATGGCCGATGCCCGAACGCCCGACAAGGTGATGGTCGATGCCCGAACGCCGGTGGCCCTCGCTGACGCCAACAAGCTGTTCGGCAAGACCGTCGACTCGAGAACGCCGGCCATGTTCCAGGCCAGTGCCCAGGGCGCGAAAAACGACGTCGATGTGGGCGGTCATCAACAGGTCGCGCAGACTGGCTTCAGTCCGCCGGCGCTGCACCTGAAGCAAGTCGGATCGCAATACCTCGCGAAGATCGAGACCGGCCGTGTCACCCCCCAGCCGTCGACGGACGTCGGCGCCCGAAGTCGGATGGCAGTCGTCATCTGACCCAAGGCCAAGGTGGTTCCCCCCAGTCGATGTGACTGTGCGCACCTGCATACATGCTCAACAAGAGCCTCTGTATGCGGGTGCTTTTTTATTTGTGGGATGAATTTTAAATATTTAGATCGTAGTCATACGAATTGCGTGATAGAAATGTGCACAACTTTTGCAAATAGTATAAACAAAGTGTTACAGTTATAGAGTATTGGCCGATGCCACTACCTCGTGAGGCATGAGGATACTCGTGCCACGTGCACGATTGTTCTTTTGCTTTATTTTTGTTTGATGGTTTTGAGTAAGAAAGAGGTTATAAAGATGAAAATTACCCTTCTCTCCGTGTCGGCGACGCTTGCTACGTCTGCTGCGCTACTCGCAACACTTGGGTCTGTGTTGGTTGTGGCACACGCTGAACCGAATGAGCCCAACGTGCGAAATGTCACGAACATCATGCTGTCGACCAATGCCCGTGACCCGAACATCGTAACGACCGAACTCAACGGATTCGTGCCCCCGACGAAGCGCGTCTTCCTCGAAGCCAAGGCCGAAGACATCGACCCGCTGTTCATGGGGTCAAGCATTGTTTGTCCGCTTGATGATCAGATTGCTGGGATCAGCAAGCTTGGTCATGGCAGCGGTGGTGTCGCCTATGCTGAAAGCGGTGGCGGTAGTCGGTTCATCGACCATCAGAAGTCCGGTCGGTTCACTGTGGGCGGCGGCTACCTGGTTGGTGCTGGTGAGCCAGTCGCCATGACCGGCAAGGACCTTTCCGGTTGATGCTTCAACATTTGTGAATGTAGGGGCGTCAGCGCCCCGACTCTCACAGAACTCCTCTTGTGCTTTAGCTCGTAAAAAAACGACTGAGCATGAGGGGATTTTTTTATGCGTAATTCATCGTGAGGTTTGGTAATTTATGATAGAGTAATGACATAACTTTACATGAAATTATTTTTTACAAAAAAGAAAGTAACTGAGATGACACCGAAAAGAGTGTATCTTGATAATGCGGGAGCAACAGAGATAGGAGCGCGACCAAAGGTCGCGCTCCTTGAAGCTCTTTATACATACGGTAACCCGTCC
>CAYIYX010000100.1:0-2453 GCA_964367775.1 uncultured Candidatus Saccharibacteria bacterium | reverse complement strand
TCCTGCTCTCTGACACCATCGTTGCCAAGGTTGGCGAAACCGTCCCCGTTCCCGAACCGGCATCGTTCGCGCTCGCAGGCATCGCGCTCGCCGGTCTCGGCATTTCCCGTCGCAAGGCAGCCAAGAAGTAATTGACTACCTGAAACACCGTTGTCACTCTCAGTGACAACAAAAACCCCTAAGTACTCTCACCTCGGTGAGAAAACCTTAGGGGTTTTCTTTTTGCTATATTCGATGATATCGCTAAAAAAAGCATATAGTATATGGTGATTTTTAGCCTCTAAAAACTTGCTTTTTTCTGTATTTATGGTATAATAGCGACGTAAGATCTTTGTAGTTTGATAACAGCAAAACATTTACTGGGGAACGCTGTGCTGTCACTCATGACAGCACAATACATCATCAACAATGTAGGGGGTCAAGATAATGACACAAGCACTTCATTTGCAAGGTAATCAACACCTCATTCTTCTTTTCCACGGGCTCTCGAGTACCCCGCTTGAGCTTCAGTTCCTCGCACGAGGACTGAATCGAGCTGGGCACAGTGTCCGAGTTGCGGTGATCAAGGGCTTTACTCACGGCCTTCCGGCTGAGAAAAAGCATGACTACCGTGACTGGGTCGCAGATGCTCTCGAAGAGTTCGACCGTGTACACAAGATGTACAACAGTGTCACTGTCGGAGGCCTGTGCATGGGTGCAGATCTTGCACTCTGTGTCGCAGGACTTCGTGCAGAGAAAGTTGCTGGTGTCATGGCACTGTCCACAACACTGCACTTCGACGGCTGGGCTAACCCCTGGTCACGCTGCTTGCTTCCACTTGCACCGTACCTCCCCTACACGGGAAGGATTGGGATCAGAGAAACCGAACCATTCGGTCTCAAGGACGAACGGCTACGTAAGTTCATCGCAACGCAGATGAAGAACAAAGGTGCGTCGGATGCCGGTGCAGCAATGCTCCGTGTGTCTGATCTCGTCGAGGCGAAGAGACTGGCGAATGTGACGAAAAAGAATCTCAAAAAGATTGTAACACCAACGCTTGTCATTCATGCACGTCACGACGACGTAGCCACTCTTAGGAGTGCTTACGATGTTGTGCATGGTGTGCAATCGCCTCGCATTCACTGTCTGGTACTGGAAAATAGCTACCATATGGTAAGCATCGACCAGGAAAAAAGGTGTGTGCTCGATGCAATGAAATCGTTCCTCGGAACGAACATCGCCCAGACTGTCGAAGCCCCGAAAGGAACGAAGGAGTATCTCTTGAAGGTCATTCCGTCGTCCCTGCCGAGCGCCAATCAACGCGCCTTGCACTAACGGCTGATAAGCGCCAAAAACGGACACACATTATCCGTACGAAACCCTCACAACATCTACTCGTAGACTGTGAGGGTTTTCTTTTTTATATTGCTTAAACGTAACTCATAAAAACATTAAAAATACACAGCCTTTACTAAGAGACATCGAAAATAAAACTTGATACTAGCATCTTTTCGTGTTATAATTGGGCACTGCTCTTTTATTTAGTGTACATACGACTCTAGCCAAAAAACGTTTAGGGACCAAACCGTTTCTAGAACTTTTCTGGCTATGGTGCGAGTTGCATGATAGTGTTTGTCAACAACAATCTCAAGGAGAGAAGCGTGATGAAAAAGTACCTCGCAGCTTTGGCTGCACTAGTGATGGCCTTGGCCACAACCTCGGCAAGTGCCAACCTCACGACGCTGAGCGCGCCTAACTGGCCGCCAGCCGGCAGCACAGGACTCGAAGGAGTCCAGTTCAATGTCCAAACAGCAACTGTGCCAGGGTCTCCAGCAAGTTCTGTCCAGGTCGCACTTGGTGCCCACCCCTACAAGGAGGGTGCCACGATGCCGAACGACAACATCATGAAGTATTACGCCTCACCGGGTTTCTACAACAATGACCCCTTGACAGACAGGGCACGGTGGTCATTTAACATCGCTATCGATGCACGCGACTGCGCGATTTGTATCGCCAACCTGTGGGTCGACATCGATCCCAGTGCTGGACAAGACTACCGAACTTTCGGCAATTGGGCTGTTGGCGGTCAGGTGGTTCAGGACTCCTTGAACTCAGAGATGAATATCATCGAGACCTTGTTAGGGTTCAACTTTGACCCGAATGCCAATGGTCAATACGACTTCCGGCTGACAATGTCAGAAGACACAGGTAACAGAATCCCATTCCTGGGAGCTGACATTACTATCGTCGTCGGTGATGGACCCAGTCAGGTGCCTGAGCCGCCGACGCTTGCGTTGGTTGGTCTTGCGATCGTTGGCCTCGGAAGCGCAGGCGCCGCAAAGCGGCGCCTGGAAGAGAACGCTCGACAGGAGCGTCTCAACCGACTCCTCTCATACACACGCACGTAAACACTACGTGACGTGAGACGAAACCCCTTAGTAACAACTACGAAGTACGTAGATGTTCTGAGGGGT
>CAYIYX010000099.1:0-2529 GCA_964367775.1 uncultured Candidatus Saccharibacteria bacterium | reverse complement strand
CCCAGGATTCCCAACCGTAGCGTTTCGAACTGCGTAGACAAGGTCGGGACCGAAACCTTTTACATAGCCGCCCCAAGCTTTTCGACCATCTGGTCTCGTCTCTAATTCGTGTAATTCCCACCGCATAGTAGACACGCTAGGGTCATCTGGATCTTGCAAACAGAGGTCAACTCTAGTTCTGTCGGGGCCGGTAAGCGTAGAAAAGTTACAGCCTTCTTCGAGCTGCACGATGCCCATCTTGCCACCCCACGGACCCTTGTATACTTCAGCTTGGAAATGATCGCCATAAAGAGAATCGGTTGGGTCTAGGTCCAATCTCGAATCGGTTCGCTCACGTATCTCAGGACTAACGACTTGTGTCATAGTAGTAATCCCCTCAGCAGATTTTTCTCTTTCAAAAACCTATACTTGTTATAGCACTAGCGTATATAAAATACAACAAATCTGTACTTTTTGTGACCATAACAGGGGAGCGAGCGTTGACTAAAACGCAACGAACACCTGGACGGTTCACGGTGGTGGTCAAGTGCCAGGGCCCGCCACTCGTTAAAAGTGCCGGCAGGAGGTGCGGGGAGTGGTACTCTCCTCACGCTGTCATGTTTATTATACCAAATATATTGAAATTGTCAAGGTATGAAAAACTAAAGTTGACATATGATTAAGTTTATGCTAATATGTCTTGGAATCAATGCTACATAAAAAAGGAAAAAATATGTCAGAACAAATAGGCAAAGAACAGACGGGCGTAGACCCAACAATGTTTCAAATACCGGGCGGGGATGTAGATTTTGGCTTTGAGGAACGTTTGCTGCTTGGCGAAGTAGAGCCACCCATAGAACCAGGTAAACGTAAGACCGTACGCAGCCTAGCGGCTAATGCATTTCGAGGTCCTGGAGGTAAGATGGACAGAGATACTTTTCGAGCAGGCCAGGAAGCAGGGGTTATCCCTGAAGGTGCCGATCCTGGGGTTTGGCGCAAAACTGGCGTAGTCGTAGACCTTAACAAACCCTTCAAGGCACATCCTGATGTTGAGGCGGCCCTTGAAGAAGCCGCAAAAGATTCTGGTGAATAAAGCATGGTACTTAAATAACGTACTACCCGTCCGAGAGGCGGGTAGTTTTTTACTGAGTGGTATAATGAATGCAAATATTTACCGCCGCGTTGCCAACGTGGGGAAGAGGAGAATTGCTACATGTCAGAGTTGAAGATGGACGACGTTATTGCACTAACCAAGCGTCGCGGTTTTGTATACCCAGGAAGTGAGATTTACGGGGGCGAAGCGGGGCTGTATGACTTTGGGCCGTACGGTGTTGAGCTGCTGAACAACATTAAAAAGTCGTGGTGGCGGCGTAATGTCTACTTAAAGGAAGACTATGTCGGGCTCGACAGCGCTATGTTCAAAAATCCGAAAGTCTGGGAGGCTTCTGGCCATGTTGGAGGGTTTGCGGATCCGCTTGCAGAGTGTAAGGAATGCCATACGCGCATACGGGTCGACAAAGAACTTGGTAAAGTTGGCGTGATGGCCGACGAAAAGATGACTAGCGAAGAACTGAACCGTTTGTTCGATGAAAATCGTGACAAGATCAAATGTCCAACATGTGGCAAGCAGAATTTTACCGATGCGAAGCCGTTTAATCTGCTCGTGCAGTCGAATCTTGGTGATTTTACGGGTACAAATGAGCGGCCGGTGTACCTACCGGGTGAAGCCTGTCAGGGTATTTACCTGAACTTCAAAAATATCGTCGACACGACGCGTATGAAGGTGCCGTTCGGGGTGGCGCAGATTGGCAAAGCCTTTCGTAACGAAATTTCACCGCGTAATTTCTTGTTCCGCGTGCGTGAGTTTGAGCAGGCTGACACACAGTATTTCATTCGTCCGAACGAAAATGAAGCGCCGTACCAGCGCATAAAACAAGACCGTTGGGATTGGTACGTCAACGATCTTGGCATCAACCCCGAAAAACTTCGCTGGCATCAACATGAAAACCTCGTGTTTTACGCCAAAGACGCGTGGGACATAGAGTATAACTACCCGAGCTATGGCTTTGACGAAGTCGAGGGTGTTCATGACCGCACCGACTATGACCTGAGCCAGCACATGAAGTTTAGCGGCACCGATCTGAATTATTTTGACCCCATAACGAACGAAAAATACATACCGTGGGTACTCGAAACGTCTATGGGCATGGGACGGATTTTCCTGGCCGTCATATCCGATGCATTGACCATAGAGCAGCTGGAAAATGGCGAAACACGTACGGTTTTGAAGCTTAAGCCAGAACTTGCACCGGTTCGATATGCGGTATTTCCGCTACTCAAAAACAAGCCAGAACTCGTTGCTAAAGCGCGTGAAGTGTATGCGCAGCTAAGCCAGAAATTTGTCTGTGAATGGGACGACAACGGCAACATCGGCAAACGCTACCGCCGCCAGGACGAGATCGGAACACCGGCGTGCATAGTTATAGACTTCCAGACGCTCGAGGACGGAACGGTGACGGTGCGAGACAGGGATACGACAGAGCAGAAGCG
>CAYIYX010000098.1:0-2545 GCA_964367775.1 uncultured Candidatus Saccharibacteria bacterium | reverse complement strand
ATTATACTACGCAAGTGGGAAACTAGCACGATGCCGAATTATAGAAGAGCTCTCCGAAAGGGGAGCTTTTCTCTTGCCTAAAATTACTTGCAAATTTATATGAAATATATTTTAGTATTGACAAATTGAAAAAGAGAGACTACTATAGGCACAAGTTTCTATAAATCAAAGGAAAATAAATATGATAGATGTCGCTAGTCCAGCGGAGACAGGTTCTCCAGAAAGAGAACCATTCAGGTATCAGCGAATGGTAGAGTATAGAGGTGGCGAGGTGGATCTCAGTTTCAGTCACGTTGGTGATACTATTGCTTGGCGTGAGCACAAGTATGCTGATCCAGAACGGAATCAGGCGGATAGAGTACTTGTACGTACAAAGAGTGGCAATACGTACGTAGTAGCCGATGGACTGATTATCAATACAGCTACTGGTGGTGTTTTCGAGATGGAAAAGATGCCAGATAGACTTCCAGATGTCGTGATCGGCAAACCCTGGGACGTTCAAGGGGTTGGCGCCACTTCAGATGTTACGGAGGTATTACTTAGGTACAAGATAGATCCAGGGACGGGTGAGACGATGATTGACAGCCCTAGCCCTTTTGTTAATGCGGAAAAATGGCTTGAGGCCGCACACAGAGCACTAGAAGCGTAAGGTAGCTTGTAAAATAGCGTTAAGTTCTTTATTGAATAAAAACGACCCGTCTCGCAGATAGGTCGTTTTTGGTTTACCCGAGTATGTGGTGCTGCCCGGGTGGTGCCTGATATCTATAATATAGCACCCTACGAATAAACGCAACAGTTTTATTACCATAAAAAACGTAACCGTAAATATTGACATAAACGCTTCATTGTGCTAATGTAGATACATACACATATCGTGTGTGAGATAATAGTAAAGTGGGAACAGGGGTAACAGGCGAATTCTATAGGATAGATTCGGCTGTTTTTTCTTTCCCGGAAAGTAGGAGAACAATAGTATGGCAGGAACAAAAGCTGGCGGCACAAAAGCTGCTGCAACGAACAAAGCACGTCACGGTTCAGATTTTTACGCAAAAATTGGTGCAAAGGGCGGTAAGCTCGGTCGTACCGGTGGTTTTGCTGCTAACCGCGAACTCGCTCGTATAGCTGGCGCTAAGGGTGGTCGTATCTCACGCCGCCGCAAGTCAGAAAAGTAGAGGGAAGGACTGCCTTCCCAGTCTTTTGGCAGAGTAAGATCGCCAAAAGACTCCTCTATCCGCTAAAGGCTACGCTTGTGTCTTCGGCACATGAGTAGTGAGGGGCTTATGCGTTCGAAATACCCGCTATATGGCGGGTATTTCATTTTCGGCATGAATACCTAATACTCAAGAGAAAGAGGTGTTACTGTATTTTTCGGCGCTTCAAACTACAATGACGGGCGTCATTTACACGCCATTTTTGACCGCAAATGACGCATAAGTACTGGTTTTCGTTCTCTTGAATGCCATTTTGTTGACAGGTAGGGCATAAACTTCGCGTATGGAGCCAGTCTCGGTACGTGTCTAAGGACGATTCGACGTGTTCGTCGCTGATCGTAACGCCATATGCGACCCCAAGGTCTATAGCTTTTGTCCAGGCGTCTCTCTCGAGGCGTAGAAGCTCAATGTCGTTACTATACATCGAGTGCTCAAGTATGCCATGGGCAGTTTCGTGGAGTAGGGTTACTGTGTCATTGCTTTCGCTAACATACCACACGGTATGCGTCGAGGAAGACCAGCGAAATTCGTCGCCAGCCTTGAATGATATTGCAGAAAAATCCTTGCTAAGCTTTTTTAGCAAGCTGCTGAATGCCGTAGTAGTAACAGCCATAGATAACCGCCTCTTCAGGGTATTTTGCTTTATGGAACGATGGCATAGCGATGTATGGAGGAAGTTGGTCGCCGATAAGCTTTTTGAGCTGTTCGATGTATCGATCATAGTACGTGCCAATACTTCCGCCGATAATAACAACGTCGGGCATAACCATAGGAATCATAACGAGAAATCCGCGAGAGATTTTGTCGGCAATCTGCGTCCATACATGGTGGTCCGTTATGTCTTTCGCGTAACGTCCGTAGGTGCGTTTTATGGCACGACCAGATGCGAAGCTTTCCCATTCTCGCAAGCGCCCATCGTACTCAACGAGCATATGGCCGCCTTCGCTCATGGACATATTTTTGTCGACGCATCCGTCGGCGATGATACCCGTCCCGATGCCAGTACTTATAGTGACGTACAGACTGTTTCTGGGCTGTTTTTTCATACGCAGGGTTTCAGACAGGCCAGCAAGGTTGGCGTCATTTTCTACCCAAACAGGTGTCGTTTCGAGTAGTCCGTGTAGTCGTTTTGGTATGTCGAGCCCATCCCAGCCGAGGGTAGGGGATTTGATGATTTTGTTGTCGAAAACAATGCCCGTGGTTCCTATGACGACACCATCGAGTTTACGGCCTTTCGAGAGGAACTCGTCGTGGAGTAGCTCGTTCATAGTACCAATGTAGTCGTCCTCGTTCTTTGGGGTAGGAAAACGAAACTCGTTGCCCGGTTTTCCGTT
>CAYIYX010000097.1:0-2586 GCA_964367775.1 uncultured Candidatus Saccharibacteria bacterium | reverse complement strand
ACTCGCAATCGCCCGCGCAATGGCCAAGCGTTGTTTTTGTCCGCCCGAAAGATTTCTTGCTTTCTGGTGGGTTTTATCGCTCAGCCCCACCGCCTCAAGTGCCGCCATAATACGTTTTTTGCGACGCACGCCGTTCATCCGCCCAATCTCGAGCGGCAATGCCACATTTTGGTAACATGTCTCATTTGCTTGTACGAAAAAGGCTTGAAAAATGAAGCCTATTTTGTCTGCTCGAAATTGATCAAGCGCCTTATTTTTCAGCTTTGAAATGTCTTTCCCATCAATCGTCACCGTCCCACTCGTCACGCGATCGAGCCCACTCATCACATGCATGAGTGTACTTTTTCCGCTTCCACTTTTCCCAACTATTGCAACACTCGATCCATCCGGAATCGTAAAGCTCACGTCGTTTAGTGCGGTAAATGTCGCCGCTTTTTTGCCATACACCTTAGTAACATTTCTCACCTCAATCATGTCTCATAGTTTAACAGATATGAAATCGTAAAAATACCCCTTGAAACCCTTATGGTTTTATAGTACAATAACCTCCGTAAGGAATACCTAACTATGGTACGATCAAAAAATAAACACTCAAAATACCTTTTCGCCTTCTTTATTTTCTCTGCTGTATCTGTATGTACTATGCCGACCATAACTCATGCGCTAGACCAAACCTTAGAACTACAAATTATTGATCCTTCGTCACTGCCCGATATGTGCCCAAACATTCCTGGCACGCAAGCGACTATACCGAGTGGCATGCAGCTCGATGTGAGTGGCGATTGTTTCACGCCCGTACCTACGCCAGCTCCATCGCCAATAGTCGCTGATCTTTGCAGCAATATTTCTGGCGTGCAAGCGACCCTCCCAAGCGGCTACTATCGGACATCGGGCGGAAATTGCTACATACAGCCCGCTCCCCCAGCACCAGCGGTCGATATCTGCCCGAGTATTGACGGCCTACAGCTCACGGTTCCTGAGGGATACCACCTAACGGCAGCGAATGCCTGCGAGCAAACGATCACTACCCCATTAGACGCTTGCCCAAATATTCCTGGCCCACAAGCAACGATTCCAGATGGCATGAAGGCATACTACGGCATCTGCTATACCCCTCTTGTCACTTCACCAAATACAAATAATCCCAACACGTCAACGTCACCTTCGACCCAAAACACGCAACCCACCGTCAAGAATGTTCCCTCGTTCCTACAACCAATGACTCAAGCCCTTGTCAACATGGTTCCCAAGGGCGCACGACAATGGCTACAGTCACTTCCGGCGCACATCGCTCAAACAGTACCCTACTACATATTCGTCCTCGTCGGTATCCTTGCTATCGTACCTATCCTTCAGTCTATTCATGAGGCATTTTTTGCACGTCAGCTTGCTTTGCTCCTGAGACGAGAGCGCGATATTGCTGAACAAAAAGATAACTTCGTCACACTTGCTTCGCACTACTTACGAACCCCTCTAACGCTTATGAAAAGCGGGCTCGACACGATTGCCACGTTACATGAAGCACCCCCCGAAACAACTCAACCCCTTAATGTATACCTCAGCAAACTCGATACCGACATAGGAAGGGTTCTCGGAGTTGTCGAAAACAATACCGCACTAAAAGGCATTACTCGACCGATTAGTGATTCAAAAACACCTCCCGTGTGGCGTTCGGCATGGTTTTGGGGCCCTATCGTGGGCTCAGTCCTCCTAACTATTGTGTCAAACTTCTTCCTCGCGGTCGTTGGAGACAAGGAAATAGGACTCACCAACGAGCTCTTCCAGTTTCTCGTCGCTGTTGCTGCTTTCGTTATTCTATATCTCGGCGTACGTAACTTACACCTTCAGAAAAAACTCCATCAAGAAAATGAGATGTTAATCGACCACGAACGCATAATCGATGAAGCACGCAACACTTTTATAACGGACACAACAAACGCCCTCAAAATTAGTCTCGAGCCGATATCGCAATCTCGCGCGAGCATAGAACAAGCTCCGTCTTTCAAGTTCTTTGATGAAGGCTACGAACGCATGAGTGCTATACTCCAGAGATTTCTTCTGCTTAGCGAGGTGCAAACCGGAACCGACAGAAGCCTCGAAGTATTTGATCTCAATGAAGCTATCGATAACCTACTCGTTACGTTCAACTCCGCAATCTCAGAAAAACGTCTCACCGTTGCAAATATGACCTCCACGACATTCATCAAGCAGAACCGTCTCTTATTCAACTTCGTCCTCGGTTCAGCCCTCGACAATGCCATAAAGTTCAATCAGGATGGCGGTAGTATAGAAATTAACGCCGAACCAGGCGATAAAGTACTGTCTATAAAAGTCTCCGACAATGGCGTCGGTATAGAAACCAACAAAATCACGCAACTCTTCAAGCCTTTCTCGCGCGCAACGTCTGCAGTCGAATTCAACTATGAAGGTCTTGGCTTTAGTCTCTTTCTAGATAAAATCATCATGGATTATACTGGCGGTGAAATCAACATAGAGTCAGATGTAAACGAAGGCACGCAGTTACTCATCTCTACCCCCGTCGCGGGAAAAGCTCCTCTTCCTACGTACGCTTAGCTTTCGGCTTTT
>CAYIYX010000096.1:0-2678 GCA_964367775.1 uncultured Candidatus Saccharibacteria bacterium | reverse complement strand
CAGGCACATTTTCACGCATGATCTGTTGCATCGTGATTACGGCAGCCACAAACCCAAAAACTAAAGCCCCGACAGCAAACATCAAAAACAGATTCACACGATGGAGCACCAGCCTTTTCATACTACAAGTGTATACCGATAATGGTATGATTGAAACATGAGATCGCGAGAAACGCCACGACCAGAGACATCTTGGTGGGCCTTACTTCTATTTTTTGTTGGTGCATTGATATTTGGGTGGTATATCCTGTTTATTGGACGTGGTATTGACCTGGAATACGACCAAATTGCAACGCAAGATGAAAAAACATCCACAGCAAACATGAAAAAAATTGACCTCGGCAATGACACACCAATCTATCTACCGACGCTTTCTGTACTTAGGAGCAATCAGCCATGGATGTACGTTACAAAATCTTCTCCTTTACCCTCTGCCTATGAACCACAGACGCTGACACCCCTCGACGTAGCAACAGGTGCGAGTGATAGTGTCATGCGATTACGTGAAAGTGTGAGCGAGCAGCTGTCTGGTTTGTTCGAAGCCGCTGAAGCAGATGGATACACCTTGATGGTTTCGAGCGCATATCGGTCGGTCGCAGAGCAGCAAAAGCTGTACGACAGTATGAAACAAACGCGCGGCGAGTCATACGCAGATCAATATGTCCTGACACCTGGCGCCAGCGAGCATCATACTGGCTACGCCGTCGATATAACCGACGCTTCGTCTGGTTGCAAAAAAGATTCTGATGACTGCATATTGTCCCCAGCAACCGCCTCCTGGCTTGAAGAAAACGCACCCGCGCACGGATTCATCATCCGCTACCCGAGTGGCAAAGAATCAATCACGGGCATATCTCATGAGCCCTGGCATTTACGTTACGTTGGCGTTGCCCTGGCACGTCAGCTCACAGCAGCAGATCTCACACTCGACGAGTTCATCGAACAAGTCGCTCCAGGCCGAGTTAGATAACAATACCGGCCGGCAAAAAGTATGTCAGAATTGTCATGAGTATCAAGATAGCATATTCAATCTTGCGATCAACCTGAAAGTGATCATGACTTGCACATATGAGGCCGAGGAATAGCCCAAACGGCAAACCACTCACCATAAATGCACCGATTTCTATAGGTACAGCGAATTTAATCCATAGGGACCCTAGTACAATGTAGAGAACAAGTTTGAGAAAATACGCACCGTCAGATTCATTTGTGTCGGTTTTTGTTTTTCGTGATTTTGTCATACTGCTTATGCTACCACAAATACGCAAGAAAAGCGCCCTCGCGTGAGAGCGCTCGGCTTACTGTTGCTATCGAGACTAGCTCTTCTTGTCGCCGAAGTGGTGCTTTGTAGTGTCAGACACAGTCGATGCAGTTTTGCGAGCATCTTCTGCTACGCGAGCCGCACGAATCTTGGCATCATCAGCGAGCTCATGAAGCTCTTTACCTGTACGTTCTGCCATATCTTTGACTTCTTTCGAGCCCTCTTTTGCGGCTAATTTCGCTTTCTGAGACTTTTCCTCCGCATGCTTCTTTGCTTCATCTGCTTTTCGCTTGATGTCGTCACGTGTTTCTTTGCCACTTTTTGGGGCGAATAGTACACCTGCGACAGCTCCTGCGACAGCTCCGAGAAGTGCAGCACCAAATGCTTTACCTTTTGCCATAATCTAATCCTCCTATTAATCTATATGATATATTATACATCTTTCACTCGAGTAATATGTGATCTGCATAACAAAATAGCCTCCAAGGAGGCTATTTTTCACTCAACTCAGTTGTTACATTCGGATTTCAGCATCACAACCTGCAGGCAACGATAGATTTTGCAGGCTATCAATTGTCTTAGGTGTAGCACCGATGATGTCGATAAGACGTTTGTGCACGCGCATTTCGAACGCTTCACCACCCTTTTTGTAAACATGTGGGGATTTCACGACAGTAAATGTGCTACGACGGGTAGGAAGTGGCACGGGACCAGCAATGCTAGCACCAGTACGGATAGCCGTATCGATAATTTGTTTTGCTGATTGGTCGATCACTTTGTGATCATAGGCCTTTAGACGAATACGAATTCGTGGGGCTTCGCTTTTGGCATCTGCCATGAGTAACACTCCTTGATTTGTATACCGTAACCTCTGCTCGCTTCGTATCTTCTCACGGCTGGCCGAGTTCTCGATATGATTTATACTTCATCAATTATTATACTACCGTTATGCCTATTTGTAAATTCTATACACCAAAATGCGTTGTATCACTCCAGATAGTTGCAATTTAGCTAGATGTTTGGCATACTCCTAAGCATAAGTACATAAATAAAGGGTAATCATGCCAGCAAAGAAAAAACCAGTTAAAAAGACCGTTGCGAAAAAACCAGCACCTAAAAAGGTTGCTACTAAGAAATCCGTGCCTCGCAAATCTAGCGCAGCATCGGCGAGCAACACCAGTGATTTTATGCAAACTAAATTTACCGAACAGACAGTCTACTGGCTCATCATCGGTGTCGCAGTTATCGCCCTCGCTGCATGGGTGTTATCACTCCAGGTGCAGCTCAACCAAATGTACGACGACATTGACGCAGCATCATCTAGCTACGTTGCACCAAAGCCAAATCTGTAGCTACAAATCTACATATAAAATACCCCGGATCTCCGGGGTATTTTATATGTGTTAGAAAGATTATT
>CAYIYX010000095.1:0-2719 GCA_964367775.1 uncultured Candidatus Saccharibacteria bacterium | reverse complement strand
TGATTGAAAAAGGCACAATAAACGCCATTCTGTCGTACAAATCAAACCGTATAGCCCGTAATCCAAAAGAGAGTGGGCTAATCCAGCAAATGCTGATAGACGGTAAGATTAAGGCAATAGTTACTAACCATAAAACCTATACGCCAGATGAAAATGCTTTGATATTCAGCATTGACGCTGCACAGGACACGCAATTTAGTCGTGACCTTTCCAAAGTCGTTAAAGAACGTATGCTCCTGAAAGCAAAAAGAGGTGGCTACCCTGGCAGGGTTCCAATCGGATATAAAAATGTTAAAGAGAGTGAGTTCAGTGACGTTAATATAGTAGTCGTAGATGACGAACGCTACCCGTTAATCCGCAGAATGTGGGATATGGCACTTACTGGACAGTATTCTGTTAGTGAAATTGCTTATATGGCAGATAAAAAGTGGGGCTTACGAACACCACGCCGAAAGAAAAGCGGTAATAAACCACTATCTGCTTCTGGGCTGTATGCTCTGTTTAAGAACCCGTTTTATATGGGTGTAGTGAAATACGGCGAAGTCTACAACCCTGACGGCACACATACGCCAATGGTTACGCCAGAGGAGTTTCGCCAGGTACAGGCTAGGATTAGCAGAGCTAATGCACCACGTCCCGAAGAAGAAACAATGAAAGACGACCCATTCCCTTATCGGGGACTTGTGAAGTGCGGTGAATGCGGTTGCTTGATAACCTATTCAAAGATTGTTAAAAAACAATTAAATGGGAACGTGCATACATTTGAGTACTGTTACTGTACTCGCAGACGAAGTGATTACGAGTGTTCTCAAAAAATGTCCCAGAGCAAGATTACACCGCAGGAACTTACCAAAGCGATACGCAAGGAAATTAGTAAGTACACGATTATGGACGAGTTCTTTCAGTGGACTTGCCAGTACTTAGATGAGTTCCACGAAGATGAAGCTGACAAGCGTGAAAAAATACTAGATACGCAAACGGCAGCTATCAAGCGTACAGAAAAAGAGCTTAACGACCTGCAACGTGCTTTGTATAAGGGTATGGTTGAAGAAAAGTTCTACAAGTCCGAAAAGAAAGAGTTAGAAGATAGGCTGATATTACTTAGGGGTCAGTTTGAAGACCAGCAGAACGCCAATAAGCGTCAAAGGCAGCTACTAGAGAAGTACTTTAACTTTGCCCGTTACGCAAAAGAAGACTTTGAGAGCGACGACGACCTTAAAAAGAAGGAAGTGCTGGCAATTATCGGTCAAAACCTTTTGTTCAAGGACGGCGAACTAGAGTTTGAGCCAATTAAGTACCTTACACCAGTAGTTGAGAAGTACCCAGCCCTAGAAAAGCAGTACATTCACGTCCAAACCTACCCGCAACAGATGAAAAAGGACGCCGTAGCGTCCTTAATTACACAATGGTACGCCCGGCAAGATTCGAACTTGCGACTTTTTGGTTCGAAGCCAAACACTCTAATCCACTGAGCTACGGGCGCGTGCGTAGTATATTATAACAGATACGAAGAGTGTATACTACTGGTATGAAACTTCTCCAAAATAAACCCCTTGCTCCCTATACCTCGATTCGTGTTGGCGGAACCGCCGAAGAGCTGGTTGTCGTTGATTCGTATGCCGAGATGATTAAAGCCTTGGAGAGTTGTGACATAAGACCCTGGATCCTCGGATTTGGCTGCAATGTACTCATTAGCGACAAAGGCCTTCCGGGTAAAACTGTCGTCTGGCGTGGTGGCGACGTAGCCATAGAAGGCGTCTCTATAGCTGCTGATGCGGGTGTTTGGTGGGACGACGTCGTTGAGCTCACCATAGAAAATAAACTTTGGGGCATAGAGCTTATGAGTGAAATCCCAAGCAGTGTCGGCGGAGCGGTTATTGGTAACATTGCCGCGTATGGGCAACAAACATCAGACACCCTGGTATGGGTGGAGGTTTTTGATTTTTTTACGAAAGAAGTCCGACATTTTTCTAAAAACGATTTTGACTTTACCTACCGCTGGAGCTCGCTACAAAACAACCCAAGTTTCATCGTTCTACGCGTTGGTCTAGAACTCTCAAAGAAGCCTTTACACGAACTGCGGTACGACTCCGCTCTGGCTGTTGCTACAGAGCTAAATCTTGACCCAGAAACACTAGAAAATCGCCGCGAAATAATTATAGAAACCCGCAGACGAGCTGGTTCGTTGTATTACCCAGAAGAGGAATACTCTGAACATACCGCCGGATCGTTCTTCAAAAATCCCCTCGTTTCAACCGAGCAAGCGAGAGTACTCGCAGCGTTCGATGAGACAGGAAAAACGCTCGAGCGAATAGAAAATCAAAGCCTTATACATGGAGGCGACAGCCACCGAGCTTCGGCTGCACATGTCCTGCTAGCTGCTGGTTTTGAGCGCGGACAAACTTGGGGCCATGTCCGACTACACCCGCAACACGTCCTCAAAATCGAAACACTCGAAGGAGCCACCGCTACTGAAGTTTACGCTGTTGTCCAAGAAGTTCTTTCAGTTGTTAAGACCAAGCTCAACATCGATCTTGAGCCCGAAGTAAGATTCCTCGGGGTATTTTAAGGAAAGGGCTCGCTCCGCTCGTTGCGCATTTTTCGCGAGGAATTCTCTACTCGCGGACTAAAATAGTTGAGCGGTCAGTGCTATTTGTCGGATGGCAACGGAAACTGAAGTGCAAATAGTTCGACTTCATTATGTAATTTTTCGAGCGTT
>CAYIYX010000094.1:0-2726 GCA_964367775.1 uncultured Candidatus Saccharibacteria bacterium | reverse complement strand
ACCGTGCAATCGAAAAAATCTGCTACGCTCTGTACTATCTTACGTTTCGTTATGGTATCGAAAAGCAGCCCGGAATTTACGAAATAAATTTGAAGCTTACTCAGGAGATGCTCGCGCAACTCATCGGCCAAACCCGAGAAAGTACTGCAAAGAATTTAAAGCTGCTCGAACAGTCTGGAATAGTATCGTATACCTCATCGACTTATTTTGTGAACAAACAAAAACTTGAGCATCATCTCGGCGACGACACGTTTAAAGACCTTAAGTCCTAGCCTATAGTGTTTTCAGCACGTTAGGCGGCACGCTGCCCACGTATGAATCGAATAAGCGCAATGAGGAGAATAGCCCCCAAGACGGCTGTGATGAGACTACCTAAATTGAGACCGTTTACATCGCCGCCAAGCCCAGTTAGGCTCAGAACCCAACCACCGATAAACGCCCCGACAATACCAACGGTAATGTTAGCCAAAGCCCCCATTTGCCCGTCGGCTTTCATAATCATCGACGCAATCCACCCAGCGAGTGCACCGAGTATAATCCATGCTAGTATACCCATACAGTACTCCTTCTTTATTGATACCATCCCTAGTTTAGCCCTTTACGAAATCTTCGGCTGTGATGTTTATCACTAAAATCAAAGACAGGTATAATAACTAGTGCTATGTCAAAACTCTACGAACCGTCCCCAGAATCACGAGCAGCCAGCTATCTACCGTCTCTCGATGCATATAACAGACTGGTGCAGCAGGCGCAAGAGAACCCCTCTGCGTACTGGGCGGAACGTGCCCAAGAGACCATTGACTGGTTTACCCCTTATGTAACGGTGCTGAATGAATCGAAAGCCCCGTTTTACCGTTGGTTTGAAGGCGGAAAACTCAATGCCAGCTACCTCTGTCTTGACCGCCATGTCGAAACCAAGGGTAATCAAGCGGCGCTCATTTGGGAAGGCGAGTCTGGCGAAACAAGAACATATACCTACCGAGAGCTACTTGGGAAAGTTAACCAATTCGCGAACCTTTTACAGTCACAGTTTGGCGTTAGAAAAGGCGACCGGGTCGTACTATATATGCCGATGATACCGGAATCCATCATGGCAATGCTAGCTTGTGCGCGGATTGGCGCCGTCCACGTTGTGGTTTTTGGTGGATTTTCCGCCGAAGTGCTGAAAGAACGCATAGTCGATACCGGCGCAAAACTCGTCATCACGGCCGATGGTGCCTCGCGTCACGGCAAACCGTATTTATTGAAGCCAACTGTCGACCTGGCTCTCGAAAACATGAAGCCATCGCCAGAAGTTCTCGTCATCGAGCATAATCATGAGGCAATTGCGTACACTCAAGGACGTGACTACGTCTATAACGAACTCATAGCTGCACAATCCGACAATTGCGAGCCGGAACCTATGGACAGCGAAGACACCCTATTTATACTGCACACGTCGGGAAGTACCGGAAAGCCCAAGGGTATCCAACATAGTACCGCTGGCTACATGCTGTGGGCGCAATGGACGACCAAGCATGTTTTTGACTTACGCGACTGCGATACGTACTGGTGCACGGCAGATATCGGCTGGATCACTGGCCACACCTACACAACGTACGGCCCACTCGCACTCGGGAGCACGACGCTCATATACGAAGGCGTACCAACCTACCCTGACGTGGGACGCTGGTGGAAAACGATCGAAAAACATCACATTACCCAGTTTTACACCGCCCCAACCGCCATACGGATGTTACATAAAAATGGGCCGGATGAACCAGGAAAATACGATCTTTCCAGCTTAAAAGTCCTTGGTACGGTCGGCGAACCTATCGATCCAGAAGCTTGGCAATGGTACTACGACAGAGTCGGTGACGGAAAATGCCCAATCGTCGACACGTGGTGGCAAACAGAAACCGGCGGACACTTGATTGCTCCGCTCCCTGGCGCTACGCCACTAAAGCCAAGTTCTGCTACCCTCCCACTCCCCGGCATATCTGTGGAAATCTTAACCGAAGATGGTAAGCCCGTACCACGAGGCGAAAAAGGTTTACTGTGTGTCACGAAACCGTGGCCATCTATGCTTCGCACTGTTTGGGGAGACCCCGAGCGCTACATTTCGACGTATTTTGGCAAGGTGAAAAAAGACGGAAAGCCAGTCTACTTTTCTGGTGACGGTGCCTACATCGATGAGGACGGGTACGTCGTCATCTCCGGTCGCGTCGATGATGTCATAAACGTGTCTGGCCACCGTATAGGTACAGCGGAGATCGAGTCGGTTATAGCAGAACACCCTCTTGTCGCCGAATCTGGCGTTGTGAGCAAACCCGATCCATTACGTGGCGAGCAGATCGTCGCCTTCGTTGTTCTGAATTCGACTGGTACGCTTTCGACGGAAGTTGCGGTTATAGCTGAAGTGAACCAGCTTCTTAGAGAGCAGATCAGCGCGATGATAAAAATTTCAGAGATTGTCTTTGTGCCAGGACTACCAAAAACCCGGAGCGGCAAGATCCTCCGACGAATTTTGCGAAGTTTAGCGAATAATAAACCGTTAACGACCGATATTTCGACGTTGGAAGACCCAGAAATTGTTTCAAAAATACAAGCACTCCTGGTTTGATCGGCGCGAGTCACGTACTACCGCTAAACATCTGCAGCCCAAGTCTTTCCTGTTGCGACGCAAGAAAGACCTGGTGCAAAACAGTTTTGCGGTGTAAGTGCTGAGCCCCAATAGATAGACAATT
>CAYIYX010000093.1:0-2734 GCA_964367775.1 uncultured Candidatus Saccharibacteria bacterium | reverse complement strand
CTTGTCAAACAATTTGACTATTTCAGGAAAATTATTCGCTTTTACGGCATAACGCGACGTAAAACCAAAAGGAAGCTCGAGCTCAAATAGCTGCTGTGCTCTCTTTTTTAGCAGATCCTTAGAGTAGACAAAGACCGGCGTACCTGACTCCGCTACTTCGCGCAAAACTTCTTCAGAAATTACATTGCTCATGAAAAACATTATCTCATATACTATCGCGTACGCACTATCATGACCGTCGTATCGCCCACCTGCACCTTGTGCGGCGCTTCAGGCTTATGAACCGTCACCGTCACTTTTTCTACCATCTCCGACATGGCGAGACAGCTTTGTGCGATCCGTTCCGCAAGCGACTCGATGAGCTGCACCTTCTCGCCCTCAATATCTTTCACTATTTGCTCAGACAAAGCACCGTAGTTAAATGTCGTCTCTAGTTCGTCGGCCAGACGCGGCCGCTTCACGACACACTCGACATCCGCCGAAAAATTCTGCCCTTTTTCCTGCTCAAAATCATAGACGCCGTGATACCCATACGCCGCAACACCACTCAGCCGTATAACAACTTCGTTTTCATTCATACCACCATTTTACACGCGTGCCGCAAATCCGATAAAAATTACGTAACTACGCGCAGCGAACCACAACGAGTTTATGCTGTATCATTTTCATATTCCTGCCCAGTTATACGTCGATGGTCGGCTTCATTGGCATACGCATACGTCAGCTCTGTCGGAAAATCCGCCTCTTGAAAAGTTCTGAGGGCAAGTGTCAATTTTTCTGGAAAATCTTCTGGTTTGAACCACCGTAGATCGGCTACCTTTTCAGCTTCGTTTATTGTCGCGTCCCCCGTAAACTCATCCCCTATAAACAAAAAATCAATATATGGCCAGTCGCCCACATCATGTTGCAAAATCTGCACCAGTTTAAGTGAACTCGGGTTAACGCGCATACCGCACTCTTCCTCTGCCTCACGCACGACCGACTCTCGAATGGTTTCACCGTGCTCTAAGTGTCCCGAGCCAGAGAAATCCCAATACCCGTTCATATATGAAGTATTCTGTCGTTGCTGCAAAAGGTACTCGCCCTTCTTGTTCTTCAAAAGTACAAACACCGCAACGTTATAATGTGGCCTGTCTTTGGAGGATGTTGGCATTACTTCATACGACCTTCCCAGAACTCCCGAACCTGCTCAAGGGCCAGAGTCGAAAGCAGAAAACCACAAACTGGCACGAGAGCATTTAGCCACGGATCAATCTGGATAACGAAGGCAAGATACACGCAGACTACAACATACGTCAGTCCAGCAATGGTGATTTTCCGGGCCCAGCTTGTTTCCCAGCCCTTGTCTTTTTCGACCCGCTCATTGCGCAGCTCTATAGCGCTCACGCGTTTTTCTAAGTCTTTCATCGTAGTCCTTTCTTCGTTTCACGTATCGGCATGTACGGATTATACGCCACACCACCGCGTAGTTTCCGAGCGTAGTAGCACACGAGCCGCTCCGCGCCAGCTTCGGAATTTGCAAACCGCTCGGGATCTTCAAAACTCAGCTCGTCACCATCGACGCCGCATGAAAAATCATAATTATCTGGTATGACCACGTATACTAGCCTGACCTGTGTCACGCCGCGCAACAGCTCATGTGGCTCATCAACCGCCGCCACCTCGTACGTAAAATCGCCGTCATACCTCACTTCTTCTTTCAGCTCACGAGCCAGGGCTTGTTTGATGGTCTCATCATGATACTCCATACCTCCACCAGGTAAATCCCACCAGTCGCGTCCCGTTTCCTTCACGACCAGTACTTCGCCTTTGTCGTTTTGTATAAAGGCTTTGAGCGAAAGGCGAAAAAGTGAGTCTGACACTGTTACTACCCGTTTTTTGGTATCGCTACTAGGTCGATGTCAAAAACCAAGTCGCTGTTAGCCGGAATGTTTTTCGCAGGACTCGACGCGCCGTACGCCATCTCAGCGGGAATAACGAGACGACGCGTGCCGCCAACTTTCATGCCCGGTACGCCCTGCGTCCAACCCTTAACAACTTGGTTGAGCCCGAATGAAATAGGGTTACCAAAATCAAAACTGCTCTGGAAAATTATACCGTTTTTGACCAGCGCCCCCGTATAATGTGCCGTTATAGTCGCGCCAGGCTTCACTTCTTCGCCCGTCCCCACTTCGACATCGGTAATTTCCAACTCCGTCACCGCCTCCGAACGTGGTGTAAAACGCGATAATTTTGTTCCTTCGTACGCCATATCGTCCTCCTAAATTATTTCAAAACCTTTACTCTACAGTATAAACTTTTTTCTTCGTGTTTCATCGTTGTAAACCTAATACGGCATCCATGCACCCAGAAGCAACCATGCCATACGGCCGGTTACAAGCGCTGTTAGGGCACATCCGAAACCTGCGGTCAGTAAGCCAGCTGTCAGTATTGCAACCAAATCGCCCGCTCCGTTCGCGACAGCGTACCACACAAAAGCGGTCGCCGCGCCCAGCAACACTACACTAATCACCGCAACGACAACGTCAAATTTCCGGCGTTTTGTAAATGGAACGATATACTTTTTCTTTTGTACTACTCTACTCATAGCCCGTCCACTTTCTTATTAATGATCCAGCAATACTCGAGTGTCCACTCCCAGTTCATGCTGCCGATAAGGCCGATTTTCTTCATAATACGTTAATCCTTTTTACTTATCACGTTTATCAACGACACCCGATTCTGTGATATATCT
>CAYIYX010000092.1:0-2762 GCA_964367775.1 uncultured Candidatus Saccharibacteria bacterium | reverse complement strand
CCCCCTCTGAAAACATTTGGTTTTTGCTCCGCAATACCAAAGAAAAAATCGCCCGAATGGGCGACAATTCCGACTTTAGTCAAACTTTGGTGGAGTTTTACAACGAAGCTCGAACCCATTTCCAAGAAAAATGCTGAAATGGCAACTCCCGAGCCGTCAGAAAAACAATTCTTTGGTTTTTTGAGATTTCCCCCGCCGAATTTCTTTTTTGCAGCTGAAAAGAATTGTTTTTCTGAAAAGATTACATTTATCCTCAGCATTATTACGGAGTTCGGGTCTTGCTTGAATAAAAATTAACCAGCTTTAGACGGGCATATATCGATGATAAAAGGAAAAAGGCTACCGCGGGGGTAGCCTTGCCTCGAAAGAGGAAAACGAACTGGTACTGCGTGGCGACACAGCGTCGCGGTGCAAATCACAGTGAGAAGGACTCACTTTGCTCGATTAGGAGCGACAGTTACTGCTGAATCCGTTTGACGGCGCTAGCTAACGCTAAATGCTGCCGTCCATCGTGTAGTCGGGTCCGATTCGGGTCCACTCCGCGCCAGCTGGCATGCGCCAGTTGTACGGGTTGACCGCGATGTCGATTGTTCGATGACCGTGCAGCCGCTCGCTAGGAGCTGCCTTGTAGACAGTGATGTCGACCAACCCCGAGTTACCGAACTCGAAGTTGAAGAAGTCGCAGTAGTCAGCGTCAACACCCTTCAAGGCGCGGACGACTGTCAGCAGTTCTTCTCGCGTCTGAAGCACGAACCTGTTGGGCTCTTCGACCCACTCAAGGCTGTCCAGGAAGATCGGCGAGTAGTGCCCGTCGTCATCCATGTCCTTCATACCGATTTGGATTGGCCTCTTGACCTTGACGGCGACCATGATGATGTCACCATGGTCCAAGATCGCGAGAGCCTCCTGTCGGGAGATTTCCTTCTGAGCCATGACAGCTCTCCTCTCAAGGAACTTCACTGAGCTTTTCAGTGAATAATCACATATTAACATAAGCCTATTGAAATGTCAATAGTTTCAAGCCATTTCCTATTACATAGTCGCCAGTATGATTTTATTTACCTTCGCTATCTTTTCAGAAAAACAATTCTTTTCAGCTGCAAAAAAGAAATTCGGCGGGGGAAATCTCAAAAAACCAAAGAATTGTTTTTCTGACGGCTCGGGAGTTGCCATTTCAGCATTTTTCTTGGAAATGGGTTCGAGCTTCGTTGTAAAACTCCACCAATATGTTTATGTTTAGATTAAAGAGGTCAAGAGACCTCTTTTTTGTTAAGATGTAGTTATGAAGCTATACCGATATAGTCCTATCGTGGATAAAGAACAGCTGCTTGTGGCGGTACAACATATTCATTTTACCTGTTATGAACTATGCAAGCAGTCTTTTGGTAAGTATCTACCCAATGCTGGCAATATGGGTGTTTTCTGTCACTACGACAGCGAATACAAACGACTAATTGCTATTCGTAAAGAACTGACCGAACCTTCTGACGACCCGAATCAAAAGTACTTTAAGCTGTACGAACCTATCATTATTCCAGCACAAAACGACATACCGGAAACTATATACACACACTTATACATTCGTAAGCCCGACCCATACCGACACCACGTTGGAGACTTAGATTTTTATCTTGAACCAGAGCAGTATACGGAGCTGAAGCAGTCATTACATAATGGAAAGACTATCAAAGGTGCGAGGGTATTTCCTCGAAATGATTTAGATATGATTGAGCTTTATGACCCCGATATGGATGCATTAGCCTATGTAAGTACCAACATAATGACAGAGAGAGTCCGTTTCTTGCAAACGAATAGTTCGAAGTACGTCCACTAGGGGGCACCATTGAAACAGTCTCGGCTTGCCGGGGCTTTTTCAATGGTATGTTTGATGTTCTAAGTCCTGGCCGAATCAGAAAACAATAGCCAGGTGTAACTCTTGAATCAGACGAAGTCTGCAGTCAAGAGTAGAGTTCTCCTAACCCGCACCAAGCATAAGCACTTTGTATAAGGTGCTTTTTTATTCGTCAAAGTCATAGTCAACATTGACTTTATGCATCTTTTTATGTTATAATATATGTTATGCCACATCTAACTCCTCGACTTGCTGTTAGCTCACCTAATGTCTTTCGCCAAGAACTTGTTAATGGCCTATCGAGGCGTTCTGTTTACGGCCGGCAACTATGGGACGCTGTAGTTAAATCGGGTCTTATCAGTATTGACACACTACATATTGAAAGTGGTTCTTGGGTTTCACGATCGAATGCACAGAAGAGATATATTCATCTCGGTGCTTCGGCGCTCCCTGAAGTTGACAGAAAACGGCTGATTTTCAATGACAGTCAGGTTGATTATGAGCAAGAAGTAAGTCTTCGATTACTCCACGAAACAGGTCATTTATTTGAAGCAAGTCGTATCGACGCTGGAAGCGATCGCATACAAGACTTACTAAAAACTGCACGTGCAGTACGAAGCGTAAACCAAAACTTAGGGCTTACCGCTATTGGGTCACTTGCATTCTATGAACCAGCTATGAAGTTTCGCGAAGATAGCGCAGAGCTGATGGCTATGTACGCATTCAGCCCTAATTATCTACGTAGCTATCTGTCTCATATTGATAGCCCTAGCAATGTCGCTATGTTAAACGATGTAGGTATAGCGGTTGTTCCAGGCTATGGAAGTGAGCTCTTTCAGATAGTCGAAGATACTGTTCAAGAAGGTATTAACATATAATTACGGCTCATAAGTTCTAAGTACGTCCACTA
>CAYIYX010000091.1:0-2778 GCA_964367775.1 uncultured Candidatus Saccharibacteria bacterium | reverse complement strand
CTCGACCGGATTCGAACCGGCGATCTCCTCCGTGACAGGGAGGCGTGATAGGCCAGCTTCACTACGAGCCCTTACTGCGTTAGCTAGAACATAGTATCAAAAATGAAGTATTTAGGCAACAGGGGCTGGGTCTATCTTCACTCAAGCTAGTTTGCTATAATCATTCCGTTATGCCACCTTAGCTCAGTTGGTAGAGCATCTCATTCGTAACGAGAAGGTCGCCAGTTCGATTCTGGCAGGTGGCTCCAGAGCGATAACAATATGAATATAAAAGCTGCAACTCAACAAGCATTACGCGACAGAGGATTTGTCATTGCTCTAATAGCAACCGGCGTTACTCTGGTCGCGGTTATAGTGCTTTGCGCCATAAATATTCGCCCGAGCGAGCTACAAGTACCTATACGTAACACCGTTTTTGGTATCCGTTACACGTATCAGGAGCAATGGTATAACGAACTACTGTTTGTTGTTTTTGCGTTTCTTGTAGCGGCGTTGAATACATTTATAAGTGTTAGATTGTATATACTCAAAGACCGAAGGTATAGCATATCGTTCCAATGGTTGACGGTCGCTCTACTTACTATAAGTTTCTTAGTGCTCGTAGCTATCTTTAGAGTTATCTCGGTCGTACAATGAACAAACAAGTCCTCGATATTGAGATTCCACTCGGGAAAAGAACGGCGTTCTATCGAGCGTTCGAGATGCTTCCAGCCATACTGAGCTTTATAACCATATTTTTGCCGATTATACTGAGTCTTATTAGCCCTGTTGCTGGAGCGGTTTTTGTCATAGTATTTATCATAGTTTGGTTTGTGAAGGCAATGACCATGTCTATGAGATCCATCCAAGGCTTTAATGTCCTGATGAAAGCGCAAGCAGTTGGCTGGAGACATCGCCTCGATGATCTAGAGGCGCCGCAAAAAGCTTTAGACAACTGGGTACATGATGGTGAATGGAAGGCGAGTGTTCATATGCATAATCTGCAGCGTCTCTTAGATACGGAAAAGCCGAAAAGTCCCTCTAAGGTGTTCAACGCGGTTATTATCGCGATTTACAACGAGAGTCGTGAAATCATTGAACCAACCATCCAGTCTGTTATTTCTGGTGACTACGACTTGAAAAATATGATACTCATCCTTGCATATGAAGAGCGGGGTGGCGAAAATGTGACACGAACAGTGCGTGCGTTACAAAAAAAGTACGAGAAGCATTTCAAGCAACTTTACACAGTCAAGCACCCAAGTAATCTGCCAAATGAAGTAATCGGCAAGGGTGCAAACATTTCGTATGCGGGACGATTCCTAAAGAAAGAAATCGAAAGACAGCACATCGAACCCGAGAATGTTATCGTTACTACGCTTGACTCCGATAATCGACCGCACAAAACGTATTTTTCATACCTCACATACGAGTACATCATGCACCCTGAGCCACGGTACACGTCTTTTCAGCCATTATCACTGTATCTCAATAACATTTGGGACGTCCCGGCCCCAATACGGGTCTTGGCCACAGGGAACTCATTTTGGAATATAGTCATTTCACAGCGTCCAAATATGCTTCGGAATTTCGCTTCTCACTCACAAAGTATGGCTGCTCTTATAGATATGGATTTCTGGAGTGTTCGTACTATCGTTGAAGACGGTCACCAGTTTTGGCGTAGTTATTTTCGATACGACGGACACTACAACGTCACTCCTGTGTTTGTACCCATCTACCAGGACGCAGTAATGACCGAGAAGCTTACGAGAACGTTGAAAGCCCAGTATATTCAGCTGCGTCGGTGGGCGTATGGCGCTTCAGATGTACCGTATGTGGCAGAGAGGGTTTTGACTCGTAAGCGCACGGCTCCGTTTTGGGATGCCTTTTTCAAATTCATACGCTTAGTAGATAGTCACGTTAGTTGGGCTAGTGCGCCATATATACTACTGCTCGGAGCTTTTGCACCTCTGTTCTTCAGCTCGCAGTCGAGTAGGAGTATTATTGCTCACCAGCTACCCGGTATAGCGAGCGGAATACAGACGGTTGCCCTTGTCGGGCTCGCCGTTATGATCGTTTTGTCGTTTCGTATGCTGCCAGAACGGCCAAAGGCCTATTCTTGGTGGCGTAATGTCAGTATGTTGTTGCAATGGTTCATGGCGCCTGTTCTAGGTATAGTATATAGCTCCGCGGCCTCGCTGTACTCACAGACACGGTTGATGATAGGTAAGTACGCTGACAAATTTGATGTTACCGATAAGGTAGTTATAAAGCATAAATAAAACACCCCGTGCGTTAGCCGGGGTGTTTTCGAGTACGTGACTATTTTCGTGTACTTGAGACTGGTGTCATCTCAAAGTACAGATGAAAGTGTGCGAGTTTTGAGGTGTCGGTACTCTGGTTTGTTTTGATTGGAGCATCCATAATTAATATACTAGCACAGACCCTTAAAAATGTCAAGTGAGGGATATGTTTAGAATATATCACTAGGCGTATAGACGTGAGCAGTTTATGGCTGTATAGCCCGTGGAAAACTCGTGGTTAGTTGTGGGGAAAAATATAAATACCCTTAGTAAAAGAGGCATTTTTGCTGGCGGGTGATATAGGATATCGGCTAAAGCCTCCTTCATTCACTCATAAAAGAAAGTACCTGCGGTGCTTTCTTTTGTTTCACTCACTGCGCCGAACCTCTTTTGCTTGCGCAAAAGTATGGTTCTCAAACTCCTAACATTTACCAATAAAAATAGCCCAGACAAGCTGGGTTATCTTTATTGGTGCGATTTTACGCCGAAATCCGAA
>CAYIYX010000090.1:0-2816 GCA_964367775.1 uncultured Candidatus Saccharibacteria bacterium | reverse complement strand
TTGTCTAAACCAGTTAAACCGACCTTGATGAGCCTGTAGTGTACGTTGTCTTTATCTTTTGAGATAAGCTGAATGATGTAATACCCACCGACACCCTGAATTAAATCAGATATCTGATTCGGCTCCATTTTCAAGGATGTGGACACTAGTCCATTTGAGTCTAGATTGGCAACCGGCAACACTCCCCCATCACCGCCATTGATTTTGGTCATGTCGTCATCGGAACTCGTCTTTGCAACAGATGCAAAATCAGCCCCTCCCTTAACGGCCTGCAGTATGTCGTTTGCTCGCTTTTTCGCTTCGCTGTCTACAGCAAAAGAAACTTTCCTCTTCAGAAGCTCACCTCTAACTGCACCCTTGTACTCGTCCAAAGACCAGTCGTAGTAACTATTTAATACGGTTTTCTCGTACGCGTTTAGACTGACCGACCTAGCGTCAACGTCACGTTGTATAAATTCGTCAACTTCTTTGTCGGAGACAGCAAGACGCAGCCCTCGTGCCAATTTCGTCACGTAGGCAGCGCTCTCCGCGTTCACGAGCTGTTGCCTTTGATAGTACGCCGCCTGACATTGGCCGCCGTGGCTATTTAGATCTATGAAATCATGTTTTTGTGCGTAAAAAAGTGAGCTTCTGTAGCGCATCAGATAATCACTGTACCTAACTGATTCTCCGTCTACATTCGCAACGCTCACGGGCAACAGCTGCGTAATACGATACATAAGCTTACTCGAGCTCTGCGCGACGTACAACTGCTGCCAACAAAATATTGTTAATAAAGCGACAGTCGCGACGCCGAGAATCATAGTATTTACAACAAGCTTGTGTTTTTGATACTGGAGAGGATACTTAAACTTACGCCCGCCAGCCAGGACTTTCTCTCGGTGCTCGGCTACGGTTTCGTTCGTAATACGAGCCGCAGGTTCGTCTTGACTTTCTTTTTTGGCGCGTCTAAGTTTCGAAAACTTCTTCATTATTGATCTCCAATTTGCCGCCACTCTCGTGAATGGCTTGCTGAATTTTGTTGTAAATATCACTTGGCTTGTGGACTTTATCAATTACCATATCACCGACATACGTCTGTAGTACGATAGTACCGAATCCAAACACCTCACCCGAAAAGCCAGGTACATTATAGCTTATGTTTTGTATCTTCGACAAACTAAGGTCTATCACGGACTTACCAAAAATCCCCGACTGCATAGTTTGCTGAATACGCTGGTTTGTGACAATAAATATGCTGTAATACCACCCTATCCAGTGATAGAAAAATATACATAGCCCAAGAACAAACCCGCCGAGACTAAGCCAAAGCAACCAGACGGTATCTGGTGATATCAGCGATGGAATAGAGCCTGCGGTAAACGGTATAAGTAGACCGTAAAATCCTTTTCTCATGGCAATGACATGCCGACGAAACACAAATAGGACTTCTTCACTCTTTCGTTGGCCATCGAATGTTTCCATAGATACATTATACCAAAGATACCACCGGCTCAGGAGATCGGCAGTATAGACACAGGAAGGTTCGCAAAAACAACCCTTGACGGTTCGGTTTGCTACCGCAAACTACCAAAGAAACTACCGACCACGAAGGTCGGTAGCATCGACAGGAAGGTTCGCTTTTGCGAACCTTCGCTCGTAACGGGTCGAAAGCAAGCTTTCGCTTCCCTTACTCGCTACGCCGAACCTTGACGGTTCGGTTTGCTACCGCAAACTACCAAAGAAACTACCGACCACGAAGGTCGGTAGTTTCTTTGGTATCCCCGACAGGAATCGAACCTATATCTGCTCCTTAGGACGGAGTTATTCTATCCGTTGAACTACGGGGACGCACTGACATTATCTCACACTCGTTGTCAGTTTTTGCCGTAAGTCTACTTGTTATCTTTTGTAGGTTTCGGCTGCGTAAACGCGTTATGGACTGCGTCATAGTCGCACAGGTCGCTTCTGTCAAACCAGAGTGCAATCTCTTTCTCGGCTTCTTCGATCGTTGCACTCGCATGTACGATATTCGGCACACCCATACCAACAGTCGCCGGCTGCGCATAATTCACGTGCGCATAGTCACCTCGAATCGTCCCAGGTTGCGCCGACTTCGGCTCTGTTGGTCCAACCATCTTGCGAACAAAGTCTACCGACTCAACCCCTTCGAGCACCATGGCAATAACTGGTCCTAGCATCATGGTTTTGATTTGACTTTCAAATATTTCCTCACCTTTACGAGTTTTAAGCGTTCCAATTCCCTCGTAATGATTATAAAACCTATCGTAATCTGGTTGAAGCATTCTCATACCAACGATTTTTAAGCCGGCTCTTTCAAACCGGGCCAATACTTCGCCAACTATTCCTCGCATTACCGCATCTGGTTTAAACACTACGAGCGTTCGTTCCATATGTATCTCCTTTGTCTAGGTTATTTAATATCTATTGTACCAGAGGAATGAATAGCCTGCCACATGCGAAATTCGCATGTCGTAAAATATTTACAAAAGCGTTATGATTGAACTATGTATCTGTCAGAACTAATCATGGATTTTCTCGAGTCTATAGAAGTCGAAAGAGGACGTAGTCAGAAGACTGCCGAAAATTATCATCTGTATTTAGATCGACTCGTCGAATTTGCCGGCGACATAGAAGTCTATAAAATCACATCGGAAATAGTACGCAAATATCGTCTATGGCTAAACCGTTATAAAAACGAGAACGGTGACGAACTGTCTTTGATCACACAAAGCTACCACCTCATAGCCCTTCGCAGTTTTCTCAAGTACTGCTCGAAACGCGACATCACTAACTTAACCCCAGAAAAAATCGAA
>CAYIYX010000089.1:0-2877 GCA_964367775.1 uncultured Candidatus Saccharibacteria bacterium | reverse complement strand
TCGTACCAACGAATAAGACTTGCTTGCCGCTCGCGACAGTTTTGGTTATAAACGGCAAAGCTTTTTCAAGCCCTTCAACCGTCTTTGTCAGGTCAATAATGTGACTGTCCTGACGCTTGCTATGAATGTACTGGGCCATTTTTGGGTGCCAGCGGCTCGTTTTGTGTCCGAAATGAACACCGGCCTCGAGCAAAGCCTTGATATCGACATCAACTGCCATGATATCCTTCTCCCTTCGCCCGCACTTCCCGTAGGAGGATTATGCGCGGGTTGCTTCGTTAAATAAATATTACTCGTATATTCTACCACTGTTAGCTCTTCACGTCTACCTCTTTTGACTTTTCGCCCTCCATCAGATATAATCTTCTCCTAGCTATGAAAAAAGATTTACACCCCACCGAATACCGTTTCGTCGTGTTCCAAGACGAGACTGCTGGATTTAGTTTTCTCACACAGAGTACTGCGACCAGCAACGAAACCATCAAATGGGAAGATGGTAAAGAATACCCGCTTATAAAGATGCACATCTCGAGTGCTTCTCATCCGTTCTTCACTGGCGAAGAGAAAATCATCGACACCGAAGGTCGTGTCGACCGATTCAAAGCGAAATTCGCTGCTGCAGAACAGCACCGAGAAGCTCTCGCCAAGAAAGCGGCTAAGAAAAACGCCGTTACCGCAAAGAAATCAGTAAAAGCTGCAGAAAAATAAGCGAACCAGCTATCTATTGAATCAATCGCCCATATGGGCGATTTTTCTATAAGTGTATTGTTTGCTATACTTTATTCAAAGAACTTACGTTTATGCCAAATAACACCATTGACCCGAAACTGCTCGACTCACTCGACAAATTTCACTCCGATACTGAGGTGCAGTGGTTCGGTGGCACAAATCCACAACCCGAACCAGCAAAGCCTACCCCATCACCTACTCCTACTCCTACACCTACGCCCACACCTACGCTACCCTCTCCGGTAGAAACTCCCCCTAGGAAACCACTCTCGAAAGAGCAAAAAAACACTCGCTACCTTTTAATACCAAGCCTGGTGGTCGTAGTTATGGTCGCCATTACATTGATTACAAAAATCTTCCATGTCGCCTTTATTACCGGACCTATCGAAACAGCGCTGTATACTATCCTGGCACTTATTGAACTTCCCTGTATAACCATACTTGTCCTTCTCTATCTTGACGCAGCTCAACAAGAAGACTCAATTGGCCCGAATCTAGACCGTGCAAACCCTTGGGTTCCTCGCTTGCTGATTATCGGGCCACTTGCAATATTGCTGGTCGGCCTCGCACTGCTGCTCTTTTTCGGCGACAATGAGTCAACGCCAAATACGCTCATAGGTCTTTCGGCATTCTTTGTCATAGTTGGCCCATTCTGTGTCGTTTCGCTCACTATACTACTCGCACTGTACATACTGCGAAAACTCAACATGCCACTTCAGTTCCCTGATTTCCTGAATGTCATCGTCAGCTACATTCGTCGATGGTTTCGCTAGATAGCACCTAATCTGTTATAATTATCCCTGTTATGGCAGAAATTTCACTCGACATACATACACTGAAGTCAGAAAAAACCGAACTGACAGATTTTTTGTCACAAGCCAATGCTTTTTCAGACCCCGACTATGCTCGGAAAAACCGCCGCTTGCTCGAACTCGATGAACTCATCGCCACCGGCGAACGCAAAGAAGCACTCCGCGACCAAATAGAGCAAGCCAAAGAACTTATGGGTAGCGGCGACGAACTAGCCGACCTCGCCAAAAAAGAGCTACCGGAACTTGAAGCCGAACTCGCGCGCCTCGACGAACAGCTGTTTGTCATGCTCACACCAAAAGACCCGAACGACGAAAAAAACGTCATCATCGAAATCCGTGCTGGTGCTGGTGGTGACGAAGCTGGATTGTTCGCCGCCGAACTCTACCGCATGTATCTCCGTTGGTGCGAAGCGCACGGTTTTAAAACCGAACTCATGAGTGAATCGCCAAACGAATCTGGTGGCTATAAAGAGGTTGTCTTCGAAGTTAAGGGCGACATGCCGTACAGCAAGCTCAAGTTTGAATCCGGCGTACACCGCGTCCAACGCGTACCCGTCACTGAAAGTCAGGGGCGCATTCACACATCAACTGTCACGGTTGCCGTTCTCCCCGAAGCCGAAGAAACTGACATCGAGATCAACCCTGCGGATTTGCGAATCGACATTTACCGCGCGAGCGGTCACGGTGGTCAAAGCGTCAACACCACTGACAGTGCTGTGCGCATCACGCACATACCTTCTGGACTTGTCGTTACGAACCAAGATGAAAAATCCCAACTCAAAAACAAGCTGAAGGCCATGAGCGTCCTCCGTTCTCGCCTCTTGCAAATAAAAGTCGACGAAGAAAATACGAAGCTCAGTGCTGAGCGCCGCGGACTCATCGGCAGTGGCGACCGCAGTGAAAAAATTCGCACCTACAACTTCCCGCAAGACCGTATCACCGACCATCGTATCGGCTACTCACGCTCAGGTATCCCCCAAGCGATGAACGGTGATATTGACGATCTAATCAACAGTCTCCAGACAGCAGAACGCGAACTCAAAGCACAAAATACCTCGACTACGTAAGCCGAGGTATAGAGCAATATAAAGTTGTTGTATGCTTATTTCAACACTTACTCAGTGTGATCAATCACTCTCATTATGGAGTCTGCCGCTGCTTTTTTAGGATTTGCTTTATATATCTCAGCTTTCGCAACATGTCCTCGCATCTGATTCAAGATGCGAGCACTACCAGTCCTGATAGTCTCTGGGTCGTAGGTACTAGGCAAATCTTCGAAGGTAGGCCTGCCGTCAGGATGATCTCCTGTACTCATCACGCGATGGTCAACACGACC
>CAYIYX010000088.1:0-2897 GCA_964367775.1 uncultured Candidatus Saccharibacteria bacterium | reverse complement strand
CATGAAAAGGTTGCAGAGAAATCAGTAAAGCAACGAGCGACGACCGCCACCGCAACTCCAGCGCCAAAACGTCAGCCTAAAGCAAAACGTTCCGAGTCAAAATTCAAACAGCGTTCCGGAAATTATCGGTCACATACACCTGAAGACTCACTGGTCGACCTTGCAAATAAGTAGTTATTTCTGGCCTTGCCTAGAGGGTTTTAACGCGAACGACGACGAGTATCATCTTCTTCGGGTGTTGCCCTTCATTCAAACGTATAGGTTGTCGACACGGGTGTGCTCGCGTAGAGCGCTGTGTCTGTGGCGGTGGCGATTACGGTCTGTGATCCACCACTCGTTGGTGTGTAGCTCAGTGAATAGATCCCGCTGCTGCTCACAGTAATACTCCCAACCGATGCGCCACCTACGGTTATAGCTATAGACTGAAGCGCGTGACTACCTTGCGTGACACTGACGTTTATACTGTACACGCCGCTACTCGTTTTTTTGACATCGACGCTGTTGACGAATGGTTTTGTATCGCTACATTGATGCGTATCGTCGCTAGCATTTGGGTCGTATCCGTCGGTTGACAGGTAGGTTTTTTGCTTCGTGACGGGATCGATCATGGTTTGAACGGAAATTTCGATCTTTGCTACATCGGGAGTACAGTCGGTGGCCTTTTTTTTGGATACTTTGTCGAACGTAATTTTCTCCCCAGTAGTAGCTTTTGATTTGTTGAACCAAGACGGATACCAGTCAGTCTTACCGGCGATGGTGAGTTTTTGTAAGCCGGCTGGGGTGGTGTACCAATCATTTGGCTTCCAGGTACCATCTTTTTGGAAAACTTGCGTGTGTGCGTCGTACATGGCGCCAGAGTTGACCGGACCAATGAGAGTCGAGAACGCTGAGGTTGACATGTCTTTTGAGTCATGGTTGCCGACCCAGATACCGAAAGTAGCTTTTGGAGAATAGCTTAGGAACCATAGGTCTCGTGGTTTACCCGTTATGCCGTTATTTGATGTGCCGGTTTTACCGCCTATTTTTACAACACTTCCAGGCAAGAAACCACGAGCACCGGTCGTGCCATACGCTGGAGCGCGGGCAGCTTGGTCGCTCATAATGTCGGCGAGTTCGTACGTTACTTGTGGATCGAGGACTTGTTTAGATGAATCTTTCCACTGCTCGACGATCTGGCCTTGAGCATTTTTAACTTCTAAGACGGTTGCAGTCGGCTTGTAGACGCCCATGCGAGCGATGGTAGCGAATGCATTAACATGATCCACCTGATTTGTCGTACAGCCACCAATAGAAGCAGACAGTCCAGCGTTGACTTCTTGACCGTTTGTACAGTAGCTCTTGTCGCCCATATCACGAATTACAGAAAGTGTATTCTGGACTCCTGCGGTATACATAGCTTTGATTGCAGGGATGTTGCGAGACATAGCAAGTGAAGAACGTATAGAAATACCACCGAGGAATTTATTGTCAAAGTTTGACACCGACTGCCCATTGTCTGTTTTATAAATTGACTGCGGTATAGGTGAGTCTGCGAGGATTGATCCAGGGCCGTAGTTGCCCTTGAAGAGAGCTGCGTAGACCAGTGGCTTGATGGTTGAACCCGGCTGGCGCCAGCTCGTTGCAACGTTGTAAGCGCCATAGCCCGGGTAACTGAAACCGCGGCTACCAACAAGGCCCAATATCTGACCAGTTTGCGAATCTATCATCGTAGCGGCGGCATTATCAAAGTTACCTAGTCTTGGTGAGCTACCGGCAAATAAGGTGTTGATTTGACCTTCAATAATTTGCTGCACTCTGTAGTCGAGCGTAGTCTTGACTGTTAAGCCTCCATCTCCAACTACTTTCGCTCCGAGCTCGGTTTGTAGTTCAGCCTTCACCATCTGCACAAAGTGAGGGGCTTTCATGTCTTTGTACTGATCGGCTTCAGGTTTTATTTCATCAAGAATTGCCACTTTCTTGGCCGCCTCGGCTTCGTCCTTTTTGATCAAGCCTTGCTCGGCCATATAGTTGAGCACTGTGTGCTGACGGGCGATTAGCGACTCATTGCCGTCGGTGTTGTATGGGTTATATGCGGTTGGGTTTTGTGGAATGGCGGCAAGGAGTGATGCTTCAGCGAGAGTCAGGTCTTTCGCGCTCTTGCCAAAGTATGTTTGCGCGGCCGACTCAACGCCGTTACGGCGCCCACCATACGGGGATTCATTGAGATACATGGTGAGTATCTGGTCTTTTGAGTACATATTTTCAACCTGGACCGACAGTATGACCTCTTTGATTTTGCGGGGCACACCAGAGATGCCTCGATCACCAGCTTGATCGGCAAAGAATACTTGTTTTATAAGTTGTTGCGTGAGCGTTGAGCCACCTTGGGTATTGCCGCTTCCTGTGGCGTTAGACCAACCAGCGCGCACGATACCGCTCAGACTGAATCCACCGTGCTTATAGAAGTCTTTGTCCTCTATAGCGACCGTAGCTTTTTTCATATTGTCGGTAATTTGATCAGATTTTACGGCTAGTTTGTAGGTGCCATCACCTTTATCTTCCCATAAGAGTATGCCGTTTCTGTCGTAATATCTCGTAACGGTCGTTTGGACTCTGGCAGCGAGTTGATCTGGGTTGAGTGCGGCGATTTCTTGACGGTAATACAAAACCATCAGTCCGATGAGTAGCACGACAACACCGACACCAATACCGAACAACTTCAAGGACATAAACAGTCCATCTTTGCTCAGCCAGTACGCAAAAAAGCGTTTCGGGTGCATTCTGTAGAGGATGCGTTTTAGCGGATGTTTCGGAAGGCTCGCCAAATATTCAGCCCTACGCCTCGCTTTATATTCGCGGTTCGACTTGTGTCGGTTTGACAAGTTTGCGTACAGATTGACGCGTTTCGATCCTCGCTT
>CAYIYX010000087.1:0-3014 GCA_964367775.1 uncultured Candidatus Saccharibacteria bacterium | reverse complement strand
AGCGGAACAGAGATACTAAACGTCGATCCATGGTTTAGACGACTTTCTAGCTCAATCTTTGTATCGATCTTGTGTGCGAGCTTTTGTACTATATATAGTCCCAACCCCGTACCACTAGTTTCACGAGTGCGATAGTCTTCTGAACGATAGAATTTTTCAAAAATCTTGCCGTGTTCTTTTTTACTAATACCGATCCCGGAGTCTTTAACAGAAAACTTCACCTGACCTTTACTTGCATGCACGAGGAAGCCAACCGTTCCCGACGGCGTATATTTAATTGCATTTGTCAGGAAGTTCTGTAGGATCTCTTCGAGGTAGAGACGACTTACTTTTATGTAGCCAGGATTACCTGTGACGTCTAGGTTGAACTCGAGTCCTTTTTTGGCGGCCTTTGGTTGATATTCTTTAAATACTTCATGTGCAAATTCGATCACGTTGATACGCTCTACTTCGCTTCCGACGTTGCGTTCGGCGCGTGATAGCGTGCTGAGATCGTTGATCATTCGCGACAAGTAGATAGTTTGCTCGTGAGCGGCAGACAGTGCGTCTGATACAACTTTTGGTGTAGCGCCTCGTTCAATAAGCAGCTGAACGTTCGATATAGTACCCTCGGTGATCGTCACTGGCGTACGGAGTTCGTGAGAGACAACAGATATAAATTCATCGCGTTCTTCCTCGAGACTTTTCTCACGGGTAATGTCACGCAACACTATAATATGCCCGAGTAACTCGTTGTTGTTACCGCGTACACGTGCACCGCTAATAGCTAGGTTGATTGATTCACCGTCTTCAAACTTGTGAATGAGATCATCACGTAATACGGACGCTGTACTTTGAGTCAGCTGTTTTTGCAAATTAACTGATTCACCTTGTTCGTCTTGGAGCGCGACAACGTCGTGTAATTTTTTACCGATCAGACTCTTGTTCGTGTCGAGCAGGTTGAGCGTTGCTGCGTTGTACAACTGGATAGTGCCATTCTCGTTAACACTAATAATCGCTTCGTTGAGGCTATTTATAAGGGTCATGAGCCGGGTCTGCTCATTGCTACGCTTTTCTTCTGTTTTCATAAAATCTGCATGTTCGATTGATTGCACATTTCTGAGTGAGCCAACGAATAGCCCAAGAACAATGATAATGCTGGCGTAGCTAAGGTGGTCTGTCGCTACCATGAGATAGTTCGGACTCGATGGGTCGACGCCAAATGCCAGGCTTATAAACGAGGTTGTCATCAGGACGGCGCTGCTGTACAACATGGCTTTGGTACCAAAGAACATGCCCGTCACAACTATAAGCACCACCCAAAACATTGTCATTGGGCTCATGAATCCTGAAATAAGCAGCGGAAATGCTACTCCAATACCGTGAAACGGAATAATGAAAAACGCCAGTTTACTACTGTTCGTCTTAAGTGGCTTTAGATATGCCCAAACCGCGAACACAACCACAAGGGTCGAAATGATCAGGCTAAGTCCAAGCGAGTAAAGGTTCGAGGTAAAGACAAAGCCTAATTCAGCACTAATCGCATACATGATAGTAGCAAACGCCATAACAACAGCCATGCGTCGTAAGGTCCGTACCAACATTAACGCGTATTTATTACTGCTCGCAGCTGAATTTCCACCCATATCTATCGATTAGTATACCATGAGCATTATAGGTAGGGACTATATGTTTTGAGTTCTTTTCGCGCTAGTTTGTACTCTGGACAATACGTTTCAACGATTTTCCAGAATTCAGGTGAATGGTTCATCTGTTTTGTATGGGCGAGTTCGTGTATCAGCACATAGTCTATCAATTCTTTCGGAAGGTTCATAAGTGCCACATTCAGACTTATAACTCTCTGACTACTACAACTTCCCCATCGCCCCTTGGCATTGCTATATCGAATCTTGGTGAAATGAAAGCCCCCGATGTCCGCGAGGTATTGAAGCCGGCGGGGTAAATACGCACTTGCTTGCTCATCGAGCGCCTTGCGTACGGCTTTGCGTATGACATCTTGGTTAGTGGAGTCTTGATACTCTTGACGGTCCGGCATACTCCAGACGATCATCTGTTCTTTGCGACGAGCCCGTCGTCGTTGGGCTTCCTCGATAACTATCTTGTGTGATGTCCCAACAATATCACCTTCGGCATAGACGCGTTTGGCATGAACCTGGGTTTCCGAGATAGCTTTTCGTAGCGATTCACGTGATGAGTTTATAAGATTACGAAGTAACAAGACCGGCGCGAATCGTGGCATTGTTGCATGGAGCACGCCACCTTCCCCCACTCGGACACGGACATATTTCGCTCGGGCAATGCGTTTTATGGCTACTGTGCCGAATTCATCGTCGTGGTATTCTTTTGCGATCACGATATCATCGTCTGTCGACGTTTGTTTGTATGTGGTCGTGTTGGCGTGGGGTTGGCTGGACGCGGCCCAGTTGCAACAGGTATGTCGCGGGGCAGCACGATTTTTTTGAGTACTGCTTTGGCTTGAGATGCAAAGGTATGTTTCCCACTGACAACTACATGCTCTTCCTTGCCGGCCGGTGGATTGATGCGGGGTGCATGACGATCGAACTGTTCTTCGGTCATCCGAGCATTGTATTTGTCGCCGTCACGTTTTTTGTTGCGTGTAGTGACACGATATTTAGCCGAGTCAAGATCCGTCTGGACCCATATCGCCAGCGTCCCATAATCGTTTTTGCGAGCAATCCGTTCGATTTCCATGCGAGCAGCACGCGAATTGACCGCACCGTCGATGATAAATGTCTTGCTTGTCTTAAAAATTTCCTGAATCTGGTTGTTCATCAAGCTTGCGATCAAGAGTTCTTCGTCCTTAGAAAATTGGGGTTCAGAAAACAGTAGATGTTGTAATTTGTCGTAGCTCACCAGAGGTGTTTGGAAGAGTTTTGCGAATTGCTGCGCAAAATGGCTCTTGCCTGCACCAGGAACTCCAACCATTAGGATAACAATCGGACGACTCGTACTCAGAGATTTCATATCTACAAGTATAGCAAATTGGTCTATAT
>CAYIYX010000086.1:0-3204 GCA_964367775.1 uncultured Candidatus Saccharibacteria bacterium | reverse complement strand
GTACCATTTTACTTGCGCTATTACCACTGTTATACTTATAACCACTGCTATGGAAGAACTGAACCCACTTGGTAAACGTTTCGCTCACGTACTCGATGAGATTAGAACTCGTGCGCACAAAGAAAGCGAGCGCAAGGGAAAGGCCGATAAAGTTCATGTTGTTGGCGCCGGCGGTATGGTTACGGCTGCATATGAGCAGCTTCGCAATGCGGCTGAATACGCCGACGAACATTTACTGCTTCAAAAGGCGATAAAACGCTTCTACAAGCGCATGTTTTTGACTCAGTCAGTCGAATTTATACAGAAAAGCGCAGACGAGCTCGTAACAGAACTGACATTTGCCGAATATCTTCCCAACGATTCCGTAACTGAGGACACCGTACAGGAAGTTAATCACTTAGTTACGCAGTACTACCGGGTATATACGCAGATTCAAAGTTCTCGAGATATAGGCAATGGGCGCGGTGATACCTGGGCAATCGACGTGCTTTCTGTTGAGCTTGCGCGACTGTTCCGAGACAACTCGGTCAAGGAAGCCTTTGTCCAGTTCGCTTTTGACAACTTCAAGCAAAATACTGACCTAGCGAAGTTATTTGGAGGCGCGCTACCTGTCGACGCTGAGCCGGCTCTGTATGTTGCGGTGCACCGCGCACTTGCGAAGTCCGACCAAGCGATTATTCGTGCAGCACTGGTTCGAAGATATAACCAGTCACCAACCGACTTTGCAGGCTACTGCCATGTGAATGCCGAGATCAATCGGCTATTCGACTCAGAAACAACCGACAAACTGACGCATTACGTTGACCGTCAGGGCGCGGCACTTCGCATTGTTGCACGCATGCTCGAGTCTGGCACGAACATTTCAGAGCTACTTCCACGTAAAAACCGTTTTCTGAGTACCTACGAAGAGCAGGTACAGGCTGAGTACCAGCTCATAAATAAACGCATTAACAGAGGTATTGTAAAGAGCGTTATTTTTCTTGTCATCACGAAGTTTTTGATCGGGCTGGCAATCGAAGTGCCATATGACTATGCTGTGCACGGAAGTCTTATCTGGGAGTCATTGCTTATAAACCTCTTCTTCCCACCAATTTACATGGTTCTTTTACGCGCCACACTGTCGACTCCTTCTCAGGCAAATACCACAAGGCTTCTGGGTCAAGCCGAAGAAATGTTCTACGGAACAAGTTCTCGTCAAGTCGGCCGTGTAGCGAAGGGTAGTTTTGGCGTGGCATACAACGTGGCTTATGCGCTCATCTTCCTTGCCGTGTTCTCTGGTGTGAGCTGGCTGCTTATGACATATTTTGCATTTGCCGTGCCGCATCTCATTGTTTTCTTCATCTTCCTTTCAGGGGCGAGCTTCCTCGGTTTCCGTTTGAGTCGCATGATTCGTGATGTTGAGTCAGTCGATAGTCTGCAAAACAGCGTAACAGTTCTTCGAGACTTCTTCTATATGCCTTTTGTCGTTGTTGGACGCTGGATGAGTGAGAAATACGCCCAGATTAACTTCGTGTCCATGATACTCGACATGGTCATCGAGCTTCCGCTCAAGAGCGTGCTTCGCATGATTCGTCAGTGGAGCGCCTTCATCTCAAGCAAAAAAGACCAGTTGTAGCATCAAGAAGGCATTTGTTTAGGCTGTCCTATGTCGGCCTGAGTCTGCGAACATGAAAACACATAACGCCAGTGCCGCAAAGCCAGCTCCGAACATGAAAGTCGCCCAAGGCCCAATAACGGTCCACAGGAGGCCGCCAATTATTGAAGCTAACAATGTGCCAATACCGGTGATGGTTTGCAGTAAACCATATATTCCGCCTGCTTCTTTTTGATTGATGTATTTGCCGACAAGTGCTTTTGACACACCGTCAGTTAAAGCAATATATAGACCATAGAGTGCAAACAGACCCCAAATACCGTTTGCGGATGTGTTGATTGCAAAACCAACATACACAAGTATGTACAGTAGTAGACCGGCTATAAATACACGTTTTGGACCAATTTTGTCAGATAACATTCCGGCCGGTGTCGCACTCAGTGAGTAGACAACATTATATATGACGTAGGCAAGTACGGCTAAGGAAAGGCTCAGTCCGAGATCTGTTGAACGTAGAATCAAGAAGCTATCGGCGCTATTGCCAATGGCAAATAGTCCGTACGCTATAAAGAATATTTTTAATTCCCTTGGAAGACGCTTGAAGCTAAGTTTCGAAATGGGCATGGCACGGACCTTTTTTGCAGTTTTTTTAGATTCACGCACGAAGGCTACGAGCATCACGCCAATGAGAGAAGGAATCACGGCAATGTATAGAATTGTTCGGATGTCATTGTTAAATAGTTGCAGAAGCAGCAGGGCAATGAGCGGGCCGACAACCGCACCGGCGCTATCCATAGCCCTATGAAACCCAAAAACCAAGCCTCGATTTTTTTCGTTTGAAGCATCTAACAGCAGGGCGTCGCGAGCCCCGGTGCGCAGCCCCTTACCAAACCTGTCGACTACTCGACCGGCGAAGACAACTCCCCATATATTCGAGAGCGCAATGATTATCTTGGATATGGCTGAGGCAAGGTAGCCACTGAAAACAAATGGCTTACGTTTGCCTAGTCTGTCCGACCATCGGCCAAAGATTGTTTTAAAGACGGCTGCGCTACCTTCGGTTACGCCTTCTATAACGCCAACTATGGCAACCGGAGCTCCCAATACTTGTGTTAGAAATATTGGCATGACGGGGTAGAGCATTTCGCTGGCAATGTCATTGAAGAAACTGACGGCACCAAGTATATAAACTGAACCCGGTATTTTTTTAAACATGAACACATTGTAGCAATAAAAAGATTTCTTACGAAAACAGTATATATTCGACGTATAGTCAGCGGGGACTTGGTCACGTTCCGCGACCCACGAACTTCTTTGGTTGAAAACAATAGTTTTCATCGGAAGGTTCGTTTCCGAACTGTTACGGGCAGTTCCCACCCGGACGCCCTTTTGGCGTGTCCGACATTCAAGCCCTCGCTCATCACAGCCAAATAAAAATGACCTATCCTGCAGACAGATCATTATTATTTGGAGGGCCAGCGGGGACTTGAACCCCGGACACCCTGCTTAAGAGGCAGGTGCTCTAACCAGCTGAGCTACTGGCCCATAAATTGTAAAAACAACAGGGGTAATTATTGCATATATACTATTATTTGTAAACCCAGAAATAC
>CAYIYX010000085.1:0-3225 GCA_964367775.1 uncultured Candidatus Saccharibacteria bacterium | reverse complement strand
TATAGAAACCATCTAAAAGCCCATAAAGAAGTGTACGCACTGGCAAAAAAACGTTCACGTCGCTTTAAGATTGGGTTTGTGAAGGGCTATGCCCATGTCAGCGAAGGAGACGAGAGGTTTGCCAGCCGTTTCGCGGCTAAGCTAGACCGGTTTATACGAGACGATGTTGTACTAAACTACGTCGGGAGAAAAACCGATTTCATAGGCGTGAATTTTTATTTTACTGACTCGTATAAAGGTTTTTCTATAGTGCATGATGACAGCTTGGTGAGTGATCTAGGTTGGGAGATGAAGCCAGATAATCTCCAACATATACTCAAGCGGTTAGGACGTCGCAACAGGCCACTTATTATTATGGAAACTGGGGTGGCGGACCGTAATGACCGCTTCCGAAAAGACTGGTTGAATGGGACGATTCGCTCTGTGCAGCAAGCGATTGCCGACGGCGTCAATGTTCAAGGCTACCTGCACTGGAGCTTGTTCGACAACTTTGAATGGGCTTACGGTCGCTGGCCCTGTTTTGGACTTATTGGCATTGACTACGAAGATGATCTTAAGCGTGTTCCGCGGAAAAGCGCCGCATATTATGCAGCGGTGGTGAGGAAGATGAGGGGGTTGTAGATGACTGTTGAAGTAGGTACTCCAGAAATACTTGACAGGCCTAGTGAAGTCGTCGATTGCCTTGAGATATTTGACGTAGATAGAAACCTGTTAAATACCGAGGCTTTTGCAAAGATTGTTGAAGATACGCTTGAATCGCAAGGCATAACAATCGACGAATTTAAGACTATTCGGGAAAAAATCGAAAGAAGTGGTGGGTCCTTTGATATTTTTACCGAGCTGCGTAAGCTGTATGACAAGTCTCTGGCCGATGAAGTGGTGCACGATGTTAGAACGGAGGCAATGTCCAGGATTGATTTGGACTATAGCGACGAGAGGTGCTTGTTCAATCCAGGGGCGCGAGAACTCATCAGGGGTGAGATGCCGGGAGGAACGAAACGAGCCTATGTAACTCGGGGAGGCAGCGAGACGCAACTTTTGAAGTTTGATGCTCTTGGGATTGATTTAAACAACGAATTGTACTCGGTATTACCTCCCGATGGCAAGATGAAAAAAGCTGCTATGTGCGTCGAGGCGTTCGATCTTAGCACCGATACCTTTATGTTCCGCTGGTTGCATATGGGAAGATCAGAAGAAGGGGTGGGGTCAAGCCTTGTGGACGTACGCGCTCGGCGCGTGATTATAACAGACGACAAAGATACTGAGCTCGTCGAGCTTGGAAAACTCGGTAAACACAAAGCTATCGGTTTTTGGCATAATACAAAAGGCGGCACTGAAGATCAGAAATCACTAGGGGGCAAGCCCTTTCCAGATAATATTTTTGAGATTAAGTCGTTTTATGAAATTGGCGCTTTTCTGTCAAGACTCGGTAGGGTAGCGTTAGGTGCGAACAAGGAGTGGGCGGGAAAAAATCTTCTAAGCAAAAAAACTAACGAAGCTTCATAAACAGCCGCGTATCCTCGACGGTATTTCCAACATCTGTTTTTCTAGTTGACGCGGAAGAGTCAACGATTGTAAAACCAAGTTTTTCATAGATATGTACAGCACCGACATTGCTAGCCCAGGTTTCAAACCAGACAACTTCGTTCGGGTAGTTTTTCGTCGTGTAGTCGAGTACGACGGCGAGAAATGGCCTAGCTAAACCTTTGCCTTGGTGTTGTTCGTTCAGGCGCAAGGCGCCAGTGAGTGTGCCTTCGGGTACGTGCTCGTTCGTGCCAGGTCCAGACCAACTGTAGCCGGCTATGTCGTTAGTATTCCGTTCTTTGAGTAAAAAAGTAGCACGACCCTTTACTAGCCATTTTTGAGTAGCTTCAAGGTTTTTGAACCGTTCAGTGTGGTCTTTTGGACAATAGTTGCGGATAGATGGCTGCAGGGAAATGATACTGAGCTTTGCAGCGTCTTCCTCTGTTATACCGATTTGCACACCGTACCCTGTGTCATGTAAAAATTGCAACATTACTTTTGCATCGGTAGTGAGTAGCTCTGGGTCGAGCCAGACTGGTTGGTCGTCCAAAGTAGTTGGAAAAACGTTCACGACACGAGCTCCTGAAGGCGAGCAGCGATGTGCTCGGCGCGCTCCCGGGCGTTTTCACCTTCGACCATGACGCGGGCGAGTGGTTCGGTGCCGGATGGGCGAATAAGCAGTCGACCTTGGCCGTTAAATTTTGCGGTTTCCGCTTCGACGTACGCGACAACCTCAGGCTGGGAGAGCTTCGTTTTGTCGTCTATATGGAAGTTTACCAAAGCTTGTGGCATGAGTGTTATGTCGTCGCGCCATTCAGCCAGGCTTCGATTGGATTCTTTAAGGGCTTTCAGGACCTGTACGCCGGCCAATATGCCATCACCGGTCGTATTCAAGTGGTATATGATGATATGTCCAGCCTGTTCGCCGCCGAGGGGTCTTCCGGTTTCGATCAGTCGTTCTAGTACGTAACGATCGCCAACAGTCGTCCTTTCGAGGGAGATGTTTTTTGCCGCCAAAGCCTGTTCGGTACCGAGGTTGGTCATGACCGTGGCGACGACACTGCGAAAATCGTTTTGGACTGCTAGTATGTACAATATATGATCCCCGTCGCATTGGCGGCCGAGGCGGTCTACCATCATGATTCGGTCGGCGTCGCCGTCAAAAGCCAAGCCGAGGTCGCATTGTTCATTGAGTACAAGTTGGCTTAGGGCGTTTGTGTCCGTTGCACCGCATTTTTCGTTAATGTTTGTACCGTTTGGCGTGTCACTCATGACGACCGTTTCAGCACCCAGTTTTTGAAACACGCGTTCGCCAACTCGGTACGATGCACCGTTCGCGAGGTCTAGAGCAACTTTCAAACCGTCAAATCTCACGCCGTCAGTAGAGCTGACGAGAAATTGCACATATTCATCCGAAAAATCTTGTTCACGAAATGTTCCTTGACCCCTGTCAGGTGTGCCATTTTCGATGAGTTCGTTGACACGCTCTTCGGACTCATCGGGCAATTTTCCGCCTTTTGCATCAAAGATCTTCACGCCGTTATATTCGTACGGGTTGTGGCTAGCGGTTATCATAACACCGGCGACAAACTCGTCATGTGTTGCGGTGAGGTAGGCGAGACCTGGGGTCGGGATTACCCCTGTAAAGATTACGTTTACGCCGACTTCCATGAGTCCTTTTGAGATCATGTCCACAAGGTG
>CAYIYX010000084.1:0-3242 GCA_964367775.1 uncultured Candidatus Saccharibacteria bacterium | reverse complement strand
GAGAGCTGGTACTCCACTCGAAAAGGATATACTTGCACGAAAAATGCTTTTGAACCTATCCTTAAATGACGAAAGAGCCCCTTCCTTTATCTGGAAAGAGCCCTTTGCTACGGTGTTTGCTAACACCCAATCTTCTTTTGGTGCGCGAGAGAGGACTTGAACCTCCACGCCTTGCGGCACTAGCTCCTAAGGCTAGCGTGTATACCAATTTCACCACTCGCGCATAACTCTGAATTGTTGAGGTTCAAGGATTATTATATAGGACTTGGTCACGTTCCGCGACCACATTCTGCGGTCCCGACACTTCACTAAAGAAATCACAGATTTCTTCGGAAGATGTCCTTGCGACAATTCACTGGATTGTCTCACCCCGAACTTCGCGATTGAAAGCACAGCTTTCATCGGAAGATTCGTTTCCGAACTGCCACTGGCAGTTCTCACCTCCACGCCTTGCGGCACTATGTCACGTTCCGCGACCCCGTCGCCACATCTTTGCAAGCCAGCTTGCAAGAGTGGACTCCCTTGCGACCCGCCACTGGCGGCTCTCACCTAAGGCTAGCGTGTATACCAATTTCACCACTCGCGCATAAAATTGTAAGAATAATTGTACCAAAACTCTTTCTATCTGTCGAAATATTTCTATACTCGACCTACGCAAAATCCCTGCCATCTCTGACCGTCTATCGCCGCCCGCTAGCCATTTTTCTCTCGTCGATGAAGCTACGGCTTCACCTTCTCCAGAGAAAACGTCTATCAATTCGGCGCTAGCTCGGCCAGAGCCTGGCGCGATTTCGTGTAAGTCGAGTAAACTGGTTGGTATGGAAGACACGCGAAATGTTATGGATGAGTTTCGAGGTTGGGCGCACGAAGACATCGTGGCGGAGCTAGACAAACGAGGTGTTTCTCTTGAAATCGCCATAGAAAACCTTGACCGCGACTATAACATGGGCACGATTGTCCGGAGCGCCAACGCATTTGGGGTGCGCCATGTGCACATTATAGGTCGGCGGCAGTGGAACAAGAGGGGTGCGATGATGACAGACAAGTACCTCCATGTTCAGTACTATGAAACCGCAGATGAATTCGTGGATGCTATGAAAAATGCCGGCAAAACAGTAGTTGCGATAGAAAACAACGTTGCATCCAAGCCTCTTTCGCATGCAACATTACCGAAAGACTGTGTGTTGGTGTTTGGGTCGGAAGGGGGTGGTGTGTCTGACGAGTTACTTTTCAAGGCGGACGCAGTCGTTCACATAGAGCAACTAGGAAGTACACGAAGTATCAACGTCGGCGTAGCGGCAGGGATCGCAATGTACGAATGGCTGCAGCAAAATACGATACGGTTGTAAAATAAGCTCAAACATGATACAATAAACATATGATTTACTTCCAGATTCATCATAGCCACGTGTTGCCGAGCTAGGTCGGAAGATTTCTTGTTAAAAATCATGCCGAGCTAGTCTCGGCATTTTACGTGGGAATGAAAAACAATCAAGTCATATGAAGAACAATTCTACCTGCAGAAAGGAACAAGAAAATGAAACGGCTACGCTTGCAAAATGAGGTGAAAAGTGCAACAATAACAGACATGAGCACACTGTCCACCCAAAGCTATAAAGGTTCACGCGATTTTTACCCTGTTGAGAAACGAGTGCAGAACTATATTTTTGATGTGTGGCGGAAAGTCAGTGAGCGGTTTGGCTATGAAGAATACGGCGCGCCCATACTAGAGCCACTCGAGGTATATGCAGCAAAATCTGGTCAAGAACTCGTGAACGAACAAACCTACCAGTTTGTTGACCGAGGTGGTCGTAATGTCGCGATTCGTCCCGAGATGACCCCGACTATTGCCCGTATGGTAGCAGGGCGACAACAAGAACTCGGCTACCCGGCGCGGTTGTACAGCATTGCAAATTTTATGCGCTATGAACGACCACAAAAAGGGCGCGAGCGTGAGTTTTGGCAGCTCAATACCGATATTTTCGGAGTTGAGGGTAGTCAGGCTGACGCGGAGGTTATTCGTCTGGCTGACACGGTTATGCAAGAATTTGGCGCGAAGCGTGACATGTACACTGTTCGTATAAACAACCGCGACCTCATAAACTTCATGATGGCGCAGTACCTGCGGCTCGACGCTGTTCAAGCGCAGCTGATGATCAAGTTGTTTGACCGAAAAGGCAAGATCACGAATGAGCAGTTCCGCGACCAAGCCATAGAGATTTTTGACCAAGAATATGCCCAAGAAGGCCTTCGGAAAATCGCGAAATTGGTTAGTGCGACCAGTATGGCTGAGCTACCACAAGAGATTCTCGACAGTGAAGCGGTGAAGGAAGTACAGCAGCTGTTTACACTACTAGCTGAGGCGAAGATTACAAACGCGAAGTTTGACATCACGCTCATGCGTGGACTCGATTACTACACCGGTATGGTGTTTGAGGTGTACGACAATCACCCTGACAATAACCGTTCAATGTTTGGTGGCGGTCGCTACGACGGACTCGTGACGCTGTTTGGTGGCGCACCAACGCCCGTTGTTGGCATGGCAATAGGCGGAACAACTGTCGAAGAGTTTTTGAATGGTCATGCGTTGTTGCCAGAACTGACCTCGACGACCGACGTTTTTATGGTAGTTCTCGGCAATGTGCAGAAGCAAGCCGAAAAATTGGCCGATGAACTGCGGAGTGAAGGGGTGAACGTGGCGGTTGACATAACTGGACGCAAGATTGACAAACAAATAAAATCTGCGGTCAAAATGCAGATTCCATACCTTATGTTCGTGGGCGAAAAAGAGGTCGAAGATGAAGTGTATCGACTCAAAGACGTCAAAAGCGAGACCGAAACCGAAGCCGGCGTCGAACGCATCGTCACTATCGTGGCCGATTATCGACGAAAAAGCCGAGATGATGACGATCTTTAAACACAAAGTTGCAAAAAAAGACATATCGTGTTAATATAAATACATGAATAATGAAAATGTATCTGGATATGTTGATGTGAGCGTACCTCCGACGGGGGTCCGGAACGGATTTGGCGCATGCAGGCGAGCTTCACTCGGTATTCCTTCCTTTAGCGAAACGGAGCCAGGTGTTGTCGACGGAATATCGGTAGTTGTTACTTGCCCTAACCCTGACGACAGAGGGGGACATGAAAGAGCATTAGCAATGAATGGTGGAGGTGAGCCACTGGTAGATGCTCATGAGGCAGAAATTCCTCTTCGATTCGCACGCGCAAGTGCCTGTTTA
>CAYIYX010000083.1:0-3279 GCA_964367775.1 uncultured Candidatus Saccharibacteria bacterium | reverse complement strand
GTTAAATTGGTCTCTTTGTTTTTCCACTACTCGCAATGGTAGAAATACAACATAAGTTTAGCAGCTGACGGCAGGAAACACAAGCAATTTATCCTAAAGTATGTCCCATATGTCGTTGTACTATTTACTATGGTTGCGGTGGGAGTACTTTTTCTTGGCAGAACGATGTCTGCGCCAGAGAATTATAGGGGCTATAACTATGAGAACCAGAGCAGCAATTGCCGCCAGCAATTCCAGCGGCGCAGCCAGCAATACTAGTTTCGTGACTCGCTGCGAGTCATAACTAAGCGTCACGAGATACAAACCAAAATGCGGCGCTGGCACGGTAAGTTCGGTCGTTCTCGTCCGTCCAGCGAACACCAGGTTTGATGTTCGAGTAACAGGGGCCTGAAACGGCGCAATAGTAACTGTAACCTCAGGGTAAAACCCGGTGCTCTTCGTCGGGTCCGACGTGTTCGTCATACTAAATTCACCCTTTACCTCGCCTCCAGGCTGCCAAAACGGCAATGAAAAGTCCTTGATGTCGGCATGATTATCCGAAGGTGTTTTGTTTACAATACTAAGCAGTGTTCCAATTCGAATCGAGTTTTTTACTCCACTATCTGCAGTAGGAACAGTTCTGAAAAATATAGCCGCAAAAACGTTTCCTGACGGTAGTTTCTTACCATCTACCAGAAAATACATACGAAGCGCCTCTCCAGGAGAGAGCTCGAACTCGCTCAGATCGGGGAGTATACCACTTTTTACAACTGCATCGTCGTAAAACTCCAGTGAACCACTGTCGTCTGTCTGTCGGAAAGCCTGTACTTCAGTGAGCAATCTCACCTTCTCTGCGCTAGTATTTTTAACATCTATATGCCCTTTGTTCGACTCACCAGACGGTAACTGAATGTCGTACGTCAATGGACGAGCTTCTATAGAAAGCGCCGACAAATTGGGAGCAAATGCCAATCCACTCACAACGAGACCAAAAAGCGCCGCCCAGTAGCGAATCATCATGGTATGGCCGTACCTGTTACGGTTATAGTGTTCTGGTAGTTACCGCTTGGCTGTGTGCCAGCTACATCTGATCGCAAACGAAGTGAGATCGTCTCGCGTGCATTCGGCGTTGCGCCACTTCGGGTATAAAACGACGTCGCCGTACCAGGCAAGGCCGCATAGTTCGCACCACTCCCCCATTTGCCCGCAAGGTTCGGCGCACTGGTGAGCGTGAACCCTAGCCCTTTTGTCGTCCCCTCCGACCAAGCAGCAGGGCTAGCTATAGTCGCGCCGACGGCCGGTATTGTGTTGGCCCCCGATTGCAGATTGTGGTCTTGAAGAATCGTCAAATCGTACCCCGTCAGATTGGTCGTCACGTAGGTGTTAAAGTCAGTTGTTTGTGACGCGCCCGCTACGATAGTCGGCAATGCCAAACCACTGGTAACACCGCTGTTTTGCGCGGTGTATTCAGCAGAAACCTCGGCTAGGCTCAATGCGCGTGAAAAAATCTTTACCTCGTCTATGCGTCCAGTAAAATACCCACTTGCGGCGCCGGCAGTTTTGCCGATTGTCCATGCAAGATTATTCGTCGTCACTACGCCGGATGCCGCGCTTGGAGTAGCAGGGCTACCATTAACATACAGTCGAACATTCGTACCGTCATACACACCAACAAGGTGAGTCCAAACATTCTGCGTTACTGCCGCCCCTGTAACAGTAACCGGCGAACCGCCAACTCTAACGGAGAACGTCGCGTTACCCGCAGACAGTCCAAGTGACGCTTGATTGTCGGTTGTGTCGGTATTTTTACTGACAACGCTCGACGTTGCCGATGCCGATGTAGGATACACCCAGGCTTCAACCGTCATCGACCCAGAAATGTCATAGTCAGAACTTGACGCATACTGCGAGCTACCATTAAAACTTAAAGCAGAACCAATTTTTCCAGCGACCCATGTCGGTGAACCCGACGTATTTGCGACAAGATTATTCACCGATGCATCACTTACCGCGGAACCGCTGCCCTCGAGCATGGTATAGTACGCCACAAGACTGCTCGGCTGCACATCAAGCCGCATAGTCGGGACGCCCTCGAGCTGCGACACGTAGCCGATACCTAGTTTATAGCTCCCACCTGTTCCATTGCCAATAACTGACTCACCAGAGGTCGAAGTGAGTTGATAGCTACCGCCGCTCACGGTATCTCCCGTTGAATTCCCGATCACCCCGTTGATTTTATAGCTACCGCCGCTAAATTCATCGGCAAACGCCGGTATAGCCGTCGCGAGGGATGCAATACTGACGCCGCAAATAACCCCGATTCGCCACCACTGTTTCATACTAAGCATTATACCAGAACCCGTACCATCTTTAGTCTTCATACCTTCAGAAAAAGTCGCTCTTTACTTGTGAGATTGAAAATGTACCACTTTTCGGCGTCTTCTGAGCTGCAGGAAAAGCACGAAAACAACAATCGCTACTGGTATAAAAATGATCAGCCATAGCGGCACGAGCAGTACATAGCCACTGACGGCCTTCTCTTGGTCAAACACCTTCGTCATAACAGTCACTTTATACAAACCAACAGGGTTAACATTGTCTAAGCTGACTCCAACTTTCCTAGGACGATCTGGTAAAACTGTAAATTCCTTAGACTGCTCGGCGATCTGTTTGCCAAAAACATCATAGACTTTCACCTCTTCGCGACCGATGTAATACGCGGTCCCGGTATTGAGAAAACGCGCTGATGCCTCAAGTGGCGGAAGGGGCTGATAAAAAGGAATTGAAATATTTTCGACACTTCCCTGCTTGATGTAATCCCCTCCGACGTTTGCGTACAACACCACCCCGACACTCTTTTTCACGACAATTCCCTCTGTCTCTTCTGGTTGAATTTCCGCGTATATGGCGCCGGTATGCGCGCCAGGCGTCACCTTTTGCGGAACGATTATAGTGTACGGAATAATCGCATTCTCACCAGCCTTCAAGTGGTACGTCGTTTGACTGAATGAAACCCACTGACCAATGTCTGCCATAGGATTTTTCAGATTGTCTGTCAACGTCAAGTACGTATCTGAATCAACATCAAAGCCTTTCGGAATAATCTTGAAGGTATAGTCAGTTTTACCATGATTAATGACGAGAAGTGTGTCTGAACTCGTCTCTCCCGGCTTCAACTCATAGTGCTTGCTCACTGGCGACATCGTCATGCCTTCGTTCGCCGCTGCAGCTGTCGTTGTCAACTGAAACGTACCAAGAACTGCAAATAGCAGGGCCAGTATAGACCCTGCTAAATTTCGC
>CAYIYX010000082.1:0-3280 GCA_964367775.1 uncultured Candidatus Saccharibacteria bacterium | reverse complement strand
CTGCTAAAAAGATTCAGCCGTGATGGTTTGGTTCTGCGTGCGTCATTACTGCAGGCCTTGGCAATGCTGGCGATATCTCAGACTGATAATTTATGGCTCGCTTTGCCCGCAATGGTATTGTCTGGAATGACTTCAGTAACAGTGGCAAACACGCTTACCGTAGCGTTTCAGCTTGTTGATCAACCACGTAGCTGTGGGACCGATTGTCCCAAGAATCAGGAATAGTGGCGTGAGGAACATGACCATAGCTGTGATTTGCCCGAGCAGATCAGGAATGTCTGCATCCGAATTCGATAGACCAAAGACGACGATAAGAAGCACTAAGTAATAAATCGATGCAGTCAAAAATAGTTCTTTGACTACTGCACCAAATCGTAAAAAGTACATCGAAATCGTTGTCACTATAAGCCAAAAAATAGTCACGTTTATACCGATTGTCCCGTTTTCCAAACCGAACGTCCATAATGAATATTGCTTGCCGTCAAAGCCAATGATATTTGGGATAAAACTACTGACGCTAAGTAGTGTAAGTCCGATTCGCGCGAGCCAGGTCGCCATAGGTCGGCTTTGGGCAAGTTTTTTCTCTTCCTGCGCAATGCTTTCAAGAATTTCATCAACATTGGATTGATCATTGCCGAAAACACTCTCACGAATAAAATGTGTTAGGTCTAAGTACTCGGACGCGTCCCCACCCATTATCGTAATGAAGAGATTTTTATTTTGTACAAGCTTACTTGAAGTGTTGTATATTTCCTCGGGGGACGTGTCATGTATACTGGCTGCAATAGATTCCGGACTGAGTAGCGGCTCTTTGTGTATGAGGTACTCTTCGTACCACTGCGAGTAATCTGTGGAGGTCTCACAGCTCAAGGCTATGCTCCCGGCTACATTTTGCTTGAGTCTTTCTACAATAGTGTCGTCATGTACTGCCTCGGCGTAGGCCTTCAACTTGGTGAGTAGCTCAAGGAGTGTCTTTGCGTACGATGCTCTATCACAGACGAAGTCTATTTGAATTTCATGCGTGCTTGGCGAAGTCACGGTCGAACTATTGAGCGAATATAGCAGTCCTTTTTTACGCAAGTAATGGTAGATAGATGCGTAGTCGGTGGTCCCTACTAAATTGCCAAATAGCCCAAGGGGCTGATACTCTTTGCCAGCCAGAGTGCCTTTCGTGATGAACGACAACGATACATGAACGGTACTTATTTCAGATGCAACTTCTATTGGCAACGCAGGTAATTCCGGTTTTGATAATCGAAGTAGCGGAAGTGTGTGGCGTTTGCCTTCTGGTATTAGTTTGAGCTGATGGCGTAGCATCGTTAGTATTTTTTTGCGTGATGGCTCCGGGAGATCACCAGAAATTATGATTTGGGAATTTTTGGCAGTGTAAAATTTTTGATGATAATTTTTTATTTGTGCTAGTGTTACTAGCTCGAGTAAATCAGCCTGCTCAAACAAATTAACACCGCTTTTCGGCAAACTCTGTAGGCCATTCATCAGACTCGCGACAGTGCTATAGTCGGACATCATTTCCTCATATTCTCGCATAACTACCTCACGTTCTTCATCGAGGCCCTTTTCAAGCAGAAGTGGTCGGTACACCATATCGAACATCACGGGGATGATTCTATCTATTTCATCAGGTGCAGTACGTACGTGGTATTGGTTTATGTAGTTATTGGTCATGCCGTTGAAATAGGCGCCATCCTTGGATAGTTGGTCCATCAGTAATTCTGGAGCTGGGTAGTTTTGTGAGCCTTCAAACACCATGTGTTCGAGTAAGTGAGGTATATGGAAGTGCTGTACATTTTCAGTAATTGCATAACGGTAGCCCGAGAAAATATTAATGCTAAAAAATACAGCCCTCGCGTTAGGAACATGAATAAATAGCACCTCTGTGCCGTTGATCGTTGTCTGATGAGTTGTGTGGTGCATGACGCTTAGTGTAACGCAACAGTGTCATTTGTAAATATCAATCTGTTAACGGGTCGCAACGAATAAAATTAATGCTACGACAAATAGTATTACCAAAGTCGTAGAAAGCCGTTCTTTGTTGTGTAATGCCGCTTTGAGGATACGGGGTGATGCCGACCGAGCAGGTAGTATTGATTTTGGAGTCAGTGAAGTCACTTCCTCTGCCTCCCGTTTTGATGCATATTTGACTTCTTGGACCGCAGGCTCATGCGTTACCTGAGCGGTTTCTGTTCGAAGCCTTATGTATTCTGCCGACCGACGTTTAAACTCTTCACGATAATTACCTCGTCTTGCCACGGTTTTTAATACGCTAATAAGACCGTCGCGGTCAATCTTGCCCGATTGATATGCGCGGGCCAAGTACTCACCGTTACCTAGTGAGACAAGCTGAGCTAGCTGTAAAAGCTCTGACGTTTTCATGTGCTCAAATTTGCGGTTGGACGGTGCTGAACCCAGTTCTACCTGTTGTGGACCCGGTAGCTCCTCTGCGCTTAGGGGCGGTGGCAGGTAGGTCTCTTTGCGTGATGCAACGGGTCCTTCGGGTACTTTACGGCCAATAACTTGGCTTGGTAGTGGGTTTGGCGGTACAGACTCCGTCGTTGGTATATCTGTTTGCTTTTCGTCTTTACGGTCGCGGTACTCGGCTAATGTGACGGCGCCGGTAAGTGTGAGCCCCGGTGCTACGTTTGGCGTCTGATGTGGCGTTGGTACCTCATTCAGTGGTTTAGTGACAACACCGATAGGTAGAATGGCTCCCCTGACAGATACTTGTGGGGGAAAAGGTTGCGGATCTTCGGGTGGATCTTTGGGAGCGATCTTTTTAGTGGTGACGGCTTTTTTGAGGGCGAGAATAACAGTCGCGCCGTACTTTTGAAATGAACGCTCGCGTGTTTCTTGTGGTTTTTCCCGTACGTCTTCTGGGGTGTCCTTGATGATCGGAAGTTGCTCGACTTCAATGTCTTGGTCCCCTTGCTCCAGCACGGTAACGATAACCCGGTATGTTTCATCGATCTCTTCCGGCACTTCAATCTCTGGGTCGGATAGTTTCTCGGACAATAGTCCGAGGACGTCGAGCTCTGTTTTGATCCGACGGCGCTCATTCGTTTTCGGTTCGGATTCTTCAAGTTGGGTGTGGAGTGTGAGTATGCGCTCCGCGACCATCAGCTGGGCAAGCCAGTAACTATCCACTATTTCGGGATCTTCCGCTTTGAATTCTTCAACTTGCTTTTCGGATTTACGGCGTAATAACGCGCGCCATTTTTTGCGAACTTTTTCGCCTTTCGGTGCAACCTCTTCGTTTTGATTA
>CAYIYX010000081.1:0-3320 GCA_964367775.1 uncultured Candidatus Saccharibacteria bacterium | reverse complement strand
TTGCTTGTCCTTCGTCTATCTCTCCGGCAAGCATTTGCCCCAAGATTCGATATATATTGCCTGTCATCGCTTCGCTATGCATTCCATACATTTCAAATAATCGTTGTGTTTCTTGCACTATATTTGACTCAAACATCTGGTCAATGCGTACCTGAATTCGCTGACGCAATTCGTCTTTTACCGTCTTTATTGCTATAACCCATATACTGTCATCGGGTCGCACTTTACCAGAGGTAGATATGTTGTTTTTTTCTATACGACGGACAAGATGCCGCTTGTTAAACGCATTCTCGGGCATAGCGAGATGTTGTGTTGATATCAACGCTCTCAACTCTTCAACGGTTAGTTTTTCCAGTCTCGCCCTTTCCGAAGACTCGACCACGGGACCAAGCTGGAAGTCCAAAATGACTGAGTCAATATATAGTCCAGTCCCCCCAACTAAAAATGGAATCTTGCCCCGCGAACGTATGTCGATTATTGCCTCGCGTGCACGCCTTTGAAAGTCAGCTACCGTAAAACGTTCGTTGGGGTATGCAACGTCAATTAACCAATGTGGCACCCTCTTCTGGTCGCCTTCTGTCGGTTTTGCCGTACCTATATCCATGCCATTGTAGACCGTACGCGAGTCGGCGCAAATAATCTCTCCACCCCACTTCTCTGCTAGCAGTAGAGCTAGGCCGCTCTTACCGCTTGCGGTCGGGCCGGTAATAACAATAAGAGGTAACTCTACGGTCGCCATCGTTTTTCTCGAAAATCTTTCACTGTATAGTCACTACTACACTCTATGCCATCCTGGGCTAACAAATATCTTTGTACTTCCTGGCCTCCCGGGTAGCCAATAGCTAAACCACCCTGTGCGTTGACTAACCGGTGCCATGGAAGATTTTCAGGACCGGTATGCGCAATACCGCCCACAATCCTTGCCGCCAGCGGACAGCCCGCCAAAACCGCAAGGTCACCATACGTCGTAACCCTATCTTCCGGCAGTTTCGACATAAGTCGATAGATCTCTTCGCGTAGCCCGCTTTGACTTTCCATATCGTTCAATTGCCATCCTGACTAAAGATTTTGTAGGTATTCTGCCAGCCCATCAAAAGCTACTTTTGCTTCACCCTGCTGTGTGCGAACACTGACTTCGCGGGCCTCTTTGTCTTTTGGACCAACGATCAGCTGAACGGGAATTTTCATGGCAACAGCCTCGCGAATCTTTTTACCAAGACTCTCGTTTCGTATGTCCGTTGTAAACCGTACTTCGTTATATTTGACCGGCTTCATTAAAACTACCTCTGATAGTACTGTTGCGATTTCTTCAACATAGTCGTTCACGGTATCGTTGATCGTTAAAATGCGCACCTGCTCTGGAGCAATCCAAAACGGAAACCAACCACCCGTATGTTCTATAAATACGCTCAAAAAGCGTTCGATCGAGCCGAGCAAAGCACAGTGAATCATTACTGGGCGTGTTGTATTTCCGGCATCGTCTGCATACTCAAGGCCAAACCGCTCTGGTTGTACGAAGTCAAGCTGGACCGTAGCGACTTGGTGTTCCCGACCGATCGCATCGGTCGCCATGAAGTCAATTTTTGGACCATAAAATGCGGCCTCGCCTTCCTGCTCAAAGTAATCGAGCTTGTTCGCTGCTACTGCTGCTTTTAGCTGTTCCTGGGCCGAGTTCCACAAACTCATGTCGCCAAGGTACGAATCCCCGCCATCGCGGTAGCTCAGTCGCACGCGTAGTTTCATGTCGATTGTGTTGTATAGCTGTTGAGCGCTTTCGAGCAGACCATTAATCTCCTGCTCTATCTGGTCAGGACGGCAAAAAACATGACTGTCGTCTTGCGTCAGCGACCGTACGCGGTTCAGTCCGCCCAGTTCACCGGTCTTTTCGTCTCTGTAGTCTGTCGTGGTTTCCAGAAACCTAAGTGGCATGTCACGGTAACTACGTGGCCGGCTCGCAAAAATCTGCGTATGATGTGGACAGTTCATCGGCTTTAATGCCATTTTGTCGCTAGTTTCTTGACTCGTCACCAAAAACAACTCATCGCCAAACTTCGCCCAGTGGCCTGAAGTTTCATATAGCTCTTTTTTCGTTATATGCGGCGTCCATACTTTCGTAAATCCTCGCTCTTCACGTAGCTGATTGCTAAGTTGAGCCGCTTTTTCGCGCAAAACAGTACCACGCGGGGTAAATAGTGGTAAACCAACTCCTACCAATGGCGATGTCGTATAAAGGTCAAGCTCCTTACCGAGCTTACGATGGTCGCGTTTTTTCGCTTCTTCGAGCATATTTAAGTAAGCGTCAAGCTCCTCTTGGGTTGCAAATGCCACACCGTAAAGTCGTTGCATCTGCGCATTTTTCTCATTTCCACGCCAATATGCCCCTGCGACGCGCATGAGCTTGAAAGCTCCGACCTTGCCCGTACTCTCGGCGTGTGGACCGCGGCAGAGATCGGTAAAGTCGCCATCAGTATAAAATGAAACATCTACCACGCTCTTCACTTCAGGACGTGTCGTGCCGGAAATTCCTGCGGGCAGTTCAATTCCCATCATGGCGCTGTCAAGCTCGCTTGCAAGTGTAGTGCCTTCTCGCTTAAGATCGTTCAGCAACTCAACTTTGTAGGGTTGCTGTCGTTCTTTCGCCCATGCCAGCGCTTCATCAATCGGTCTCTCTGTCCGTTCAAACGGATAGTTTTTGTTAACAACCGTCCGCATTTCTTTTTCAATTTTCTTGAAATCTGACTCGGAAATCTTCACATCGCCGAGGTCAATGTCGTAGTAAAAGCCATTCTCGACCACTGGACCTACGCCAAACTTTGCCTCTGGCCAAAGATGTTGTACTGCCTGAGCCGTGATATGTGCGAGACTGTGTCGCATTGCATACAGTTGATCTTCATTCATATCCGTTTCTCCTTATATAAATTAAAAACACGCTCCGACAGATTACTCTTGTCTAGCGTGCTTCGGGCCATTTCAGGCTGTTCCACCGAATGCTTTTACTCTTGTCGCATTGTTTTTTCGTGTCTCTGCGACCGCTCACACGTGCTCCAGAGGTGGTTAGTCTCTATCAACGCTATAACAACTATACCACACCTTGCGTAATATCTCTGTTTTTGCTATCATTTTCCCTACTGGTCCTAAAGTGTCCCCTCTAGGAACAGCCGGTTCGAGCGATTAGCTCATTTGGAGAGCCCTCAGCGAAATAAACTGCGCTGCACTCTAGCCAAATGCATGATATCGTAGCACCTTCCAGTGACACCACCAGTTTCGGGCGATTAGCTCATTTGGCTAGAGCGCAACATTGACGTTGTTGAGGTGATAGG
>CAYIYX010000080.1:0-3397 GCA_964367775.1 uncultured Candidatus Saccharibacteria bacterium | reverse complement strand
ATGTCTATGCGGACGTGGCGGCTGCGTGAAACGCAAGTTAATCGTAGACGCGCGCGTCAAAAGGTCCGAGAATGACCTAAAACTTCGGTCGTACATTACATTCATGTCTATGCGGACGTGGCGGAATTGGTAGACGCGCCAGCTTGAGGGGCTGGTGAGTATTGCACTCGTGGAGGTTCAAGTCCTCTCGTCCGCACCAATAAAATTTTGAGGTCTTCTGACCTCTATTTTATTTGGTATGTTATGAATGCGAACTTGAACCGATAGACATAAACCGCCAGTCGGCGGTTTATGGTTTTAGAGCTTGTCTTGCCGAAAGCGAGCGGATAGGCTTTAGCCGTTGAGGCAGAAAAATATCAAGTCCTCTCGTCCACATCAAGAAAGAAAGCTATCTAAAAGATGGTTTTCTTTCTTGATATTTGTGATGGGGGGGCTTAAACCGATGGACGCGAATCGCCCTTGAGGCAGCGTGCGGTTGCAAAGCTTGGCGAACGGATCGGTATAAACCGACAATCGATCTTGCGTGCATCGAGTTCGCTTATCTTAGTGACGTCGACGAATCATCAAGAGCGAACCACCACCAAACAGGAGGACTATACTAGCTCCGGCTATAACTATATAGCTGACTTGGGCCGGTGTTGTTCGCGAGCTCAGTAGTTTTTGCATTGGCCGGTCCGTTAGTCGTTGTACTAGTATCTGCAGCCACACCGATATACATAGGGGTGGTGCAGGATGTAAGTGCGGCGACTCCGATAGCACCAGTAATCCCAATAACGGTAGTAACCCCAACAAGTCTAACAGCATTCAGTAGCTTGTTGGCCAGCACAGCATGGATGCGTATATAGGGTCTAAGCTTTGCAGTATCTTATTCTTCTTATGGTATGATATATACAGATAAAATATGAGGAAATATGAATAAAATAGCGAGTTATTTGCAGTCGCATCTTAGCGGAGAAGTGCTTGATGGAACGGCAGTGCGTAAATATTTTTCTACCGATGCGAGCGTGCTTGAACTTATGCCGTCTCTTGTCGTGTATCCTCGTTCAACGAACGACGTACGTAAAGTTGCTCGTTTTTCTTGGCAGCTAGCGGAGAAGGGACATGGATTGCCGATTACGGCCAGAGGTAATGGCACCGACCAGACGGGCGCGGCTATAGGCAAAGGCATCGTGTTAGTGCTTCCGACTCATCTCGACAAGATACTCGAACTCGACTCACAACAGAAACTCGTTCGGGTTCAGCCTGGAGTTAACTTTAAGTCGCTTCAAGAGACACTGAACACGCACGGATTGTTTTTGCCAGCATTCCCAGCCTCGTATGCATATTCGACCATAGGTGGAGCCATAGCAAACAATGCGGCCGGTGAACAGTCATTTAAATACGGTCCAATGACTGAATGGGTCGATAAACTTGAAGTAGTGTTAGCGAACGGAGAACTGATTCAGACGGGGCGAATCGGCAAGAAAAATGTTGAGAAGAAAAAAGGCTTGACTACACTAGAAGGTGAGCTCTATAGAACAATTGACAGTATTTATAGCGAATCTGGCGAGACCATAGATACGTACTATGACAATTTGCTCGTAAGCAAAGACAGTATAGGGTATGACCTACGCGACATTCGGCGTCGTGATGGTTCCATAGACCTAACGCCGCTCTTCGTAGGATCTCAAGGAACGCTTGGTGTCATAACAGAGGCGATTTTGAAAGTCACTCCGCATAACCCTAAGACTACTCTTGTGGTTGCGGCGTTTCGGGTGCTCGATGAGGCAGTTTCGGCTATCGATATGCTTCGTGAATTGTCACCTGTATCGCTCGAGATGATAGACAAAAACCTCATTGAGTTTGCGCTAGACAAGCAGCAAGCGGTCTTTCCGAACGACCTCGTGGAGCCAGATTATCACCCGGCAGCGATAGTTTTTGCTGAGTTTGACGACGATAAGCGCGCCAAAGAAAAGAAGATCAAAAAAGCTTGGCGTGGACTGAGGACAGTAACAGATCGAATTATTGAGACCGAAGATTTTGAAGAGAAGGAAAGGTTGTGGGCGCTCAGACATCTGTCGGCTACAGTAGTGAATTATACCCACGAGGGACATGTGTCGCTACCTATTATCGAAGACGCATCGGTTCCGCACGAGAAGCTCTCTGAGTTTATTGCGACCATAGAAGATATTTTCAAAGAACACCACTTGCCGTTGGCCGCCTGGGGGCATGCAGGTGATGCTCATTTACACGTCTACCCCCTGTTAGATCTTTCAAAACTGAGTGATAGGCAGAAGGCTTTACGGCTAATGAATGACTACTATAAGGCGGTAGTGTCACTCGGTGGTAGTATAGCTGGGCAGCACAATGACGGTCGACTTAGGACGCCATTTGTGAAGCTACAAGTTGGCGATGCGATGATTCAGGTGTTTGAAAAAATCAAAGCAGGGTTTGATCCCCATGGCGTTTTGAACCCGGGTGTGAAGACGGGAACCGACGTCAAGCAGCTTATAGAGATGCTCAGAAAAGACTACTCGCTTGTTCACCTTTCGGATCATTTGCCAAGAACATAAATGACGAGTCTATACAGAAAAGTAGACAGTGCCTGTTTGGGTAAAAACCAGAATGAGCACGGTTTCAGGAGGTGTGCTATAAAATCATCGTGTCGATGAGTTCTTTAAGTGATGCAACACTCTTGAATTGTATTGCTTGCATGCACAGCGCTCTTGCTGACTCGATATTCTTTCTTCCATCGTCGATAAAAAGCGCTTTTTCAGCGGTTGTACCGAGCTCGTCAAGAATGTGGTTAAAAGATTCGTGTGATGGCTTGAGATTTCCCTTTTGCCAAGAAAATACAATTGCATCGAACATATCCTTAATGCCGAAATTATCAAGAACAGCAGACTCAAAAACCGTAGTATTCGAAAGAAGTCCTATTTTTAAGCCTCTTTGCTTGAGGTCGATGAGCAGCTCGCGCATACCATCGAAAAGGGTCGCGTTTTCAATACCTTGTCTAAAAACATTCACGACAAAATCAATATTTTCTGGATGTTGTTCTACGCCGAACTCTGAAAGAAAGTTTCGTGCCATCTCGTTTTCTGTCATCCACGGCACGAGCTGCACCGCTTCTTCATATTTTCTCGTATAACCATCGGTGCTCGGAATACCAAGCTCATCTTGGAGTACACTTGACACGCTAATGTTCTTTGTGCCGAGCGTCTCCCAGAGATCAAAAATAACAGTATCAACCATATGTATAAATTTATAGCAGGCTTAAGTTTAGTTGTTAAATATTAATTATTATCGATACCGGTAGAGCGCAGGAGATTCGAATTCTTTATCTCATTCATGCCATGGGAGTGTTCTATCAGATAAGCTAGTACTCCTAAATAAACAAGCTTGGTGGGGAATACAGGGC
>CAYIYX010000079.1:0-3410 GCA_964367775.1 uncultured Candidatus Saccharibacteria bacterium | reverse complement strand
ATAATTGTACCGACAAGCCTACGTGAGATTCCGGATCAAGCAATGTATCCAATTGCTCTTCAGTAAGGTGGCTCGTAATACGCTGGTCAGCGCGCAGTTTCTGCCTAAAACTTTGTTCACTACCTACCGTGGCTTGTGCCGCATCGTAGATCACTTCGTGTGCGTGTTGTCTGCCAATGGACTGACCAAGCGATAGCATAATCGCTTCTGACATTATGAGACCGTCAGTGATATCTAGGTTGGCGCGCATCCGGTCTGGGTTTAGGGTAAGGCCGTCTAAGATTACTTCTAGCCGCGTGAGCATATCGCCCGTCAAAATACATGAACGCATTATTGCAGTATCGGTTATCGATGATTCGGCGCCGCTTACTTCGTGGTCATGAAGCATGCCCTCGAGAGCGAGTGGTACAAGCGACCGTATTTGGGCAGATAACGCAATACAGTCATCTGCTAGTTGTGGATTGCGTTTTTGGGGCATTGTCGAGCTACCGATTACTCCTGTCGGGTTAGGTTCGCTGACTTCGTCAAATTCACTCTGCATAAGTACATAAACTTCCTTGGCGATCCGGCTTGTGGTTCCGGCTATCATACCCAAAATGCATACATACTCCGCTAAAAAATCACTCATCGCTCGCGACGGTATTACCATTGGTTTAAGGTCAAGTCGGTTAGCCATGATTGCTTCGACTTCGGGACCCTTGCTGCCAAGCGATGCATAATTACCAACCGCACCACCAATCATGACCGTAAAAACGCGGGGTTCTACTTGCCTGAGCCGGTCGACATGTCTCGAAAACTCATCAATCCAAGATGCAACTTTAAAACCAAACGTAATTGGTACAGCTTGCTGTCCATGGGTACGGCCAGCGCAGACCAGACCCTGGCCTTTTATGGCAAGATCTTCCATTGCACTCAAAATCTTGCCGATTAATCGTAAAAATACGTGATGAACCTCTTTAAGCAATAAGGCGTCTCCGGTTTGTGTAATGTTTTGGGTCGTTGCTCCCCAATGCACCCAACCGCCATGCGGGTCACCAACGGCTTCGCTTAGCTCAGAAATCAGTGCCATCAGAGGGTGGCTAGTTTTTAGTATGCCTTCGCGAATGCGTTCAGTATTTAGGCTACTTATTTTCGCATACTGCGCGATCCGCTCTGCGGCCTCGCTAGGTATGATTCCTACTTCGGCCTCAGCAATCGCTAAGGCTGCCTCGACGTCCAGCCAGCGTTGCCAGCGGTGCTCGTTCACCATTAAGGCTCTTATAGTTGAATCCGGTACTCGCCCGTCAGTGAATCTTGAGTCAGTATTCATACCGAGTATTATATACCTCTTGCGTGTCGCTTACGACGAAAGCAGCGTAGCTTTCGCAACCAGTCCCATCCACTCTCTTTTGATTGCACGGTCAGTTGATTTTTTACGTCCGACACAGTAAAAATGAATCGAGAAATGGCGTGTAGTGCACACGCCCAGAGTTGAACAGGGGCGTATCGCCTGGAGCGCCTTGTTGGAATCTGCAGTGACCTGGCGACCGACGCTTTGATAGCTACGCTATTTGACCTCTTTTGGTGATCCCGGCGGGAGTCGAACCCGCGATTTTCTGGATGAGAACCAGACGTCCTGGACCACTAGACGACGGGACCATCAAAAAAAGTCAAATTGTTAAGGGCTTCTGTTTACATTATTTCGGCGCTTTGAGGAGCGGATTTTTGTTAATAGACGTCCTGGGTCACGTTCCGCGACTCTCGAACTTCACTGTCGAAAACTAGTTTTCGCCTGAAGGTTCGTTTCCGAACTGCCACAGGCATTTCTCACGCTAGACGGCAGGACCAATCTAGCGAGAAATAGTTTAGCAAAACAGAGGCGAATTGTCCAGTTTTGCGCAATATTGACAAATACTAAGAAAAGTGATAAAATGTCATTAATGGCATCTGATAAGTATCCCAACTTGAATTGGGGGAGCGGATGGAACGCAACACCTCCTATCGTACCTATGAAAGAGGCCGTTGAAACGGTCGGTGAAAACATTGCTTCTTTGCCTCCTGAATTACGGGAGAGATTGGGTGAAGTCGCGGGAGATGGAGGCGTCGATGGCTTGCTGCTAAGACTAAACGAGGCTGTTCGTGAGCAGGTAGAAACAGACAGCTCTAAGGATGGAGCTGAATTGAGAGGGATTATTGACACGGTGTTGGCGGAGTCTGACGTTAGCGGAAATAAAAAAATGTTGATTCGTGCACACGTCATGCGAGTCCTGAGTCGACTTCCGGTAAATCAAGAAAGGTAGGAGTCGGGCTAGTCCTGATTTGTCTAGGTCGGCAAATGCCCGTATACTTGATGTATGGAAGATACTATAAAAATCGAAAATAATTACCCTGACTACCCTCTTGCGGAGCTGCACGCTCACCTTGGTACTTCGGTGTCGCCACCGGTGCTTTGGCAGATAGCGCATGACCTAGGTATGAAACTGCCAAAAAATGAGTATGAGGAATTTCGTGAATTTGTGACGTTGTCGCCGGAGAGGCCAATGCCACTTGGGGAATATTTTGACAAGATTTATCACCCGATTCTTGACCGCCTGAGCTCAGGAACGCTTGCGGTTGAAGCAGCGGCATATAACACCATGAGCGGTGCGTACCGAAATGGCATTCGGTTGATCGAACTAAGGACGAACCCGATGAAGCACAACTTCAATGCTGAAGTTGATCTCGACCACCTCATTATGGCTATGCTGCGCGGTATGGAACGAGCGCTTTTGGAGCATACAACGCTTTCGGCGGGCCTGATTTTTTGCATAGCTCGGGAATATGACGTGGCGCGCAATACGAAAATCATTGAAAAAGCAATCAAATATCACAAGCGAGGTGTTGTCGGCGTCGATGTGGCAGGACCCGGTGTTGATGCATTTGACCTCAAGGAATACGCAGATATATTTGCTGAAGCGCGTCGGGCCGGGCTTGGTATAACCGTGCATTCTGGCGAGGCGATGGATGCGAACGATATGTGGGACGCGCTTGAATATCTCAAGCCAGACCGCATTGGTCACGGCATACTGGCGTCGCGCGACGAGGCGTTGATGGCCGAGCTCAAGCGTCGGAATGTCGTGCTCGAAGTTTGCCCAATGTCGAATATTGTGACGACAGCCGCGAAGGATGTAGATGAGATTCGCACGATTATCCGTACCTTTGTCGAAAATGGCGTGCCGTTTACGATCAATACCGACTGGCCTGAAGTCATAGAAAATGGTCACCTGAAAAAGCAGTATAGGTTACTGCTTGAGCAAGGTATTTTGAGCGATGATGAGCTGCGAGCCTGTACGGAAACGGCGTTTCAGGCAAGTTTTGTGAAAAAACCAGGACTTGAAGCGTATTTATAAAGGAGGAGCTCTGCTCCTCCAGCTGACTCCCGAAGTAAATTC
>CAYIYX010000078.1:0-3424 GCA_964367775.1 uncultured Candidatus Saccharibacteria bacterium | reverse complement strand
GGGGACACAAGGCTCTTCAGGCCTCTGCTCTACCAACTGAGCTAAAGAGCCACGCTCTAATCGTTCATGTGTCTACTGTCAGCTACGACAGAGAAAGGCCGAGGCCTCTGCTCTACGATAACCCTCTGACGCTACTTCGTAGCTGGAGCTAAAGAGCCACAATTAGGAACTCAGTCAATTTTACTCGAGAAACGCTAAATAGACAAGATATACTAGATATATGCATATTTCCGATGTTCAGTTTGATGCCATAATTTCTCGCGCGATGGACCAGCTACCGCAGCAATATATCCAAAACCTGGACAATGTGGCAGTGACGTATGCAGAAGCTCCAACGCCGGAACAGCTGAGGAAGCAAGGCGTGCGAGAAGGTCAGCTTTTGCTTGGCCTATATGAAGGAATACCACTGACCAAGCGTGGGGCGGGGTATAATCTTGTTCTTCCAGACAAGATTACGCTATTTAAACAGCCGCTGTTACTTGTGTCGCGCAACGAGGTAGAGTTTTTTGACCACGTCAAGCGGACTCTCTGGCACGAAATTGCGCATCATTACGGTCTGGGTCATGACAGAATTCATGAGCTGGAGCAAAAGCCACGTCCTCTGGTATAATATCTTTTGTCCTCATGTGGTTTTTACAATTCGAACTACGCCGCAGGCTATAGCGAGAATTGAGAGGAAAAGCCGACCGTAAAATGAAGCAAGGCAGCCTGATGTCCTTGCGAATTACAAGGTTGAGCTTTGACGAGCGGGTGTCGTATAACGGCTATTATGCTACCTTCCCAAGGTAGAAACGAGAGTTCGACTCTCTCCACCCGCACCAAAAAGATTATGCTTTAAGTACTCCGTAAGGAGTGCTTTTTGTTTGATGTATGATATAGATATGACTAAACCAGACTTACAATCGTCGTTTATTTTTCGGGATGAAACCATCCATGTTGACTGGTATGACGTGAACGGTGTTGACATGCTGCCAAATGTCGAGTGGGAACAGGTGTACGCTGTTGGTAATGTAAATGGCAGAGTTCCAGTTGTTCATTACGCTGACAACGAAGTACGTAACTTGCCAGGCGGGAAATTTGATGAGCTGGGAGATACGATCGATCGGGTTTTGTATCGTGAGATGGAAGAAGAGTTGAATATGCGCGTGCTGTCATGGTACCCGATTGGTTATCAGTTTTTGAGCAACGAAAAATTCGGTAATGTATATCAATTACGTGTATACGCCAAATTGGAACGAATTGGCGAGTTTGTCAGTGATCCAGGCGGAAGTGTAATCGGCCACTCGTTTGTACCGATTGAAGACCTTAACTCGCACATAAATTATGGCGATGTGGGTGAGCGTATAGTTAGACTCGTAAAAAACGAATTCAAAAAATCATAGATATTTATGGGAAAGTTGTATTTCTTTAGCCATATTTTCATACCTAGTTTACGACGAACAATTTTCTGGCCCTGCCGACCCATTGGCTGTCCATGTTGTCGGCATTTTACTTTTCGACTTAAGAGGCGATCTGATCTTACAAAAACGTGCTCATTCCAAAAATCATAACCCGGGTTTGATCGACAAATCCATCGGAGGCTATATAACGCACGGGGACACCTTAGACGGTAAGCTGCGAGCACGTTCTACTATTCTTTGAAAGACTTTCTCGGGAAATTTCTGAGCATCCAGATGTATTTACAGACGATATCATCGGGATTTGTGAACACTACAGACAAGATATACTTGAATTTCAGAACGACATCACGGCAAATCATCGCGAAGTGCGCTAACTACCGCTTTCTGCTCTAGTAGAGTAAAATTAGAGTACATGAAATGGCTTACAGTTGTCATAGTAGTAGTTCTGGTGGGGGCAGGTGCGCTGTTTGGGTATGGTATCGCAAAAAATGGCTCTGACACGTCAAGCTCAAATACGCCAGGAGCGACGAGTGGCGGCGCAAGTGCTACTGTTTTAGATCTGAGCAACCGAGGTTTAACGAAAGTTGACTCGAGTATATACGGCAAAACTGCGACGACAGAGCTGATTCTTTCGAATAACGCGTTACGGTCTTTGCCGAGCGAAATGGGTAAGATGACGAATGTTGTTGTATTCAAAGTTGACCATAATGCGCTCGACGGTAGTTTGATCGCCGAGGTCCGCCAGATGGCTCGTCTCAAAACACTCGATGTGAGCTACAACAATATGACAGGAGTACCCGCAGAGATTGGCCAGTTGCGTAGTCTTGAAACGTTGAATTATAGCCATAACAAAATTACGGCTTTTCCAAACGAAATCGCAAACCTGAACGGGAACCTGAAGGAGCTTGACCTGACAGGGAATCCTTTAGATTCCGCAACTATCAGTAAGCTAAGGACGTTGCTTCCCAACACGCGCATCATCTTTTAAGTCCGTACTGGACCAGGGTAGAGTAACAGAAAGAAGGTGTTTATGGCGCGTACAAGTACATATCTTAATTTTATAGGTAAATAAGGAGACGATTATGAAAAAGGCTGAAGCACAAGTTACAGACAAAAGCAGCGAATGTAGGAATTGCGAGTGCGAAAAGGGTAGTGGTCGCTGTGGAAATGTGAACTATCACAGGAGTGCAGCCGGTACAGCCAGTGCGAGCGGCGGGTTGTACGGTCTTGGATTTGTCGGAGCGCTCGTCTATTTCGTATCTACCGCAACGACTTTCGGTATGGGTGTTCTCGGCGTGCTCAAAGCTCTCGTTTGGCCGGCGTTTCTGGTCTATGAGCTCATGAAAATGCTACATATGTAAGATGTATCTTTTTATGGTACAGTTGACTGCATGACAGATAGTTTCGTAAAAATCGCTGGTTGTGTCGTAGAAGAATATGGCAAATTTCTACTAGTACAAGAAAAAAAGCCTTCGGCATATGGTTTGTGGAACTTGCCAGCAGGCAGGGTTGACGCCGGAGAGACTGTTGAGCTTGCGGCAGCTCGAGAAATGAAGGAAGAGTCTGGATACGAGGTCGAGCTAGTAAAGAAACTTGGCACGTACCGTACCTCGACTCATGAACTGCATATCTTCCAAGCTAAAATAGTTAGTGGCGAGCTAGAATTTCCGCATGATGAACTTCTAGACGCGCAGTGGTTTAGTTACGATGAGATTCAGGCGTTCGGTAAAGAGGAAAAACTTCGTGGAGCCTTTGTTCTCGAGTCCTTAAATGATTACTTTGCCGTAGCTCAGTAAAGTATTTTCATATAACTTTGGTATTTTTCTTGCAAGTTATAAAACACTAGTGGTACTATATACGTGTAGTCTTAAAAAAACAAAAAAAGACTTTGAACATGCTTACCCCAGACACCACTGGATTAGTGTTCTCCTGCAGCATAGCAGCAGATAAAAAACAGGCGGTAGAAGATGTCGTCCGAGATTTAAAGATTTCGGGCGACGCTCTTTTTTTGCGGGCTAGTTCTT
>CAYIYX010000077.1:0-3755 GCA_964367775.1 uncultured Candidatus Saccharibacteria bacterium | reverse complement strand
AGTTGCCGCACTGTATGCAGTTTTAATTTCACGAATACCACACATCAAAACCTATGCGAGATAACGATGATTCAGTGCCAAAGTTCATCCGAAACTATGATTTTAAGTTTGGTGAAGACAAGAAAATGGCAAAGGTTCGTAAAGATAGCTGTGGGCGCAAAATACGCCTAGTTTAGACAATCAAGTGCGGGATTTGTTCGTAAAACCCCACTAAATCCGACTAAAAACGAGACACTTCAAATATATGCGTTTCGTGTCTCATTTGTCTCGTTTTGTGTCCCGCGACCCCTGTTTAAGTTCCGTGACCTGTATGGGGAGCCATAAGAAATCCCCACCTTGCGTGGGGTTTTCTTATGGCTGCTTGCAGCTGAATCGAACCAGCGACCGTGAAAACTTTAGTTTTCACAAGGTCGCGGTTCGGCGAAGCAAGCGAAGCGAAAAAGTGTTTACATTCTTTCGCGAATGGACGAAAGAGGATTTAGTCGATAACACTAACTCAAGCAAAAACCACTCATGTTACACAGTATAATCTCCAATCCAGAGAACCATTCTCTTAATTATAAAGAGCCAGGCATAAAGCCTGGCTCTTTCGAAACATTGCCTGGTAACTATCCGCGGCGGTTCAGTAGGAATGTGACGCCGTAGGCTGCAGCTGCACCGGCAATGCCTACGAGTACCGTCAGGGGGTTCGCACCAGTCTGTGGCAGTTCGGCTGGAACGCCACCTTTACCTTTAGAGTCTGCAGGAGCTTCTGCTTCTGGTGTGCTTGGTGCTGGAGTCTTATCTTTTACCTCAGGAGTCTTTTCGGCAGGTTTTTCTTCTACTGGCTTTTCCTGTTTTGGCTTTTCTTCTACTGGCTTTTCTTCGTCAACCTTGACGATACTGCCACGGTTGTTTTCTGTCGTTACCTTACCGTCGGTACTGACCTTGATGATGCTGCCGCTGTTGTCGTTGACGGCGACGTTGCCTTTGGTTTCTACTTTGATAATGCTGCCACGGTTGCTAGAAATCTCTGAGCTTGGTGTCTTGTCGGTGGTGGGGCAGTCTCCTACAGAAGTAATCTTGATGATACTGCCGCGGTTGTTTTTGATGTCCGCTGGAGCAAAACCACAAACACCGTCAATCTTGATGATCGAACCTCGGTTGTCAAAAACCTGACCGTTCTGTGTGATTTCTTGTGCGTCACAGGTACCGTCACCAGTAATCTTGATGATCGAACCTCGGTTATTGTTGGCTTGATTGACGATTTCCGAACAAGAAACGCTCATTTTAACGATTGCGCCACGATTGTTGCTTGCCGAAAGTGCAAAGCCTGGCGTCACGACTAACGCAGTCGCTACGACACTTGCACTCAGTAAACCTATGATTTTTTTCATTCTCATCACTATAATCTCCTCATTATTGTCGGCACTCCTGCCAACTTGAGTGTATTATAGCGCAGATTGGACTTCTTGTCAATATTTTATGCTAACTAGTAATAAACGCAACCATTTTACAGTATGGAGGGTAGGGCATAACTAGAGATGCAATGCGGGTTAAGCCCATGCCGCCAAACAAAAACACCTATGTTACACAATATAACTTCTAGCCCAGAGGAACGTCCTCTGGAGTCCTCATGCCGACAAGAAACGTCACGAGAGTCTTTGATACATGCTACACTGGCGAGAGTGGACGACTTAAGCGATAAACTACATGAAAAATGCGCCGTAGTCGGTGTATCAGCTAGGGCAACCGATAGTACGGCGGTACATACAGCGTATTGAGCGTTGTTTGCCCTCCAATATAGGGGTGTCGAGGGGTCGGGGATTACCGCGACCGACGGCGGCTCCCTTGTTTCGGTTCGTAGTCCCGGCATGGTGCGTGACGTATTTCATCAGAGTGAAATCGATAAGTTCCAAGGTAAAATAGCAGTCGGTCTCAATCGCTACTCTACCGATGGCGATCGATACGCTCATTTGCAGCCAGTGCTAAACGATTCGATTGGCTTTGCGATGGCGCACAACGGTAACACATCCCCGATACCATAGAACTTGAGTCTTATCTACAAAAACGGGGCTATATCACGAGTCAGTACGACGATTCCGAGTTATTCGGCAACGCAATCGCAAGCAAGATGCGCGGAGGCCGTGATTTCAAAAAGGCAATCTCTGAAGTTAGTGCTTTTACACAGGGGTCTACGCATGCGTAGCGACTCACGGCGGTGATCTCATCGGTTTTCGCGATCCGAATCGTATACGACCGCTCGAGATGGGACACTTTGAGGGTGGAATCATCTTGGCGAGCGAAACCTGCGCCCTCGACACAGTTGGGGCTGAGCATATCCGGTCAGTGAAACTGGGTGAGATCGTCATTATCCGCGACGGCGAGCTAGTAGAGACACGCTAGTATGCCAAAGCTGACGAGCGTTTCGACGCTTTTGAGTTGGTCTACTTTGCCCGTCACGACAGCGTGATATGTGGAAAAAGAGTCGGTTCGGTCAGGAGGCAGTTTGGTGCCGAGCTTGGGGGGGGGCACAAACCGAGTGCCAAAAAGAACAATGTCATAGTGATGGCAGTTCCCGATACTTCGGTGCCGGCGGCTGAGTCGTACGCTGCGGAGCTAGGGTTGTAGTATAGGACGGCGATCATAAAAACCGCTATATCGGTCGTACTTTCATGCAGCCTAATCAGTCGTCACGCCAAGATAGTTTACGTTTGAAGCACGCTATGATTCCAGAGCTGGTCGTCGACAAAGACATAGTGATGGTCGATGATTCAATCGTGCGCGGCAACACGCTGCCACGTCTCGTCGCACTTGCCCGCGAGCTTGGCGCCAACTCAGTGACGATTCTGATTGCCTCGCCGCCTATACGATATCCGGATTTTTATGGCGTTGACACCCCGAGCCAATAGGAGCTGTCGGGTATAATCGTAAGTATGACAAAGCCGATCAACACTGACTCGATCGAGAAGGCAACCGATAAATCCTGGACAAACTGGGTGAAAGAGCTTGATAATCTTGGCGCTAGAGACCTATCGCATCTCGATCTTGCTCGACTGGTCAATGGAAGACTAGAGAATGGGGTTGATAATCCTAGTTGGTGGGCTCAAAGTATCACTGTGGCTTATGAGCAGCACGCGGGCAAACGAGTACCTGGCCACTTGGCTAATGGACTGTTTGAGCTGGCTGTATCGAAGCCGCTGGCGATACCACGAGATGAGTTATTTCAAAAAACAGTAAGGTGGTTTGAAAAGCAGAACAAGCTGAATGGATTCGTGCCCTTGAAGCCGCGTAGTAGTGAAACGCCAAAGCGCAGTACCTGGAGGTGTGATTTTACTGATGGAAGCAGGTTCTCAGCAACTGTTGAAGGTGACGGAGATAGATCAAAACTTATTCTTTCGCAAACCGCTGTTTCTACGAAGCAAGAAGCTGATGATTGGAAGGAGTTTTGGCGCAGTACAACAGACCAGTTAATCCAGGCGTAGTTCGTGACCTGTATGGGGAGCCATGAAAATCGTCAGACCTTTTGGTCTGGCGTTTTTCATTCCCGCCATCTGAACCCGAACCAGCGACCGTGAAAACTTTAGTTTTCACAGGGTCGCGGTATCGCCCTCTGGGCTCTTCCGCCTTCTCGTGAGATTGAGAGCAAGCTCTCATCTCACTTCATACGGCTTCACCGGCGTAGCGAAGAAAGAAACAGGAGCTTGCACAGATCTCTTTTTGTAGCGGAAGATATTCAAGCCAGTCGTAAGCGTTTTTCAAAGGAGGGTGTTTTT
>CAYIYX010000076.1:0-3869 GCA_964367775.1 uncultured Candidatus Saccharibacteria bacterium | reverse complement strand
CATTATGTAATTTTTCGAGCGTTGCTTCGTCGTCACGCGCATCTATAGCCTGTTTCATCCATTCAGCAATCTTTTCCATGTCTTTTTCCTTGAGTCCGCGACTTGTAATGGCCGGCGTGCCTAAGCGAATACCGCTTGGACGAAATGGTGGCAAGGTGTCATCTGGCGTGGCGTTTTTGTTGAGCGTCAAACCGATCTTGTCAAAAGCTTCTTCGGCGACCTTGCCGTCGATCCCAAAACTCGCATGAACGTCTGAAAAAATGAGGTGGTTACTTGTCCCGCCAGTGATGAGTTTGAAACCACGTTTCTGCAACCCGTCAGCAAGGGCTTTCGCATTCAAAACTATTTGTTTCGCGTACTCCTTAAACTCCGGCTTGAGCGCTTCACCAAACGCGACGGCTTTTGCGGCCACCGTGTGCATATGTGGTCCACCCTGTGTACCTGGAAATACCGCGCGGTCAATGAGAGTTGGAATATTTTCAATAGTTTTTTCTGGAGCTTTCAGCGGGTTTCCGACAGTGCCTTTTGAAAGTATCAAACCACCGCGTGGGCCACGAAGCGTTTTGTGGGTCGTTGTTGTGATAACGTGAAAACCGTAGTCAAACGGATTTTTCGCAACGCCCCCTACGATTAGCCCAGCAATGTGCGCCATGTCGGCCATCAGTAGGCAGTCGGGACCGACTTCTTTTGCAATGGCCGCAAACTTGGCATAGTCTAGCTCGCGTGGGTAGCAACTAAAACCAGCCAAAATAATCCGTGGTTTGTGCTTCAGTGCTAGTTCCCGTAGTTCGTCGTAGTCGATCTCTCCAGTGTCTACGTTCTTCATTTTGTAACGAATAAAGTTATAGATATGCGCTGAACGGGTAACTGGCGCACCATGCGTCAAGTGACCACCGTGACCAAGGTCCATCGCGAGAACCGTATCTCCCGGTTCAAGCCAGGCGTAGTAGACCGCTTCGTTAGCCGGAGCGCCGCTGTGTGGCTGCACGTTGGCATGGTCTGCTTTAAAGAGTTCCTTAGCTCGGTCTATAGCCAGTTGTTCAAGAGGATCGGTGTTGTCTTGACCACCGTAATAACGCTTCCCCGGGTACCCTTCGCTATATTTGTTCGTAAAAATACTTCCCATAGCCTCAAGCACGTCACTTGAAACGTAGTTTTCGCTCGGAATAAGCTCAAGGCCACGCCGTTGTCGCTCGGTTTCCTTGTCGATGAGTTTTTTAATCTGTAAATCTTTCATAGTACCCTCCTTATTACTTGAGTTTTAGCCCTCCTACGTTCACGCAACTAGCGGTTGTTAGTCGCTATATCATACCTAATATTGTAACACTTTATTTTTATATCATGTGTGATATAATCTTGAATTATGAGTGATTATAAATCTCGCCTAGGAAAGCTAATCCAACAGAGTCGAGTCGACCGTAATATGACTCAGACTGAACTGGCAAAAGCACTCGGGACATCACAAAGTGCTATAAATCGCATAGAAAAAGGCGGCCAAAATATCAGCCTTGAAATGCTAGCCCGCATCAGTGACGTTCTTTCGAGCGCCATCGTGTCATTTGGCGGAAACGGCACTAACTTCGAAGTTCGCGGTGGCACACATCTGTCGGGAGAAATAACGGTCAAAACCAGCAAAAACGCTGCCGTTGGTCTTCTATGCGCTTCACTTCTCAACAAAGGGACAACCACTCTGTTGCAAGTTCCTCGTATAGAAGAGGTTAATCGCATCATCGAAGTTCTTCAAAGCATAGGGGTCAAGATAAAGTGGATCGATGAAACGAATGACTTAGTCATAATCCCGCCGAAACGTCTACGACTGAGTGATATCGACATTGAGGCTGCAAAAAAAACCCGCACCATAATCATGTTCCTCGGTCCGCTACTCCATCAGTACAAAAAGTTTCATATACCATTTGCGGGTGGCTGCAGTCTCGGCACAAGAACTGTCGAGCCGCACATGTCCGGCCTCAAAGCATTCGGCCTTAAAGTCGAAGCCATGAGTGACTTCTATGAAGTGACCAGTACCCCGAAAATCCCAACCAGACACATAGTCCTTACTGAACGTGGCGACACAGTAACTGAAAATGTCATCATGGCCGCAGCGCTTTCACCGACCACGACCGTCATTCGCAACGCAAGCCCGAACTACATGGTCCAAGATGTCTGTTTCTTTTTACAAAAACTAGGCATCACTGTCGAAGGTATCGGCACAACAGTCCTTAGTATTACTGGCCTAAAAGAAATTAAAAAAGATGTCGAATACGCCCTAAGCGAAGACCCTATAGAGGCAATGAGCTTCATTGCAGCCGCAGTCGTGACTGACTCATCTATAACCATCAAACGTTCTCCTATAGAATTTCTCGAGCTCGAGCTTGCCACGCTAGAGGAAATGGACTTGAAGTATGAGTTAAGTGACGAATATCCTGCTCGAAATGACAAAACCCGTCTGGTAGATATCACCTTAAAACGATCGAGGCTACGCGCACCCAAAGACAAACTCCATGCCCTTCCCTTCCCGGGCATAAATATGGACAACTTGCCTTTCATGGGCCTGATTGCCACGATGGCCGAGGGTCGTACGTTGCTTCATGACTGGAGCTACGAAAACAGAGCAATTTATTTTACTGAACTCTCAAAGTTAAACGCCAAAGTCGAAATGCTCGACCCTCACCGTGTGTATATTGAAGGTCCTACCCGTTGGAAGTCAGCCGACGTGATCGCTCCTCCAGCGCTACGCCCAACCGTCGTCGTACTACTTGCTATGCTTGCAACCCCAGGCGTTTCAAAGCTCCGCAACGTGTACCAAATAGACCGTGGCTACGAGCAGCTTGCTACCCGACTAAACAGCCTTGGTGCTCATATACGCCCATTTCGCGACATCTAACCTGAGTCTCATAACTTCCCCCGAGTCGCGCTTGACGCACCTGCGTCAAGCTAAACCAAGACAGAAAATCACAGTTGGCGGTTTAGCGTGTGTAACGAGCGGGGAGGTTATGAGACCCAGGTTATCAAAGCGTAAAAATAAGTTTTACTCCGCCGCTGGCTTGGCAAACAGGACAATCCTGCCATCATTGGAACCTGCGAGCGTGCAGCTGTAGATTGTGAGTTGTGGATCTTGAGAACGCGCTTCAATACCGATATCTGAAGGCGCCACCTCTCTCATTTCATATATCTTGTACTTATATCTCACGCCGTCATAGTCGACATATATATCGTCGCCAACCTTCATTTCATTTATATGGTAAAACGGTGATTTTGCACGAGTCTCAGACGGTGTTAAGCCTAACGTAAACCGGTGAGCAGCGAGAACAAAATTTCCCCCGTCTTTGGGGTTGCCGTTTTGCGGTTGTCTATGGATCGCCCCTCTGTCGAGGGCTTTGCTTTCTGGCTCACCTTGTTGCACTTCAACTACGGGTATGTCTACGTTAATTTGCGGCATATATAGCCTGTTCTCCTGTACGTCCGGAGAAGAGGACTTGAGTTTCGTTACGGTAGCCAACGGGTCGACTCCGAAATTTGGAAGTATAGGCGAAAGTGCGTTATATAACATATATAAACCACCTACCATGAGTAGCAACCCAGCTAGAAGCATTAGCCCATGTTTTTTATGACGCCTTGAACCATCCCGCAACGTATAGTGCATACGCTTTCCATTGTAGCATTGCATTTGGACAAAGTCGCCTCTGTTTGCTACAATAATCTGTGGTTTATGGCGAACGTAGCTTAGTTGGACAGCCCTGAGCGAAAATAATTGCACAGGCTCTAACCAGCTGGTTATCGGCTACGTCGACATCATACCATTCAAGTTCTATAGTATGGCGAACGTAGCTCAGTTGGTTAGAGCGCTGGTCTGTGGATCCGGAGGTCGT
>CAYIYX010000075.1:0-3872 GCA_964367775.1 uncultured Candidatus Saccharibacteria bacterium | reverse complement strand
GATAAATCGTAACGGCCGACATCCCTTTTGCGTCAACTCGAAAACTACTCGGTTTTTTTGGTTTTCGGCCTATAGGCAGGTCAATCTTTGCCTCAGGGATTTTCGGCACCCCTTTAACAATGGCGATGTAGGTTTTGTGTGCTTTCCTGTCTTGGAATTGCTTTTGCAGTAATCGTTTCGCGGCATTGTCCTTAGCGCAGATGATTACCCCGCTTGTTGCTCGGTCGAGCCTATGGACGATACCTGGGCGATTTGTGTCGTCGGTTTCTACCATGCGCGGCCGTACAAACTCCGCAACGCTAAATTCCTCGGTTAGAGAACCTTTCGCGTGCGTCAGCACCCCAACCGGTTTGTTTATGACAATCACGTGATCGTCCTCATACACCACAGGTAGCGTTTCCTGTTCAAACGACGCTACAGGTAGCGTCTGCGTGGTAACTTCATCGTCCTCATGAAGATGCTGCCGAATTGACGTTACGACCACGCCATTAATTTCAACCAGCCCCATTTCTATGTATTTCTGCCAAACCGAACGAGAATATTCCGGCCAGTATTTTGCCATATAGGCGTCAAGTCTCATATTCGTAAACCAACGGCTTTTTGCACACGAAGTAATGTTTCGTTGGCTTTTACATTCATGGCGGTTTCCGATTTTGCTAGTTTCTCCAGCACAATAGCATCGTCGACATCAGCGAGATTTTTCTGGAACGATGCGAGGAACTGCGCCATTTCTTCGGCGACGACGCCTTTAAACTCTCCGTAACGTTCCATGCCTTGGTATTCGGTAGCAACATCTGCCGGCTTCACTCCGCGTAGTAGCGCTAAAATGTCGATGAGGTTCGCTATGCCCGGTTGCTTTTCCTTGTCGTACTGCACGCTTGCAAGGCTGTCGGTTGTTGCCCGCATAACCTTTTTCTTGGCCTCTTCAGGCGTATCGCTTAGGAATATAACCCCGGCACCAGTTTCGTCGCTCTTGCTCATTTTCTTGCTTGGGTCGAGCAGGTCTTTGACGCGCAACCCTTGGTCTTTACCAAAGAACTCGTGTTGTTTTTTGACGGGTTCGGGTATGAGGAATAACTCCTGCTGAAACTTACTGTTCATGCGTTCGGCAATGTCCCGCGTAAACTCAAGGTGTTGCGATTGATCGTCGCCCACGGGTACATACTTGGCACCGTAGAGTAGAATATCTGAGGCCATGAGAATGGGATAGTTAAAGAGTCCAACGGTCACCTGCTCGTTTCCAAGATTTCCAGATTTGTCCTTAAACTGGGTCATGCGCTCCATCTGACCGAAGCCCGTAAAGCAGTCGAGAATCCATGTCATTTCACTGTGGGCTGGAACATAGCTCTGGCGATACAGAAAGATGCTGTCATTTTCGAGTGGCAAACCAGCAGCAGCGTAAACGCGGGCGGTATTCATAACGGACGAATGTAGTTGTGAATAATCAACCGGAGTCGTAAAGCTATGCAAGTCCGGTATGAACATATGTATGTCAAACTCATCGGAATGATTTTTTGCCATGTCAATCATCGGTAGCATCGCTCCAAAGTAATTGCCTATGTGTAGGTCGTTGTTGGCGCGAATGCCGGTGAGTATAACATTTTTCATTGTATACATTATAGCACCTCCGTTCTTGGTAGGATCTTGTCAATCACAATGTTCATGGGATCTATGACATTTGGCTCGTTGCCAAACGCACAAGAAAGCTCCGTACACCCAAGTAGCGTTGCTAGATTGGTTTTTCTAAGAGGCTCTGGTTTTTCGGAGGCAATGACCGATCGGATGGCTGATTCGACGCGCAAAACCTGACTCTCGGAGGGTTGCATGACCTGTATACCCCGAGCCTGAAGCTGTTTCGTATATAGACCGGTGCGTATGGTCGTCGGAGAAGCGAGTAATGCAATTGTTTTATGGTTCTCAACGACATACGCAACGGTTGCGTCTATTAGCGAGGTAATGGTAATGCCTAACCGCCGTTCTATTTGATTCTGAAGCAAATGCGCGGTATTGCATGAATAACGACGTCGTCTCTCCTGAATTGAAAACCACTCAGTTCGTCTACTATGAACGCTAGTGCTTCGGCCGTCTTTTCTGTGTCAGATATGAAGTCGTCTACAGGCAGCGAAAAATGAACAACGTGCGGAAAATCACCGCCGTCTCTTGCGCCGTTCTCTACTGCTCGAAGCATGAGCCTCCGATGCATTTCTATACTCGCTTGCGGCCCCATGCCGCCGATGATAATAATTCGTTTCATACACTTCCTTTCATACGTAATTAAAAAATCGCCTAAGTGGCGATCTTTTCAATGTACTAGATAGGACTTTTATGCGAATACACAGAACAAACCGCCACGAGAAGTGTCGGTATACCAATATGAGTTGTTCTGTAAGTTAACCATAAACGTACTGTATCATAATGCAGTAATACTTGCAAATATTCTGCGTTATTGCTTCGTGAGACGTGCGACGAAAAATGCTTCGGCGAGGTTGCCCGGCACTAGACGCAGACAGGGCGAAAGGTCGCTCGTAAAAGGTTTATCGTTCCACGACGAAAGCGCAGGTATGCGGTTTTCGAGTGGAAAATCGAGTGGCTCAAGCCGTGCGTCAGGATTTTTGCGAAGGAAATAGTCTAGAACGGCTTCATTTTCTTCTGGGGCCATCGTACAAGTACTGTAGACGAGCGTACCGCCAGACTTGAGTAGTTGCCAGCTTTCGGACAAAATCTTCTTCTGGAGGTCGCTGAGGCGTCGAATATGCGCCACCGACCAGCTGTCAAACAGCTTCATGTCTTCGAGAGTCATAAGTCCTTCACCGCTACAGGGCGCGTCTATAAGTATTTTGTCGAATGTTTCTAGTTCAAACGTGCGCGACAGTCGCGTTGCATCACAGAGTGTAAAAGCCGCCTTGGCGCCGAGTCGCTCCATATTTCGTTGCAGTTTCATGAGGCGTGGTTTTGAATTGTCGTTGCAGGTTAAATTTGACGCGTTGTTTGTGAGCGCCTGTATGTGACTCGCTTTGCCGCCTGGTGCGGCGCAAACGTCGAGTATCACCTCGCCTGGCTTTGGCTCGAGCGCAAGTACTGACAGCCAGCTAGCGGCATTTTGAATATATACTCCGCCATTTGTTGCAAGTTCGCTATTGCGAAGTTTTTCCATATTGTCTTGAGTGCATGCATACCCCACCACCGTTCCGTCCCATACGACTTCTTTTGCGTTATAGTCGCGTTGCATTGAACTCTCCTCGTTCTGAACAACGAGAGGATTGAGCCGAAAACTCTGCGTGCGCGACGTTCGCAGTAATTCCTCGGTAGTATCTTGGTCGTACCCAGTAATGCGCATAGTCCGCTCAACCCATACGGTACGCTTTTTGAGTCGGTCTGCTTCAATATTTTTACGTTTTGCCATAAATTCAATCATCTTCCTGTGTGCTTACGCTCTAGAGTGTACCAGAAACCCTAGTACGACAACAGAGTAGTGATTGTTCAGAAGGCTCTGTACGAGAATATGACTCCAGAGGAGGCGGACTATAAACCGTTACAGCCCAAGAAGGCACCTAAAACTTCTCCAGTTACCCTAACGACAGTTGATACGTTTTGGCGAGACGGGGTGACATAAAGCAAAAACACCCCTTTCACGAGGTGTTTTTGTACGAACATGTAGCAAAACTTAACGTTTCGAGAACTGTTCGCGTTTGCGAGCCGAACGAAGACCGTATTTCTTGCGTTCTTTTTCGCGCGGATCACGCTTGAGCATGTCGGCTTTACGAAGTACCGGTCGTAGGTCGGCATGCGCGACCGTGAGGGCCTTTGCGATACCAAGCTTGATTGCATCAACCTGGCCGCTTAGACCACCACCCTTAACGAGTACGGTTACG
>CAYIYX010000074.1:0-3879 GCA_964367775.1 uncultured Candidatus Saccharibacteria bacterium | reverse complement strand
GGATGCGCTTTTGAATGACTCGTTTTAGCGGCCGCGCGCCAAATGCCGGATCGTAGCCTTCTTCGGCAAGCGCTTTTTTGGCGCTCTGCGAAAACTCGAGCTTAATGTCTTTTGACTTCTCGACTTCTTCCAGAAATGCCGCGAGTTGCATCTCGATAATATGCTGTATGTCGTTTTTATCGATGCGATCAAATATGACTATATCATCGATACGGTTTATAAATTCGGGGCGGAAATTGTGACTTAACTCCTGCTGCAAACGGCTCTCCAGACTGCTGAAATTTTTACCGTCCCATTCCTGAATGTACTGCGAACCGATATTGCTGGTCATGATAATGATCGTATTTGAGAAATCAACCGTTCGGCCTTGACCATCCGTCAAGCGGCCGTCATCAAGTACCTGCAACAGTATATTAAATACATCCTGGTGAGCTTTTTCAATCTCATCAAGCAGCACAATACTGTACGGGCGACGACGCACTGCTTCGGTGAGTTGACCACCTTGGTCGTAGCCGATGTATCCTGGCGGCGAACCTATCAGGCGCGACACGGCGTGCCGTTCCATGTATTCGCTCATATCGATACGCGTGATAGCTCGCTCGTCGTCGAATAGCGCGACGGCAAGACTTTTGGCTAACTCGGTTTTACCGACGCCGGTCGGGCCAAGAAAGAGAAACGAGCCAATCGGTCGGCGATAATCGCCAATACCAGCCCGCGAACGGCGAATAGCATTTGCGACCGCTTCAACGGCGCGATTTTGGCCAATCACACGCTTATGCAAGTCGTCTTCGAGATGGGCGAGCTTTTGGGTTTCGCTTTCTTTAAGCCGATCAACCGGAATACCCGTCCATCTTGACACCACAGCGGCAATATCATCTGCCGTCACTTCATCGCGGAGCAGGCGCTGGTCGGCCGGTATCATGTTGATTTGGCGCCTGAGTTCGGTGATATTTTTCTCTATTTCAGGAATCTCACCGTATTTGACACGACTTGCGGTAGAAAGGTCGCTCTCATTCTCGGCCATCTCGAGTTTGGTTCTGGCCGCTTCGAGTTTTTCGCTTTCGGCATTGAGCTTGTCTATCAAATTCTTTTCTTTTTGCCATTTCGCATCTAGCTCGTCAGCTTTAGCCTGAATAGTTTTGATTTCTTGCTCGATTTCGGCTTTTCGAGCTTTGGCGCTGTCGCTTTTATCCTTTTTGAGCGCTGTCTGCTCGATCTGCAGCTGCATGATTTTGCGGTTTAACCGATCAAGTTCGATTGGCTTTGAATCAAGCTGCATCTTGAGCGCCGAAGTCGCCTCGTCGATAAGATCGACTGCTTTGTCAGGCAAAAAACGCTCGGTTATGTAGCGGTCACTAAGCCGTGCCGCCGCAATAATTGCTTCGTCCAGGATTTTTACACCGTGATGGACCTCATATTTTTCTTGCAGTCCACGGAGTATCGCGACAGTATTATCAAAGTCGGGCTCACCCACATAGACAGGCTGCAACCGGCGCTCGAGCGCAGCATCTTTTTCAATGTACTGGCGATATTCGTCTAGTGTTGTGGCGCCGATTAAATGCAGTTTACCGCGCGCCATCATCGGTTTGAGCATATTGGCAGCGTCGACCGCACCTTCAGCCTTGCCGGCCCCAACAAGCGTGTGTATCTCGTCAATGAACAAAATAATTTCTCCAGCAGCTTCTTCAATTTCTTTCAGAACCGACTGTAGGCGCTCCTCAAATTGTCCACGATATCCGGCACCAGCGAGCAGACTACTGATTTCAAGACCCACGACGCGTTTGTTTTTCAGGCTTTGCGGCACGTCGCCTTTGACGATACGCTGCGCCAAGCCCTCAACAATAGCCGTCTTGCCCACACCCGGTTCACCAATCAGCACCGGGTTATTTTTACTCCGGCGAGACAACACCTGCATACATCGACGAATTTCTTCGTCGCGACCGATGACAGGATCAAGCTTGCCTTCACGCGCAAGCTGCGTAAAATCTTGACCAAATTGTTCGAGTGGTTTTTTCGTATTTTCTTGTGGCTGCATATATCTATACCTCCTGTACCTAGTATTATAATAAATTAGCACTCTCGATGCAAGAGTGCTAATTCAGATAATTTGGTTGTAACCAAAAACATCCAGTAGCGTGAATGCTTACTTGATATCCTATAAAATAAATGCTCTTGGCTCAGCTTACAGGTCACGGATCCTATAGTGATACAAGTAAAGGCTCTATTGATCCTAAAATCCGATAGTGATCTTCAGCTGACAATCGTGGAGCCCTCAGCTCCAATCAATAATTAAGGAGCTGAGGGCTTAGTAGGTTGAGATTTACCGCTTGTTAACTAGTACATTCCCATTCCCGGAGCAACAGATGAAGAATCTTCCTTTTTTGGATTTTCTACGACCAATGCCCCCATAGTCATGGCTGTACCTGCAATTGATACGGCATTCGTAAGCACCTCACGGGTTACTCGTACTGGGTCGATAACACCAGCTGCTTTCATATCAACGAGTTTAGTTGGATCGGTTACATCGATACCATACCCAGTCTTTGCTGATTTGACCTGTGGCAACCATTCATCTGCGTTGAGGCCAGAATTTTTAAGCAAAATCGCAAATGGCTTTTGCAAGGCTTCAACCAAAAGTTTTTCTCCCGCGGCAATTGCAGGATCGTCGCTTTTTACAGTATATTTAGTTGCGAGGTTGACGAGAGTGACACCGCCACCAGGGACAATACCTTCGACAAGCGCAGCTTTCACCGCGGCAACAGCATCATCGACTCGGTATTTTTTTTCTTCAATTTCGGTCTCTGTTGCACCGCCGACCTTTATCACAGCAACTTTTCCACTCAGAGCAGCGTGACGTTTCATGAGATTTTGTTTAGCATATTGGCTCGTTTCGTCATCAGCCTGAATCTTTATCGTATCGAGGTGATCACTCAGTATTTTCTTATCACCATTACCTTCGACAATTGTCGTTGAATCTTTAGAAACAATAATTTTTCGTGCCGAGCCTATAACACTTACGTCTAGCTCTTCAAATGATACATTCTCATCCTCAGCAATCAAGTGCGCACCAACCAGTATCGCTATATCCTTAAGCTTGTCTTTATCAGTCGGTGATTTAATTGCGACGGTATTAAATGACCCCTTCAAGCTATTAAGTACGAGTAGAGCAAGTGCTTCTCCATCGACATCACTCGCGATCAATACCAAATCTTTTTTGCCTGACTGAGCCACCATTTCGAGTACGGGGACGATCTCCTGTGCTGAACTGATTTTTTTGTCAGTGACAATCACTGCGGGCTTGTCGAGAATAGCCTGCATTCGTTTCGTGTCTTTTGCCATGTATGGACTGACAAAACCACGATCGAGTGTATAGCCTTCGACAATCTCACTCTCAAGTTCGAGACTTCGCCCCTCCTCGACAGTTACCACTCCATCTTTACCAATACTATTCATAACTTCAGCGATTTGTTGACCAATTTCACTGTCACCTGCAGAAATCGTTGCGACCTCAGCTATCCGAGACTTTTTGCCTTCGATTGGTTCAGCTAGTGTACTCAAGGTGGCAATAACTTCATTAGCAGCTCGCTCCAACCCCTTACGGATAAGCATGGGGTTATGGCCAGCAGCTATGAGTTTGTTAGCCTCCTTGAGGATATTGTAAGTGAGAACAGTAACAGTAGTCGTACCGTCTCCTGCAATATCATTCATTTTGTTTGCAGCCTGCTTGATGAGTTCGGCGCCTGTCTTGTAGCCCAATGTTTCATCGGTTTCTTCGATATCGATACCCTTTGCGACTGTCACGCCATCATGGGTAACAGTTGGTCCACCGTACTGCTTACTGATGATGACATTGCGTCCTTTTGGACCCATTGTGGTCTT
>CAYIYX010000073.1:0-3890 GCA_964367775.1 uncultured Candidatus Saccharibacteria bacterium | reverse complement strand
TGAATAGCACTACCACCGACACCCGCATGGCTCGTGATGCTGACTGGGGCGCCGCCACCTACCTGGCGACCAGTAGCTACGGCAAAGGTGCCGCTAGCCCGGTATTCATAAACAACTGTGGCGGTTCAGGGAATTACAATAAACGAACTGGCTGGAGTGGCGCAACTGAGAGCGCACCAGCCACGGCAGACTGCGTACCTGGCACCAACGACACTGGTGCTTACCAGACCGCTGTTGGCCAGCAGGCCAGCACTACCGGCAACCCAACCGGCCTCTACGATATGAGCGGCGGCAACTGGGAATATACTCTCGGCAATTTCAACCAGCAGCAGAGCAGCTATGGCGACTACGACGGCTTCGGGAGCCCAGCCAACTTCCCAGATGGTAAGTACCTCGATATCTACCCGAACCCACCCTTTACGGGCACTTACTACACCAACAATAACCTCTGCACCTGGGCGACCTGTGGCGGACGAGCCCTGCACGAAACCAAAACAGTTCAGTCCGTGACCAGTAACGGCCAGTCGTGGGGCTCAGATTACTCGGGCTTTGTGTATGCGGACGGCCCGTGGTTTATCCGCGGTGGCAATTCGAGCTTTGGTTCGCTCGCTGGGGTGTTCGCGACGTTCGGCTACGGTGGCAATGCCAGCAGCGGCATCGGGTTTCGTGTCGTCCAGAGTCGAATGTAATTTTTAACAAAAATTCATTCGTAAACACTCCTTACTCTCCGTATGCCAAAAAAACTATCCAACCAAACTAGCCTTGGATTGCCTCTTCCGCCCCGCGCCGGGGCGGAAGAGCCCCTTGCTTTGAACGCGGCGAAGCCAAGCGAAACATTGAAAAAACCACCTATCAATCGGATGCGCCAGCGTATCCGCAAGCTACCACCGACGCACTACACACTGTATCGTTCGGCGGTATCGCTGCTGGAATACACCTACCGACTGATTGAAAAGTTCCCAAAAAGCGAAAAGCTGGCCCTGGCACATGACATTCGCCGGCGCACAGAAGGCGTGGTGGAGTTGGTGCTCGAAGCGGTTAGTTTTTATAGCAAAGACAAAAACCGCGAAGCGCTGCTGCGTACAACCGACATACAGCTCAAGATGATTGCCGTGCTGGTAGAATATGCCTACAAAAAGCGCTATATCACCGACCAAAACCTCACCGCCTGGGCGAACAAACTGTGCACGCTCGACGACGAAGTCATAACCTGGGCGATGAACATAGCCAAGCAGGCAAAAAGCGGTACAATAAAAGCTAGGCCATGAGTAAAAGGGTTATCCCTCAACAAAAAGTCCCATCGAATTATGTACTCTAAAATGCCCGAAAAATAGGGAATGAAATGCCCGAAAAATGTGGAATACCTCTTGTATTCTGTGCTTATGTTTGATATAATCAAAACTATGAAATATATCTCACGAATAGCCGACAACATCTTGCGAGAAGATCTCGCTATTTTTGGTGCAGTGCAAATATCTGGTCCGAAGTTTTGTGGCAAGACAGAAACCGCAAAACAGTTTGCAAAAAGTCAGATAAATCTCCAAACAGACAACTCAGTGGCGAACGCCATGGCGTCCGACCCGCGCATCCTCCTACTTGGCGATACTCCACGTTTAATTGATGAATGGCAGGAATACCCACAAATTCGAAATGTTATACGTCACGAAGTTGATGAGCGGCACAGCAAGGGCCAGTTTATACTCACCGGATCAGCTACGCCAAATGATGCGACCGAGGCGAAGTTGCATTCTGGGGCGGGCCGTATGTCCCGTATGCACATGCGCACTATGACATGGTCGGAGCTAGGCTGGTCTAATGGTCGCGTAAAGCTGAAAGATATACTTGCTGGTAAGAAGATAGAATCAGGAGTAACAGAAACATCTATCCAAGATATTACCAAGTACCTTGTTATAGGTGGTTGGCCGGAGTATATCGACACTAGCGAAGAAGTAGCACGCAGAAAAAATCGCGCCTACGTTACTAATATTATCGAGTCCGATATCAGTCGTGTCAGCGGAATAAATCGTGACCCCGCCCGTGTGCGTAGCATTTTTGAATCATATGCCCGCAATATAGCTACGCCAGCAAAAGTAAGTACCATTGTAAGCGACGCTAGTAAAGAAAATGGCATAGAGTTGGATCGCAAAACAGTAACCGGCTATCTGAGTGACTTGACTCGTTTAATGATTGTTGATGACTTGCCAGCCTGGAACACACACATCCGTTCTTCGGCCAAATTACGTTCTACACCTAAGCGTCATTTAGTAGATCCTTCTCTGGCTGCTGCAATATTGAATCTGTCATCAGATGCGCTTATAAAAGACCTCAACTACACTGGATTTTTGTTTGAATCACAAGTTATTCACGATTTGCGTGTGTATGCTGAGGCCCTAGGAGCTGCTGTTTACTACTACCGCGACAGCGATGGTGATGAGGTTGATGCCATCATAGAAATGCCAGATCACAAGTTTGCCGCTTTTGAAGTCAAACTCGGCATCGGCTCAGTCGAAGAAGCCGCGGGGTCGCTGATTCGTTTCAAAAATAAGCTGACTGACAAGAAACATAAAGATCTGATTTCGCTCAATGTGGTTGTAAGTTCGGGTTTTGCCGCAACCCGCCCAGATGGCATCAATGTCATACCGCTAGACGCACTCGGTGTTTAGATAATACTCCATTTGGTACATAGCACAACCGACAAAACGCAGTACAATGAATGCTAGGTAGCTAAGTGTATAGCTTGGCGTACCCAGGGCTTGTTCCGTCAAACGCACATCCAGTTCAGTCCGTGACCAGCAACGACCAGTCGTGGGGTTCAGATAACTCGAACTTCGTGGACGCGGACAACCCGTGGTCTATCCGCGGTGGCAATTCGAACAATAGTTCGAACGCTGGGTTGTTTTCGGCGAATAGCAACAATGGCAATGCCAACAACAACATCGGGTTTCGTGCTGTCCAGCGTGTAGCAAACAAGCGTTCATACCGTGCTTTACGGAGGCGGGGAACGTACACGCATACACTCAGGAGCTTGTCCTTTTTTGCTACGATCAAAGCGGTGACGCTTTGGCCGAAGGAAATAAACAATAGTTATAGTAGCCCCTTTTTTGTAAGCTGTTTTACGGCCGAACATCGGGGGTTACTTTTTTGTTCTAGTAGAAGGCGGTCGAAACGAGTAGCGTAGTGACCGAGCTTTTTTGTGGCGTATGTGTAGCTACTAGCATGCAGGGCATGGCTGAGCCAGGCGTTAACGCGGCGCTCGAACCGCTCGTCGTTATCTATGTTTTGTTCAAAATCGTCAATGATTTGGCATAACCGCCGCTTGCTGCGATCGCGCAGTAGCATGTAGTGCGGGTAGATTTTGTAGCCGCAAAAATCGAGGCTGTGGTGGGCCGGAAAATACCGGCTTTTTGGGTTGAGTTGGAGACGCAGCTCAACATGTAAAAATTGTTCGATAGCTCGGTAGATTCGCTTTGCCTCTGGTTTGGAGTCAACAAAACACAAAAAATCATCCATGTACCGGACGTACATGTTGACGTGCAGTATCCGTTTTATGTATTGGTCAAGCTCGTTTAAGTAGATGTTTGCGAAATACTGCGAAGTGTAGTTGCCTATCGGGAGGCCCGAGTCAGTAACGCCCGTAAAGATGATAGTTCGGAGGAGGTTAAGAAGTACTGGGTCGCGAATGTCGCGCTGTAAAATGGTGAATAGCGTCGGCGTGTCGATGCTGTGAAAAAACTTAGCGATGTCAAGTTTGATGATATACGGCGTTTTGTATATACGTAGCGAACGACGCAAATAGGTTTGCGCACACCGTACGGCGGCGTGAGTGCCACGGCCGGGTATGCAGGCGTATGTTTGGGCGATGAAACGTGGAACGTAATAAGGCTTGATGA
>CAYIYX010000072.1:0-3910 GCA_964367775.1 uncultured Candidatus Saccharibacteria bacterium | reverse complement strand
ACCAGCGACCAATTGATTAACAGTCAACTGCGCTACCGCTGCGCTACGCCGGAATGTCGGTCATAACTTTTTACAGTTACAACCGTCTATAGATATAAGGTACGTCCACGCCGAAGCACAGATACAGCAAATATTCTATGTTATTTTCCCACATCTGTAAACACCCCTGAACCTGAGCCTTAAATCCTCACCTCCGACAAGCATTGTGCCTTTTCGGCACAGCGAGGCAAGACAAATCAGTAGTTAGCGCCGAGCGAATGCTTGGAGCGAGGGGAGGATTTGAGGCTCGGGTCTTAAACTAGGCTTTTGGCAGACGCGACTTAAAAGCCGTTGTTGCCGCATCGAGCCCTAGCACGTGCAACGCACCGACAAGCACGAACAAGTCATCGCGTTTTTTGTCGGTTGGTGCTTTCTCGTAGTCTGTAAATGCCGCTTCGACTCGATCGACTAACCATTTTTCCTCGGCTTTTGTCACCTGCTCGGTCGATCCAGACGAAGTAAGTGGTTTTATGACTTCAAGCGAACGCGCTGAATGGTCGCGTTTGAGTAGAAATCCTTTCGTTATGAGATTATCGATATGTGTCGCTACGGTCGAAACCGACTTGTAGTCAAGCGCACGCATAACCTCTCGGTAACTTGGCCCGTACCCATGGCCAGATATAAAGCTATCGATGAAGGCGAGTAGCTCTTTTTGCTTTTTGCTTGGCCTGAAGGCGCTTGTAGGCTGCATGTCGTTTGGCATTCGTTTTCCTTGTTTCTATTGTAATCGCATGGTGCCGCGCATGTCGAGCGTGTCGAAACACCCAGAACTTTAAGCTCAGCCAACTCCAGAAGGCAAAGAAGAACCCGGCAATAAATTGTCCAATGTACGGCGAGACACCATAGAAGCGTTCGAGCCCAACGATTATGCCTAGGTTTATAAAATAATTAACCACCATCAAGACAACAAATCGCATCACCTCCCCAGAGGTCTTTTGTTGTCCCGTCTTCTCGCTAAATACCCAGTTGCGGTCCAGCATAAAGAAAGCAGCATTTGCCAGAAGACTCGCGACCGCTATACCCTGCCAACTCGGCCAATGCACCACTTTGTCGAAAAATGCACTGCCAAAGTACGTTCCCCAAAACAGCACATTCCCCGCCAGTTGTAGTTTTACAAACTGAACAAGATTTTCCCAGAGAAGCTTTTTTGTTTTTGCATTCATGATCTAACAATAAGTGTAACTGGTTATGGTCACATTTACCATAGTCTCTCTTCGATGCACGTATGGAACCTCTGGGGTGAAGGTGGTAGAATGTAACCCATGACAAACGATAAAGTTGCTGTTGTCGTCCTAAACTACAAAGGCTGGCGTGACAGTATAAAATGCGTCAATTCCCTCCTACGCCAAACGTATGCAGATTTTCATATAGTACTCATAGAGAACGGGTCGAACGACAGGTCTGCGCGCGAACTTGCAAAGCTAAAGGACTCGAGAATTACTTACATCCAAGAACCCATAAACCATGGTTTTACCGGAGGAGTAAACATCGGCATACAGTGGGCCATCGACAATGACTATGCCATGGTAGCACTGTTCAACAACGATGCTCTCGCCGAACCAGATTGGCTCGCAAACCTTGTCGGTGCCATGAAAAAGCAACGAGCTTCTGTCGTGACTGGTTTACTGCTTACCTACGACGGTAAAAAAATCGATGATGCCGGCGATTCATACTCAACTTGGGGCATACCAACCCTCATATCGGAACATTTGCCAGCCGACCAAGCCCCCGCGTCGGGCTTTGTATTCGGCGCAACTGGCGGCGCAACACTCTACAAAACTGCCCTTTTCAAAAAAATAGGCCTTTTTGATGACGTGTATTTCGCATATAACGAGGACGTGGACATAGACTGGCGTACGCAACTAACTGGCCACAAGATCTACTACGAAAAAACTGCCATTGCCTACCACAAACACAGCGCTACGAGCAAAAAAATGCCTGGATTTTCGACAACCCAAGTGTTTAAAAATCTCCCAGTCGTGCTCATAAAAAACGTTCCGTTCCCCATGGTTATTCCTATCTCCATTAAATTTGTCTGTATTTACTGGGCGTTTATCTTGTATAAGATTCTACGCGGCGAAGGGAAGCCGGCTTTAAAAGGAGCGTTTAAAAGCGTCTCTCTTTGGCCGCATGCGTTTCGGGAACGCCGCAAGGTTCAGAAGAGTAAAACAGTGAGCAATGCCTATATTCGTTCAATCATGTATAAAGGATTGCCTTTGCGAAGTGTAAAGCGCCTGAAGCACTTTATTCGGCATCCGCTGAAGCACAACACAGAACTGGACTACTAACCATCAAACGAAATCCACATTTTATACTGCACGTCTTTCTCCTACTCGGAGACTTGGTTGCTATAGTCGTATCGTTCGGACTAGCCTACTTTTACCGCACCCATTTCGATTCAAGACCCTACATATGGGGTTCAGACACGATGGAATTTACGTTGTCGACGCTATATCTGTTGCCGCTTTGGGTAGCGCTATTGTTTGTGTCTGGCGTTTACGACCGCTCTACCTACCCATATAGGCCAAAGTTATACTGGCGGCTACTCGTTGTCTCGGCAGTCGGAACGATGAGCGTCATAACCTATTCGTATTTCACATCCACGAACATATTTCCAGCTCGCCTCATCGCATTTTATGCCCTGATCATATGTTTCGTGTTACTCGTATTGGAACGAGAAATCATCCGGGCTGTACGGATATTTTTCCTACGCAAGGGCGTCGGCGTACTTCGGGCGGTGGTCGTAGGGAATAGCGAAAGTACCTGGTCAATCATCGATTACCTACACGACAACCTCGACTCGGGGTATCAAGTAGTTGCCGTGGTAGCCGGCAAAGAATTTATACCCCGGTACGCCCACACTCTGAAATACTCGTCGTTAGCTGAAGTAACAAAGACTGTTAAGGCCGACATCGTTATCCAAACTGACGAAATTCGCACCGAAAAAGTGTATTTTGACTCAGTAGATAGCCATCTGGCCTATATGTACGTTCCAAGTCAGAAGGTGCTTCTGTCGCATCTTGGGGAAATGAACATTATGGGCTCTCAGCCAGTGATTCACGTTAAAACAACACCCCTCATTGGCTGGGCGCGCTTTGTGAAAAGAATGTCCGACATTTTCATTGGCTCACTACTGCTCGTCGTTGCCTTGCCGTTTATGCTGATCGTCGCGGCAATCATTAAACTGAGCGAGCCCCAAGCAAAGGTGATCTACAAAACCGGTCGTCTATCTCGTTTTGGGAAAAAAGTAAACGTTCTAAAGTTTCGCTCTATGAAACACACCTACAACAATATGTCTCCCGAAGAAGCCTTCAAAAAGATGGGCAAACCCGAGCTTGCGAAGGAATACCGGGCGAGCGGAGACCAGTTAGAACACGACCCTCGAACAAGTCGCATAGGCCGATTTATACGCCAAACTTCACTCGACGAACTACCCCAGCTTTTTAACGTCGTAAAAGGTGACATTAGTCTCGTTGGCCCGAGAGCGCTTGTTCCCCAGGAGCTCAGGCAGTACCACAACAAAAACCTCATTTTGTCCGTAAAATCTGGTCTAACCGGACTCGCTCAGGTGTCGGGTCGACGCAACATCAGCTTCGAAGAACGCCGCGCTTTAGACATCTACTACATACAAAACTGGTCGCTCGGTTTAGACATACAAATTATCCTGAAAACCGTTATGTCTGTACTCCTGAGAAGAGGTGCTCGTTAGTGGCGAAAAAAGATGACTTTTCTAGCTTGAAGGTTAGTAACCCTGCAACACATCACACAGGGCGGAAGGCCCGGTATTTAGTAACTACGGCATGGGCCAAGCAAGAAGTGATAAACCAAAAATAGCCATGTCTACATCAGCCGCCCGTGGCAACACCTTTCC
>CAYIYX010000071.1:0-3939 GCA_964367775.1 uncultured Candidatus Saccharibacteria bacterium | reverse complement strand
TAGACAATTTCCCTGACCAACATTAAACTAGAGCGAAACGGAGGTACCAATGAAGACATTTCGACTACCGGGGCTCATGGACGTTCATGTTCATTTGCGCGACCCTGGACAAACTGCCAAAGAAGACATGCTAACAGGAACAAGCGCCGCTATATCTGGAGGCTTTACGAACGTTTTCGACATGCCAAATAACGCCGAACCCGTCACGACTGTCGAACGACTACAGGCAAAAATTGCGATCGCGAAAGAAAAAACGGTTTCTGACATCGGTTTTTACTACGGAACGCTTGGCGACAACTTGGAAAGCTTCGTTGAAGCGGCTAAGTACTCCGTTGGTCTCAAGGTATACCTAAACAACACAACGGGCGGGTATAAACTAGATATCTCTCGACTACGTGACATATATAAAGCCTGGCCCAGTGAAAAACCAATCATGCTTCACACGGAAGAAGACACGATACATACGGCGATGGAATCACTCGAAGGCTTAACACGCCATGTTCACATCTGTCACCTGCCCAGTCGAGCTGTGTTAGAAGCTGTTGTAAAAATGAAACGAGCTGGTTACCCCGTCACTTGTGGTGTTACCCCTCATCATCTTTTCTTGAACGAAGCCGACGTACAGCGTCTTGGGGTGTATGGCATGATGAAACCGCCACTAAAACCGCAAGCAGACATCGACTACCTCTGGGAGCATCTCGACGACATCGACCTCTTTGAATCCGACCACGCACCACACACTCACGCCGACAAAGAAGCTGGAGCTTTTGGCGTTCCTGGACTAGAAACTACTTTGCCTCTCTTGCTCCAAGCTGAACGCAAAGGAAAAATCACCAGAGAACAGATCGTCGACAAACTACTCACGACGCCAGCCAGACTATTCCACGTCGACACCGACGACACGACGTATGTCGAATTAGAAGACACCGAGTTCGAAATTAGCGATGAAAAGCTCTTTACCAAATGCGGCTGGACACCCTACAAAGGCATGACCGGATATGGAAAAATAGTTAAAACAGTTATTCGCGGCGAAACTGTATACGAAAACGGCAAGATTATCGCAAAACCAGGAAGTAGATATATTTTTGGAGACGACAAATGACATTTACTGAAAAATTAAGGAGTCGTCTGGCAGAGACCAATTCACTGGTTTGTATTGGGCTAGACAGCGACACGGCGAAGCTACCAGCTGGCTATGACCAACTGAGCTTCAACAAAGCTATCATCGACGCCACCTACGACCTAGTTTTTGCCTACAAACCCAACACGGCGTTTTACGAAGCCGAAGGCGCAAAAGGTATCGAGGCACTAAAAGCGACATGTGATTATATTCATGAAAAAGACCCTGAAGCCCTGATACTTCTGGACGCCAAACGCGCTGACATAGGAAACACAAACAATGGCTACGTAAAGTTTGCTTACGACTATCTGGGCGCAGATGCGATCACGCTTCACCCATACCTTGGACGTGAGGCACTGATACCATTTCTCGAACGAAGCGACAAAGGCGTCATAGTCCTCTGCCGAACTTCCAATCCAGGTTCGGGTGAATTTCAAGATGACCTTTTCGAACAAGTAGCTGGCGCCGTCGCCCGCGAATGGAACGAAAACGACAACTGCTTACTGGTTGTTGGCGCCACCTACCCCGAGGAAATAGCCAAGGTTCGCGAAACCGTTGGCGACGACATGTGGTTTCTGGTACCCGGAATTGGAGCTCAAGGCGGCGACCTTGAAGCGACGCTCGCCGGTGGGCTAACGAGTCATGGAGACGGCATAATTATAAACTCATCACGTGGAATCATTTTCGCTTCGAACGGTCCAGATTTTGCCGAACGAGCTCGAAAAGAAACGATGCAGTTAAAGAATAGTATTAACAATTCCAGAAAGGGCTAGCATGGACATTTTGAAAAAACTTGAAGAGATCGGGGCGGTTTTTACGGACAAGCATTTTGTGTATGCTAGTGGTAAGCATGGCTCAGGATACATCAATATGGACATCATGTTTCCCGAGGTGACTGTAGTTGCCGAACTATGCAAAAACCTCATACAGCCCTTTGCTAACCAATTTGACGTCATCGCCGCCCCTGCCACCGGTGGCATTGAGCTCGGCGTTTTGTCGGCACTAGCCGCTGGTACGCCAGGTGTTTGGGCCGACAAGGACGGTGACGGCGGCTTTGTCTTTGAACGTGCTGGTTTTGCGAACGCTATAACAGGCAAACGTGTTCTGATTGTCGAAGACCTCCTCACGACTGGTGGGTCGGTCGAAAAAGTTGCACGCGAAATCGAAAAAGTCGGTGGAACAGTCGTCGGTATAAGCGTTGTTTGCAACCGCGGCGCCGTGACGGCTGAGTCACTAAACGTGCCTCGTCTTGAAGCGCTTACGTCTGTTAATTTCACTGCTGAAGATCCCGAAACATGCTCTCTGTGTGCAAAAAACCTGCCGATCGTCGACACTATGGGACATGGAGATGATTACAAGAAACAAAACCCGGGCTATGCTGGTGGCTACGTAACGCTTTAAGGAGCAACTATGTTTTATGATCCCAACAAAACTTACGAAGACAACGTCGAAAATGGACCATTTTTTGACGAAATAACACCCTGCGTTAACACAGGCGAGCCAACGTATGAGTTTCTTGGTCATAAGATATACTCGCCGTTTGGCATTGCCGCTGGCTCACTTCCAGGTTCTCGACACACAGGCGCCGCCTTTCAGCTTGGGTACGATGTAGTGGTGTATAAAACACAACGAGCTCATGCATTTCCCTGTAATCTTTTCCCGAACATCGTACCGCTTCAAATCGAAGGTGATTTAACGCTCGATGAAATGCAAAAACCTCAAGTGACGGCGGCCCACTACCCAGACGACGTGACGAAATTGACCATCACAAATTCGTTCGGCGTCCCCTCGCCCGACCCGAGCATTTGGACTGCCGACCTACCAAAAGCCATTGCTGGTGCTGGTCATGGTCAATTACTCATCATGAGCGTCGTCGGCACCATTCAAGAGGGCTATGGCCCAGAAGAATACTACGATGATTTCGCCGCAGCCGCAAAGCTCGCAAAAGACGCTGGAGCCGAAGTCATAGAAGTCAATCTCTCTTGCCCGAACGTAGCAAGTGAGGGGGTTATTTGCTACTCAGAAGAAGCAGTCTACGAGATATGTAAACGGACCAGAGGCGCCCTCGGCGATACACCGCTTGTCATAAAAATCGGCTATTATACCGAAGAACAACAGGGTACACTAGAAAAAATAATTGCGCGCATCAGTCCGTATATACAGGCAATCAGCGCAATCAATACACTCGCGGCCATAATTGTCGACGAGAACGGTGAGCAGGCTCTGCCGGGCAAGGGTCGAGCCAAGAGTGGCGTTTGCGGCGCTGGCGTACACTGGGCTGGCCTAGACATGGTAGAACGTCTCGACAAGATTCGCAAAGAAAATGGGTACGACTACAAGATTATCGGTGTTGGCGGCGTTATGAGCGCCGATGATTTCCACGCATACCGCAAGGCTGGTGCCGACGTCGTCCAGGCCGTTACCGGTCCCATGTGGCATCCAGAACTAGCCAAAGAGGTCAAAAAATCGCTTATCTCGCTCTCTTCGTAACAGGCTACTTGCGAGCAACATTAACCCTTACTTTTGACTCATAAAGATGAGCATCAAAATAAGAATAATCACCACAACGACGACCACAATCAACTCGAGTAAGGTAAATCCGGCTGCATTTGACGTCTTTTTCTCCATATCATACTCATAATACCATATGCATTTTGCTATACTAGTAACCAAGTATGACAAGAGGAAGACTAAGGGTGAGGCTAGGTCTGGTTGGAACGCTACTGTTAGCGGCTATGTTCGTACCCCTTGCAACGGCTCTTACCTCTGTTTCACAAGGCTATAACTCTGACAGCAAACTACCCCTCGCCTCTATCGTC
>CAYIYX010000070.1:0-3952 GCA_964367775.1 uncultured Candidatus Saccharibacteria bacterium | reverse complement strand
TATCTCCACAAAACCACAGTCATTGGCAGCCGAACGGCATTAGACACGACACTCCGTAAGTTTTTTTCACTCAAAACGCATCTTATGCCCATTGAAAAAGATGACAAGATAGTCGGTATTGTGACGGTCGAGGACCTTATAGAAGAGATAATTGGTCACGAGATAGCCGACGAAACCGATAAGGCACGTAACCGCATATAAAAAGGAGAATGTATGGGATTATTTCACGATTTGCTTTTTGGGGCGAGCCCGAAGGGAGAAAATGAGCTACAGGAACCGACGAAAGACGATGAGCTTGAGCGGCGCGCCGAAGAGCTAGAGAGACGGTCCGGTGCACCGCTCAATCTAGAAGGCGCCGACGAGCCCCAAAAAGCTCCCGACCCTTACCGCGACAGCGCAGGCAATAAAATTTATCCAGATGTGGAAATAGTACGAGTGAAGTCAGATCTTTCGAGCGACAGTAAGCATCTTGAAATTTGGGCTTTCGTTAAAAATCAGTCAATTTTTGATGTTGAAGTAACGCGAATCAATTGTCTTGGACAGACTGCTTCTGGGTGTTTTTTGAAAGTAGGCGACAGTCGTGAACTGCGCATATTCTCTGGTAATACTCCGACGAGCGAGGCGTATCATGATGCAAACGTTCAGTTCAAGGTAATCGGGAGCGGTGATTATTTTCAGGCGAACCACTACGTGCAGTATCACTATGAACAAACTGAGCACGGTAACTTTTATATACCGGATGAGTTTAAATTTACCCGACCTGTGCGAGATATCTAGTATACTAGGTTAACATGAGAATTATTTTTACAGACGGCAGCGCAAGTCCTAATCCCGGTCCTGGTGGGTATGCGGCTATAGAAAATGGCAAGCCTGTTTGCCTCGGTAGCGAAGAAGGTGACACAACCAATATTCGTATGGAAGGACGGGCGCTCATAGCAGCCATGAAGTATTTGAACGGCGAAGAGGCCGAGATTCATACGGACAGTGAGTTTTGGATCAATGTTATTACGAAATGGGCCCCCGGCTGGGAGGCAAAAGGTTGGACGAAAAAGGGTGGTGAGATAAAAAATCTCGATCTTGTCCAGGAGGCTTGCGGACTATACCACACCTCAAAGGTAAAGCTTGTTTGGGTACGAGGACATGTTGGACATGAAGGTAACGAACTCGCCGACGAATGGGCGAACAAAGCTCGAACTGGCGCGCGTATGTAACTTGACTCACAAATCTTGCGTAAGTCGAGTTAATCTGTTTTGTAGTGTCCCAAAAGGGTAACCTGACAGTTTTGTCGTTCAAGGTCTGAAATTGCGCTTATGAGAGCGGTTTCATCTGACGTAACGTCGACAATGAACTGATATTTGAACTGTTGCCCACGAATGGGTCGGGATTCTAGTTTTGTGAGGTTGCAGTCGTACTTCTTAAAAACACCAAGAGCGTCGTACAGAGCCCCTGGTTTATGCGATGTCGTGAGGATGATGGAGGCTTTGTTGGCTTCGGGATTTCGAATGGGGGATTTTGCTATAACGACGAATCTGGTTATATTGTCCGTACTGTCTTGAATATTCGCCGCCACAATAGCCATATCGTTGATCTTCGCGGCCGTCTCGGACGCGATGGCGGCAGATGATGGGTCGCCCAATGCTTTTATATGCTCTACGGCCGCCGCTGTGTCGAAATACTCGACAAGTTCGGCATGTGGCAGATGAGTTTCAAGAAAAATACGACATTGGTCAAGGGCGGCAGGATGTGAAAATACCGTCGTTATAGTTGACAATGGTACATCAGAAAAACCAATGAGCTGCTGGTTAATCGGCAGAATGACCTCTCCGATTATGGGCAAATGGTGTTCGACTATGCGGTCGTATGTTTCATGGATCGACCCGTATAGGCTATTTTCGACAGCAACCACGCCATATTCGGCGATGTCTTTAGTGATGCTTGCGAAGACTTCCGTAAAAGTTTCGCAGTTGACTAGTGTAAGCGGTTGATTTACGAAATAGTACTGCGTCGCCGCGTCGTGAAACGAACCAGAAACTCCTTGAATCGCAACTTTCATACCCACCATTATAGCCGATTACGCGTCGATGGTACGGTATACTGGGTGCTATGGATCAACTTTTAGCGCTGGAGATACTACTTTCGGGGGAAAATGTATTGCTTACTGGACCGGCTGGGTCGGGCAAAACGCATCTTTTGAATGATTTTATTCGACAAGCGAAAAAAGACGGCAAACACGTGGCGGTTACGGCAACGACTGGACTCGCGGCGACACATTTAGGCGGGACGACTATTCATGCTTGGAGCGGTATAGGAATTCACGATGCACTGCCTGATGATTTTGAAGATTACCTCTTAAAGAGTCGTCGAGACATTATTGAAACGACCGATGTTCTCGTCATAGATGAAATTTCTATGATGCATGATTATCGGTTAGACATGGTGGACTATGTGGCGCGTAAAGTCAGAGGCGACGAGCGACCGTTTGGCGGCTTGCAAGTAGTTTTATGTGGAGATTTTTTCCAACTACCGCCGGTCAATAGGCACGACAGTCGAGAGGGGAGTTTCGTAGTCAATGCTGAGGTATGGTCGAAACTGGACCCGGTGGTGTGTTATCTTGCCGAGCAGCATCGACAAGATGACGAGGTATTGCTTGATGTGTTGAATTCGTTGCGGCGCGGAGACCTTCGTCGTCGCCATGCAACGGCACTGCTAGAACGAGTAGACGCGGCGCTCCCAGGAGGCGAAGTTACTGAACTCCATACGGTAAATGTCGATGTAGACAGAATCAACGCTCAAAAACTCGATGCACTCACAACGGAACCACAGTATTACGAGGCGGCGACAACAGGGAAAGAGAACTACGTCGCAACGCTGAAGCGCTCGTGTATAGCACCGGAAACGCTGGTCCTCAAAGAGGGTGCGCTGGTCATGGCAATCAAAAATAGTCTTGAGCGGAAGTATGTGAACGGATCGATTGGTATAGTAAAAAAGTTTGAAACCTTAACTAACTACCCAGTAGTTGAGTTTCGGAGTGGTAAAACCGTGACCATGAAGCCTGACACGTGGGAATTGCGTGACGGAGACAAGAAACGGGCGAGCTTGAGCCAGATCCCCCTGCGTCTAGCCTGGGCGATCACAGTGCATAAAAGTCAGGGCATGACACTCGACGCCGCGCGGATCGACCTTCGACGAGCTTTTGTGGAAGGCATGGGCTATGTGGCACTGAGTCGAGTGCGTTCGCTTGATGGACTTAGTCTGGTGGGTATCAACCAAATGGCGCTTAAAATTAGCGACGAAGCTCTCAAAATCGACGAGGTCTTACGCAAAAAAGCGGCGGACGACCACGCACGGTTTGAGCATTTACGCTCGAACGCTCTGAAGCGTGAGAAATCCGCTCACAAGAAAAATCTTGAAAAAGAAAAAAAAGCGTCAAGCTGGACAGAGCGCTTGGAAAAAATGCGAGAAAAGCATCCGAACGCTTACCGACCGTGGACTAGCGAACAAGACGAACAGTTGAAACAAGATTTTCAAAATGGCGTTGCCGTTAAGGAAATGAGTAAAAAACTTGGTCGACATGAGCGGTCTATCATACTGCGGTTACAAAAACATTTCGGAGAGGACACTATTCAGACGTAGGGCCGCGTGATGCCTATAGGGAAGAGTGCGGTATACTGTGTAGAGTATGACAGCAAAAAAAATGCAATTTCCAAAAAGTTTTCTCTGGGGCGCAGCGACAAGTGCGCACCAAGTTGAGGGCGGGAATCATAACAACTGGTCTGTTTGGGAGCTGGAAAATGCGAAAGCTTTGGCCAAGTCAGCCCAGTACAAAATCGGTCATCTCGACGCGTGGTCAGAAATCCAAAAGCTCGCGACAAGTCCCGACAACTACGTGTCGGGTCGAGCAATCGATCACTATAACAGATACGAAAAAGATTTTGACATCGTAAAGAAGATG
>CAYIYX010000069.1:0-4056 GCA_964367775.1 uncultured Candidatus Saccharibacteria bacterium | reverse complement strand
GCAGAAAATCCACGTAGCGTGCTAATCGTTGCTCGACATCCTTGTAGCTTTCGCCGTTTGGGAAGGGTGTGTCAACAAAGTCCTCTAGGCGCTCTTTGAACCTTGAAGCAGGTGTGCCATTTAGATCACCGTAATCACACTCCCTCAGTCGCTCGTCCTGTATAATCTCATATGCGTTACCAAAACCAAGCTCGGCGGAGTCGATGGCGCGTTGTAGGTCGGAGCAGAAGACCGCGTCGAAGCGTATATCTGCGACTAGCTCACCTAATCTTTTGGCCTGTTCTTGGCCTGCTATAGAAAGTTCACCCGGTAGCCAACCAGTGGCGAGGTCTTGCTCATTGTCGGTTGTCGTACTATGGACAAAGTACGTAATTTCTACTGCCATTATGTTTCCAATACTCCTGTGAAATTCATGACATGATTATATCAGAGTACTCCTTTTGGCTTCTTGTCGTACAGGTGAACAGTACTGTACCGTAAGGGGGGTTATTCGTTTGATGTGATGAGCAGACGAGCATTATTTGGTGCATTGGCATATATCGAAGCCTTTAGCTCATTTTTAGTATAGGAGCTAGACTTACCGTAGCCTCCGCTAGTAGGGCGTGAAGTTTGTTCGACTACTTTCCAGTTGTTCGAAATGAGCAGCTCGTTTGTAGCGTCGTAATTGAGTCCTTTTTGTTCGAAGAACATGAAGCAACTTGATTGATAATTTATTACCAGGCTTTTTTTATCACATTTTAGTTTAATCTCATTGGTCATGTTCTCGATATTCAAAGAGTCGAGTTCTGAACTGATTTGCGATGAATACTTATGTACGAATACTGCACGATTTATGACTTCAAATAAAAAGAGAAGCGTCGAAGTAATGGCAATAACAATGAATGGTCGCAGTAGTTTTCGAGTGGTTATTTTATTGATTTCTTGAGGACTAACGTGAGTCTTGTTTATATTTTCTAATCGTATAGCTGCTTCTTTTTTGAAATTTTCTTTATTTAGTCTTTGCGCCATGTATTAACTATACAGGAAAATACGGGTCACGCCTTCTCAACCAAACCGTACGGGAGGGGTCGCTTCACCGAAAATTGCAGACTCATGCTTCGACCGTAACGCCCATAGTTGATTACCAAAATCGTAATGCCACCATTCGTCATCGTCCGGAGTGAACCCGTTTTCCAGCATTGCTGTTCGCAGAATTCTTCTATTGTTGCGGATATTCTCATCGATGGTATTTTCTTCGTAATATAGCGGCCTGGCAGCGTCACCAAAGTAATCAAAGACTGTGCCCATATCTAGCTCATTACCACCTTCATCGACAAGGGTTAAATCTACTGCTCCGCCCGTAGCATGTGGGGGTATTCTTTTTTGTGTTGTCGCTTTGGTTACGAATTTCTCTACAGCATGATGAAGCTGCTCGTCTGTCCAGTCCGGGTGTTCATGTGCTAGTTTTTTCCAGAAGCTGTTATATATCGCGTCCTGTACTTCTCTGGGGCGATACCCGTCCCATATTTTGAAACGATATTTACCGTTGAATGAGGCTTGTATGTCTAGAAGTTTATTCGCAACGCTTTTTCGTAACCACATCGTTGCTTGTTGGCTGAAGCCTTGATTGAAATATGAAGGTTCAGTCAAAAATGGATACTCCATGATATTTACTAGGGGTTCGTGAGATTCTTTAATTGCAATATCTTCAAATAATGCTCTCGTCATGTAAGGTATTATAACAAAACGAAAGACTTCTCGAACGTAGATACGGTGGACGATTTAAGTATGGGTACGGCGGCGATACGATTGCTCGGAAGGCTAATGCAGTACAGAGGGTCGTAACTAGCTACCGTGAGAACCAGCGATGATTGATCATTGCGGCTTACCGCGTAACTTGACGATTAAATGCGCGCAAATGGTTTTCGGAGCCGTTGAGCAGATTCTCTAGCACAGCCTTAATGTCGCCGTCCTTGGCGTCAAGATTGCCTAGTATCTTTTTTAGGTCGGCGATGTCGGTTTCTTCAATAATCACGCCTACTTTGTAAGCCTCAGCCTGACTTTGATTACCTTGGGCTATAAGCGTATCGTACAGTTTTTGCAAATCTCGGTCTGTGAACTTTCCCAATTCGCTCTGGCGTGGGTCGGCCAAGCTACGGCTTTCCATGACAGCAAATACCATGTTTTGGTGGGTCGTCTCGCTGTTTTGTATATTGTTAAATATCCGTATACCCCATTTTTCATACATAGCTTGGTATACGTCGTGCGCTAGCTTTTCTTCTTCGATAATATACGCTAAATCATCGGCGGTCGTCTTGCTGTTACTGGCCTGTGTTGGGTCGAGAGGTATAATCCCATGGTCTTGTAGCTGCGTTTCGGTGCTTTGCTGGCTGATATTATCCACACTCAATTCATCCGCGCGCTTATTTTCCGCAAAAGCCCAGGCCAGAGATGCGACAATTACCACAAGTAACACTGGGATTAGTAGGTAGGGCCAGTTTTTCTTAAGCGATTTGTTGTTCATGACAGTTCTCCGTTATATATTGCTACTAGTGATACAACGTAGCGCTCGTGATTATTTCGATGAAAGTAGTTTGTAAGAATCCTATGAAGTATGGCTTCATAGAAACCCGACTAGTTAACTAGTATTTGTTGGTAATTGACGCAAACGACACTCAAGCTTATTATGAAGCTAAGTTGGATATAATGATTTAGAAAGGCAAGTATGAAAAAGAGAACAATATCAACTATAGCTGTTATTGTGCTAGCATTTGGCCTAGTCCAGCCTGTGACGTTCGCACAGAAGGCGAACGGTCAGAGTAGTGCACGAGCAGTAGCTGAACAAGCAACAGAACAGGCTAGTAAGCAAGCAACGGGCGCTTCAGACCTAGCAGCGCAAATAAAAAACAAGTCAGAGAATACTTCACGTAAAGTTCGACAGGAAGTATGCGAGCAAAAACGTATTCGCCTACAAACCGCAACACAGACAATGTACCAAGGCGCTGAGTCGGTAAAGAAAAGCCTAGATACCATGTATGACCGTGCGGTTGCGTTCTACAACGACGGCCAGCTGACTGTATCTGACTTTGAACAGCGAATTGAGAAATTGGCGCTCACGAAACAACTGGCCACAAACCAAATGACAGCTCTCCAGACGCGCGATGGCTCTGACGTAGACTGTGCAGACGCAAAAACCGCATCACGACTCGAGGGGGATCGTCTCGCCGGTCAAGCAGTAAAGACGCAGCTAAAACAATACCGAACTGAGCTAGTCGACTTAATTAGCTCTATGCGGTCAGCATCTGCAACGGAGGGCAAGGACAATGAATAGTAAAAACAAGGGTTTCGCGGTAGTAGAAATACTTATCGTCGTCGCCGTAGTCGCGCTCATTGGATTTCTTGGCTGGACATTTTATAACAAGCAACTAGTCGGAGATACTCCAAGCACGGTTAGTACGAGTGCCGAAGGCGTTATGCCTGAAGTGAGTAACGACGCAGATTTGCAAAGCGCTGAAAATGCGCTCGAGGGAATCGATATCGATAGTGCTGTCGATACAAGTGATATCGATGCCAGCCTAGAGTAGCTCATTCAGCAGGTTGTTAGAGTGCGGATCGACGGTTGGAACGGCGTCGGTCCCTAAGAGCCAGTTCTCCGGGCTCTAGTATGCAGCGGAGAGGTCAAAGTTGGGATACGTCATGTGCAAGGAGGTCGGCTTGTGCGTCCAGTTTACGGGACGCCTTGGTCGGTTGGGGTTAGTGAGCTCAATGGGGGCATTGTTTACGCTTTACAGTTTAGGACGCCTACCTTTTTGGTTGCAAAAAGAGGTGAGTTACTACGACAGGCAATTATCCCATCAGAGCAAGTAGGCGCGAGTTACTTGTCTTCTTTGAAGTAATAGCCAATTACAAAGCCTAACGGTGCACCAATAAGTGAACCTACTTGGGATAAGATGCGTTCAATATCAATGGGGGTCTTAGCGTCACTAAGCAATGCATTGAATAGTGGTGCACCAATAATTATTAGAGATATTATAAGTATGTACCCCCTTACAAAGATGAGCGCAATCTGGGCGCGTT
>CAYIYX010000068.1:0-4146 GCA_964367775.1 uncultured Candidatus Saccharibacteria bacterium | reverse complement strand
CGTCACAGACTGTCATTTCTTTGTTGAAAACGGGTATTCGGCTATATCCTTTTTCTTTAATCTGATCGACTCTTTTCGCATCAAGCATGGCTGTGTTTTTAAGCCAATACACCTCTTTTATGGGCCTCATTATGTCGCTTACATGTTTTTCACTGAGCTGTAAAGCGCTACGTATAATCTCAACTTCGTCCTCATCGAGTTCGCTCGCATCAGAGACGTGTTCGCTAATGAGCATTCCGAGTTCCGCCCTAGAGTGCAGTGAGTTTTTTTCATGACCGACTAGTCGGTCAAGCGCCAGTTGTAACAATTTCGAAGCAGGATACGTGACAACAACCGTAAGCCACAAGAACGGTGCAAAAAATGAACAAAATCTTAGTGCAGATTTCACAAAAATCGCTTGCGGTAGCACTTCTCCAAAAATCACCATAACAAACGTACTAATAACTCCGGCGATCAAGCCATTGAAATAGTCCTCGAGCAAAAGCGCGCTCGCCGACACTGCTGCCACGTTTGCGAACAAGATCGAAGCAAGTGACAAATGGCCATTTTCACGTAGCGGAAGTACTCTCTTCGCATGCACGTTACCGAGCTTTGCCTTACGCCGCAAATCCGTCTTGGAAAGCGACATGAGCGCGATATTCAATCCTGAATAAATCGCTGACAGGCCAACCAACACTATCATCTCCGCTATAAGAACTACCGCTTCCATGTCGCGTCCGTCTACCTCAAGATCCCAAAATAACTAAGAATAAACCAAAACCATAGCGCTGCAGTAATTCCTAACAGCGTAAATACCAAGGTTTTTCGTGCGACCTTGCCGTCAAACCAAAGCACTAGTATAACCACGAGTGGCCAGAGTGGCAAAACAATCAACCAAAGCCCATAGCCTAAAACCGCTCGCCAAAACTTCGGCCAACGCTCGTACTCGTATTTACTAAATGGTAGTTTTTCCCAGAGATAATCTGCACCGCCTAACACCACGCCTACTTTTTCGCTAACAACCATTTCTTCACTAGCTTGCACCGAAGAGCCGCTTTTGCCCGCTGTGTACCGATGAATCTTCTTTTGACTTGCCATAAAACTCCTTGTTTCTGACTACTAGTATATCACCTACAAGAGAAGATTTGGCCCTATAGCTACACCAGTGTGCCGTGTGGCATACTCAGTTCGGCGTACGCCGTAGTCTGCTCCCGCATCGCACACACCATCTTGTCGACTACTTTTTCAAGATTGTTAAATGTCGCATAGTCGACCGGTTCATGACCATTCCAAAGCGGTGTTTTGGTCGCACCCGGCAGACAAAGGAGTACTTGAACATCTTCTTCTCGTTCTTCCGCCTCAAGCCCCAGTGAGCGTGTAAATCCAACCATGGCGTGTTTTGTGGCCGCATACACCGCTTCGTCCGCCCGTGGCTTCACGCCACTCGTCGAACTAACGACTACCATCTTGCCACCAGAGTTTTGCTGAAGCATTTTTTTCCAGGCCCATTGCACAAGCAGTAATGCCCCGGCAAAATTCACTTCGGCCATACTGCGAACGTCCGTTTGGTCTGCAAAACCTCCTCTGTAAATATACCCAGCTGACCAAACAAACGACTGAAGCATTTCGTCGCCAAGTCTTTTGTCGAGCTCGCTCGTCGCCCAATCTACGGCATTTCGATCATACAGGTCCAGGTCAAACCCTTCCCCGTGCTGTTCGGCGTTATAAAACCGACCGACCACCAAAACGAGTTCGCCACTGCTCCGCAAGGCGTCCGCCACACCAAGTCCAAGTCCGCTCGTTCCTCCAAGAATAATATGCATACGTTTATTTTACTCCAAAAACTCAGCCCGAGCGAACAACTTCTCCAACGTTTCGCATTCTCGAAAAGCTGGTATCTTGTTTACCTCGTCGCCATGACGCAAAAATTCTTCATACGTTGCTGGTATAACCGCTATGTTTTCCCCTTTATCGTGACGAGTCTCAACGAATTCAATCGGATTTTTTGCCACAAAAACATGCACATACCAATCAATTTTCCTATGAGGCTGCACACTTTCAATGTAATACCAGTCTCGAAACCTCACGCCGATCTCTTCCTCACACTCGCGCTTTACTGCGTCAATCACCGCCTCGCCATCATCGACTCGTCCACCAGGTAGGCCCATTTTGTACCGCGCTGAGCCCGGTTGCTCTTCGTCTATGAGCCAAATTTTGCCGTTGTCCATAACTGGTACAACCAACACCGAGTCAGTCCGCTGCAACATCTCGAACGTCGCAACCGCCCCATCGAACATTGTTTGTGGCCACTGATACACGCTAAAAATCTTACCCTGAAAAACCTTCTTTGCATTCTCTGGCAGTAACTTTGCATCTTTCGGGACTGGACGCGCTGGAAAATTTTTCATGATTGATGCTCCTCTGGCTTTATTATCTTCCATGCGCCTTCGCCAACAACCTTTAGCTTGTCACCGTTTACAGACACGGCGCAGTTATCGTCTATAGCATAAATAGTTAGTTTTGTTTTGTTGGCAATCTTTTCAAGCGCGCCTTCGTCAATTGCCTTGACAAGATGGGTGTTTAAATGCGGCCTAACCGCAAACGGCACAAAGTTAAAAGTACGCGAGTTACTCCTGCCTGTCGGTCCTAGTTTTTCATACGCATCGTCGCTAATAGTGCTCTGCTGAATCGCTCCAGAATACAGTCGTAAGGTCACCGAAGCAAGCATCGTTCCTGCACTTATGCCAGCGTAGACTTTGGTGTCCAGTAGTTTCGGTAGCCACTCGAACATACCCTTTTGTTGCAGCAGCCAACTGAGGTAAAATGGCTTACCACCTCCAAAAAATACCACGTCAACTGGCTCAAGCTGTTGCTGAATTTCTTCTTTCGTCAGATCTGCTAGCGATATAATCGCCACCCTTGCCCCACGCGAGCGTAATCGGTTCATATCATCAATTAACCACGACTTATCGTCGCTTGGGTCGCCAAATGCTGCGCTTGGCACAAACCCAATCTTCAGCTCGTCAAACTTTTTTCCCGCGAGCGTTTCCAGCTCCTTCGCTAACGTATCATTACAAATTCCATTCGAAGTCAGTAATAATTTCACGCTTTTTCTCCTTTTACTTTATTTATTGCCTCATGACACGCAAACGTAATACAATCGGTCGCGCCGTGAAGTCAGTCCTTTACACCATCACCTCTCGAGCATTTGGGTAGCTATTATACCCATGAGCTGCCATGCTTCGACAATACGCTCCAGCGTCATAGATCGCTATCTTGTCACCAATCTGAGCTTTACGAAGCCCGCGCGACTCGATGCCTTCTGGGTCACTCGGAGCCGGTGTCAAAATATCACCGGTTTCGCAGTTATGGCCAACGACGATGTATTCTTCGGTTTCCTTAGAATCGCTTAAGACTTGCATTTCATGTTGTGCGCCATACATTCCAGGACGCAAGATATCGTTCATGCCTGTATTCAATCTCAAGAAAACATGTCCATCATCTCCAGTGTCCACTATGTCGACAATCTCGGCGACCAGCGTACCTGCGTGTCCAACTAGCCAAGTACCGGGCTCTATCTCGAGCTTTAGCTCTCTTCCTGTTTCACCTGCAAACCGGGTCAAAAGACTAGAAAAAACCTGAAAAACTGCTGGCATGTCAGTTTCGTGTTCATCTCCAAATCGATGAATCTTAAACCCACCGCCCACATCAAGCGTTACGACATCTGGCATTTCACGCACAATTTCCAAAGCCGTTTCCAGAGCATTTTCCCAAACATATGGGTCAGCCCCGGAACCAATATGCATGTGGAGCCTATCTATCTTTACCTTGTTTCGCCGCACGAGTTCAAGCGCTTCTGGAACATAGTCTTTCCAGAGGCCAAAACTAGAATTTAGACCACCAGTAGTCGTACGATTTGTATGACCCGCCCCAATCCCAGGATTAACCCGGAGCCCAACTGTTTTTGGATGATTATTCGTACCTAAAAACTGTTCGAGTTGATGAAGTGAGGTCGCAACGTAGTGTACGCCTGCCTCAAGAAGCTCTTCGAGATTATGGGCATGTTGCTGACTCGATAAACTAATCTTTTCAGGCGAAACTCCTAGCTTGATCACCTCCACAGCTTCGTAACTCGAGCTCGCATCAAAATGCAAACCAAGCTTGTCA
>CAYIYX010000067.1:0-4309 GCA_964367775.1 uncultured Candidatus Saccharibacteria bacterium | reverse complement strand
AGCATAAGAACTGCTATCCCCTTTACTCACTTACTCACTTTGATCTCACCTTTTTGTTTGCTCGCACCAAACAATTACAGTGCATTATGGTGGTTATGGTTTAGAATGTCAAGCATGATGCGATGAATGACAAAAACACCATTTGTCCTCGTCGCAATTCAGAGTAAAAACTATACTTCTTTACCAACTGCTTCCGAAATATGTTTAAAACCGTCTTTTTTCAAAAGTTTTGCTAACCCGTGATTTATATCGCCCACTAGCTGCGGCCCTTCATAAATGAGACCAGTAACAAGCGCGACGAGTGATGCGCCGGCGCGGATCTTTTCATACGCATCTTCGGCTGAAAATACGCCGCCAATGCCGATTATAACGAGTTTGTCGCCGTATTTTTGATATGTTTGTCGAATTAGGTGTGTTGAAACGTCCCGCGTCGGTGCGCCGCTGAGATTTCCTTTTACGGTCGCTGGCAGGTCGTCTTTTAGTTGGACCTTGGTGCGGTCTTTTAGTAGGTTACTGATCGCTAAGCCAGTGATTTTATGCTTTGCTACGACCTCTGTCAGCGCGTCAAATTCTTGGTCAGGTAGGCTTACTGGCATTTTTATGAAAACGGGTTTTTTAAGCTGTAGCTTGTCGACGCTTTGCAGCAGTTTTTTCAGTCGATCGGGTGTTGTAAACGGCTCACCACCAAACGTATTTGGGCAAGAGATGTTGATTTCGAGCATCGTTACCTGCGCTAGCTTGTCAAAAACCGCTAGGCTTTCACAATAGTCGGCTATAGCCAATTCATCACTCGCGCAGTCTTTCGAATTCGTCTTTGCAACAGAGACATTTAACGGAAAAGCTGTGAACAATTTCGCACTGTACATACTCACGCGCTTCGCCACGACCGACGTCCCTTCGCTCGGCAGACCAGCGTTCACTACTAACGCCTTACTATTTGGCAAGCGATAAAACCACGGTTTTGGATTGCCTTCGTATTCCCCAAACGTCACCGACCCGCCCGTCATCCAACCGAACCCCACGGATTTCATGAGAGCTGGAAGCTCAAGCGCTTTATCGAAACCCGCGCTCAAACCTACCGGATTACGAAATTGCATACCCGCCACCTCTGTTTCAAGCATCTTGTCCTGATATGACCATAATTTTGGCAAATGCTTCACGCCCGGTATTTTTTGTACCCGCTTGCCGGTTCGTATGAGACCATGATGCACATTGTCAGCCTGATGCTTGAACATGATCGGCTTGGCTACTTTTTGATAACCGAGTCTACTAATTTTTCGGATAATTCGCTTCATTCAATTTTTCCTTTCCTCCTCACGCAATTCATACCTTAATGCAATACGAGAGTTTTACAGTATTTCACGGCCGCCGAGATATGGCTTCAACACTTCAGGCACCCGTACCGATCCATCGCTCGTTTGATAATTTTCTATGATAGCGATAACTGGCCTCTGACTCATGGCTGTCGCGTCGTTAGTATGCGCAAGCACCAAACTTCCATCACTACGACGAATACGGGTGTTCATGCGACGCGTTTGATAGTCCGTGATAAGGTCAGCGGTATGGGTTTCACGGTATTTATCCTGTCCCGGTAGCCACACATCAATATCGATCCCATTTGCATTTGGTCCGCCAATATCTGCGGTACATTTTTGAACAACCCGGTACGGCAACCCAAGTTTAGACATGAGATGTTCTTGAATGGCGACCATCAACTTGTGCTCTTCAAGTGAACTTTCGGGCGTGCTAAATGTTTCCATTTCCAGCTTATTGAACTGATGCATGCGGAAAATACCTTCCATGTCTTTTCCGTAGGTTCCAGCTTCACGACGAAATGCCGTTGTATAGCCCACATAACGAATTGGCAAATCAGCCTCATCCAATGTTTCATTTAAATACATAGGGGCAAGCACATGTTCAGCGCTCGCATTCAACCACAAATCGTCATCGGCAAGCTTGTACGTTGTCTCTTCTCTATTTAGACGACCCGTGGCATCATATACATCTGTTTTTGCAACATACGGTGGGTCTACTGGTGTAAATGCAGTCGGCATAAGGTTAAGATTATTTTTTTCAATGATGTTTTTTATGACTTCGACATTCGTTAGTTCATTCAGAACAAATGTCTTCACCGCCCATTCAAGCATGAACATGTCGCCCTTTACGTACGCAAAACGGCTCCCCGCTACTTTCGCAGCGCGTTCTTTATCTAACCAGCCTTTCGCAGAGACAATCTCGGCGTGATTTCTCGGTGTAAAATCAAATTTGGGTGGCTCCCCCACTGTCTTCGTTATGATGTTTTCGTCTTCACTCGCACCAACCGGCACAAAATCAAGAGGTACATTGGGTATACTTTTAAGAAACCCAATAAACTCGGCTTCAGCATTTCGTAAGTATTCCTCGCGCTCGGCCAGTGCCACTTTTAGCTGCTTTCCTTCGTCGACGAGACTCTGTTCTGGTTTGCCACCTTTCATACGTGACGAGATTTCATTGCGTCGAGTACGTAACTCGTCTACTTCCCGCTGCAAGCTACGACGCGAATCGTCCAGCTTCAGTAACTCCGCGATAGCAACGTTTTTGTAGCCTTTTTGCATGGCCGCTTCTTGTACACGGTCGGCATTTTCTCGAATAAATCGGATATCTAACATACTACTATTGTACCATCAATAACCCCGCTGCAATGAGCGTTCACTTATTCTGTTCGAAGCGCTTCGATGGGATCGAGCTTAGCAGCCTTACGACTCGGAAACCATCCCGCAAGCATCGCAATCAGGATCAAACTAGCGATGAGCAATACGACCGGAATGAACTGGAAAATGAGTAACGAATTGCCGTCCCCTAAACTGAGCTGTTGTGTGATCCATGGGTTCATTGCGGTACCTATACCCCACGCCAAACCTGCGCCTAAAATGCCTCCGAGAAAGCCAATCCAGGCTGCTTCGAGCTGGAAAAGTCGCGACACATGACGGCGACGCATGCCAAGCGCCTTCATGAGACCAATCTCGCGGGTACGCTCCAGCACCGAAATATACTGGGTATTAATAATGCCAAATATGCTCGCAATCAGGGCAATAATACCGAATCCGATCACGATCCCCTGCAGTATATTGACTATAGTAAAGAGCAATCCTTGCGCGTCTTTTGCTGTCTGGACTGAATACCCATACTCCTCCTGTAGTGCATTTTTCACAACTTCTGAGTCGCCTTTTGCAATCGCGGTCACACCAAAATATTTACCTGCGTTGTCAGTTCCTTTGGTTTCGTAATCAAAAATCTGTTGAGCTGTGTTTGTCGAAATAAGAAGCTGCGGGCTCGACACAATCGCCATGGCCGGCTTTTTCAGTACCGCCCGAATTGTCAGCACGTAGTCGCGTGTTTGAGGCGTCAAGAGGTCTTGCACCGCTTGATTACCGCCCGACATAAATGCTTTTGTGATTTCGTCTTGAGACGGCGCTGCGACCGACTGCCCAACCCGCACCGTGATCTTCTTGCCAACGAGTTGACTAGCTGACATACCAAGCGTTTCCAGATACTCTTCAGGAAGAAGGATCTCATCATCATTAATCTGCTCACCGAGTTTTGGAAGCGTTCCGGCTTGGACCTCACCAAGAACGGAGGCGTCGTAGTACGAAAGCGCGGTAATATACTTTTTGGCGTTGCCCTCCACTGTTATGTACTGAGACGTCAATGAATAAATCGGTACAACTTCGCTAATGTCAGACCGCTCACGCAGTTTTTCGACATCAGCATTCGTAACCATTTCTATCGCCACAGAGCTACCCGATGCCGTACTCGTTGACGACAAATCATCGGAGTATTCCCGAATGCCCCTGCCCAGACTCGTGCTCGTGATAGATTTGTCTTTCACGATAAAGAGCGCCTGCGGATCGATGTTATTTTTGAGCAAATTATCGGCGTATTGCCGTGCGCCCTCGCCAGCTGCGAGACTAAGTGTCAGCGTAAACGCACCAACAGCAATTGCAAGGCTAGTCAACGCAGTACGGGCTTTGGCATTTTTAAGGCTGCGCGCTGCGCGCCGAATACTGTCGAGATACTTCACTTTCCTGCCCCTCCCTTAATTTCTACAATCATGCCGTCCCTCACATAAATCTGCATATCACATTTATTCGCAAGGTCCGCGTCATGCGTCACAATGACAAGCGTCTTGTTTAGTTTTTTGTTGAGCGAAAACAAAAGTTGCTCGACCTTTTCACCGGTTGCACTGTCGAGGTTGCCAGTTGGCTCATCGGCGAAAACTATGGCTGGCTGGCTAGCAATCGCCCTCGCTATAGCCAAGCGTTGTTTTTGA
>CAYIYX010000066.1:0-4351 GCA_964367775.1 uncultured Candidatus Saccharibacteria bacterium | reverse complement strand
ACCTTTTCATGATGCTTTGCAAACATCATTTTACCAGCCGCAGTCTGTAAAACACGAGTTGCCTCGACCTGAATAGTTCGCCCGATTAGCGTCTTGGCGTGGTCAACTACGACCATGGTACCGTCATCAAGATACCCGACGGCTTGGTGACTATCCTGTCCTGGTTGTTGCAGCCTCACCTCAAACTTTTCACCTGGCAAATACATAACTCTCAATGCATGTGCTAATTCATTTATATTTATGACCTGTACGCCTTGTACGCGCGCAGATTTGTTCAGATTGTAGTCAATAGTACATAGTTTCGCCTGCCATTTTCGAGCCAGGATCATGAGCTGTTCATCTACCCCGCTCTGACTGGTCACACCATCGTCTATGACCTCCGCATGAATCCCTTCAATCGCTTGAAGCTGCTCGATAACATCAAGACCATAGCGAGCTCGTTCCCGCTTATCGTGATCGGCACGGTCCGCCATGAACTGCAGTTCACGGACAACACTTCGTGGCACGATGAGCTTTACGCCTATTAAGCCCGAACGTGCAATAGCGACGATACGGCCATCGATCAATACGCTCGTGTCGAGTAAAATACCATCCTTAGTTTTTGTTGGCTGAATCGTTTTCATTGCTAAGTAGCTAGTTTCAGCAAATATACCCACTGCCAAAACAGCAATCAAATTTGTAACATCCACGACGAATTTCCCTCTTTCTATTATTTCTTTGTTAAGTAGCTATTGAGAGCGCTTTTGAGATCTGCGACCGGACGTACGAACACATCCTTAGGCCGAGAGATTGGAGCAATCGCTCCCATAAAACCAAGTTTCTTTGCTTCCTTTGTGCGACGAGCGCTCTGCGCCGCACTTCGTACTTCGCCACCAAGACCAACTTCACCGAAAACGACTAGTTTTTCATCAAGTTTTCGTTCAGCCGCCGCTGAAGCAATCGCCATACAAACGGCTAAGTCGGCTGACGGATCCTGTAGCTTTAGCCCGCCAACGACATTCACAAATATATCATGTTCTGAAAGTTTTAGCTTCGTCCGCCGCTCCAAAACAGCGACAAGAACATTCAAGCGATTCAGGTCGAAGCCGCTTGCCGTTCGTTTTGGGTACCCAAAATGTGACTTTGTAACGAGGGCCTGAATCTCGACGAGAAGCGGTCTGTTGCCCTCCATGGTCGCGAGTATAACTGAACCGTCTTCCTGGCCGCGTTCTTCAAGTAGCTGCGCCGAGGGGTTTTCGACACGTTTCAAGCCTTCGCCTATCATCTCAAATATTGCGACTTCAGCCGTTGAACCATACCTGTTTTTAACCGCGCGGAGCAATTTGAAGCCACCGTACCGATCGCCCTCAAACTGCAAAACTACGTCAACCAAGTGTTCAAGCACTTTTGGACCAGCGATACTTCCCTCTTTCGTAACATGCCCGACGAGAACAACGGCAGTATTCGTTGCTTTTGCCGCTCGAATGATGATATTCGCCGAGTTGGTTATTTGGCTAACCGTTCCTGGTGCACTCGCGATCTCTGCCATTGCCATCGTTTGCATCGAATCGACTACTACAAGCGCATACTGTCCGCTAGCAATAGTCGTCGCAACATCATCGGCACTGGTGCTCGTCGCCAGCGACAACTGTTCAGGAACGATTTTACTTAGTCTGTCTCCGCGAAGCTTCACCTGACTGGCCGATTCTTCACCGCTCACATATAGTACAGGTCGTCTTTGTCCGACATTTAACGCAATCTGCATCAGAAGCGTGCTCTTCCCGATACCCGGCTCGCCTGCAAGAAGCGCTACGCCGCCAGGCATTAAACCACCACCGAGTACGTCATCTACCTCAGAGAAACCGGTCGACGTCCGTTGAGACGATGCTTCAGTTTTTATATCCCGAAAATGTTCAGCTACAAGCTTCTTACCCGATGAACGGTCAACTACGGCTTTTTTCTCAAAACCAACCGCTTCTTCAACCAAGGTATTCCATTGACCGCAGTTATCACACTTACCAGACCATTTGCCATACGATGTACCGCATTGCTGACAGACGTACTTAGTTTTCGCTTTTACCATCAGTATTGATTATAGCTCAGATTAGATATAAGATCTCGCGGTTTTATAATGACGGCGCAGTTTCAAGTTTACTGTTGATACTCTGGTTGAGCGATTCGGCCTGAACGTTAAGCGCTTCAAGTGCTACTTTTTTCTTGTTATAGCTGTCTATCTGGTCATTAACCGCGTTTCGTTCGCTATCTAGCGCTGCAATGCGTTTGTCTAACTCTAAACGCCGAGTGCTGTATTCGCTCCGTGTAGCGGACCCACTCTGCGCCCACAAATTAAATTGCGCTATGTCGGTGTTAAGCGTTGCAAGTGAATTCTGGTATTGGGCTTGTCTGGCATTCACATCCCTGGCTAAACTGTTCAGCTCCTCTACAAGATTCGTTTGTTGGTCCTTAATGTCAGTAAAAACTTTTTCGTATTTTTCAGCATACCCTATGATTTCTGACCGACTCATGAAATAACGCTTGTAGTAGTCCTCGAGCTCGGGTAAAATATTGCGCACTTCCGTCCCAAAAATGGAGTGCATCTCGTTTACAATCTCTGTTGGTTCTGTTTTTTTGTATTCCTCTATAGTATTCAATATTCGCTGGTCGGTGATAGTTTTTTGCTGTTCAATCAGCAGACTGTCTATGCGTTGTTTTTCGCTATCGCTTAGGCGGTCATATGCAGCGTGCAACATCTCATGTGCCGACGTTACTTCCTTGACACCATCGAGCCTCGTGTCACTGACACCAAATATATATATCCTGCGCAGCGGTCCAGCATAACATCCGAGTACAATAGTTTTCTCGGTCTGCAGTCCTCCACAGGCTTCGTTGAAAGCATCACGGTCATTCACTTCAGCCTGAGATGCATACAGATAGAATTTCCCAAGATCGGTTAACTTGTCTTTGCTCGCAATTGCGGCAATCTCGGTGGATGGTTTAAACTGCCAGAAAGTCACTTGGTCTATGATCCATTGACGATTTAAAAATGCCAACGCCGCAATTACCACCAACAAAATTGGCAATAAAGCTGCCGCTAAACCGCCCCGTCTTCTGGGCGACTTAGTTGGCTCGAACTGGTTCTGAAACTGGCTTTTCGGTTCTTTCATGTTTGTTGTGCGTTACACTTATGTCTAGCATACCATGGACGAGACGTACGTGAAGAATATCACCCGACTTCCAGCGTTCGTCAAGAAGACCTTCGGCAACGAGGTGTTCGACTTCATCTTGAATAACTCGTCGAAGTGGACGTACGCCATTTTTCTCGTCAAATCCTTTGTCTATAAGCCAGCGCTTAGCTGAAGCTCCGATGGTAAGGCCAAAGCCTTTGCGGTGGAGTCTTAGGCGAACATCGTCGACAAGAAGGTCAAATATTTTGCCAACCTCTTTGTTTGTCAAAGCATTAAACACGACAACGTCATCGAACCGGGCTATGAGTTCAGGCTTCATGAAGTCTTTCAAAGCTTCCCTGGCAACTGTCTCGGTTTCCTCATGTGCTTTCGCAATGTTTTCGTCTGAGCTGTCGCCAAAACCAAGTGACGCTTCTTTTTGCATCTTTTCCGCTCCAAGGTTACTCGTCAGTATGACAATCGTATTCGTAAAGTCGACTTGTCGCCCTTTGCTGTCTGACAATGTGCCATCTTCTAAGAGCTGTAGCAGGAGCTGGAAAATGTCTTTGTGCGCTTTTTCGATCTCGTCAAAGAGCACGACGCTGTATGGCTGGCGACGGATCTTGTCCGTGAGCTGTCCACCATCATCATAACCAACGTATCCAGCTGGCGCACCTAACAACCGACTCGACGTATGTCGTTCACTGAACTCGCTCATATCTATCTTTATAAGACTTTTTTCGCTACCGAACACTTCACGAGCTATCACACGAGCCAACTCCGTCTTTCCGACACCGGTTGGACCCATGAAAATAAATGATCCTATGGGACGTTTGGCCGAAGCAATGCCCGAGCGGCTACGGCGGATCGCTTTAGCAACGACTTTCAGCGCATGTTCCTGTCCTACGACATGCTTTGCAAGCACGCTCTCTAGGCGTTTGTACGCGCCAGCTTCAGTTTTCTTAAGTTGCGCCACGGGCACGCCACTCATTTCAGACACTGCTCGAGCGATAGTGTTGCTGTCGAGCTCAACCTTCTTGCCCGGGTTCTTCACGCGACTTAGTTTTTCCTGGATTCTCGAAATTCGCATCTTGTAAAGCGCTGCTCGTTCGTAATCTTCATTCGTAACTGCCTCGTCCATCTTGCCTTCAAGATGTTTCAACTCTTTTTGCAACTCACGCTGGCCTGTCGGAGTTTTGGCATATTTT
>CAYIYX010000065.1:0-4430 GCA_964367775.1 uncultured Candidatus Saccharibacteria bacterium | reverse complement strand
GCCGCAGAGATATTCTTCATTATCTCTGGGTTTCTCATCGGCTATTTAAGAGCCTACAAAGAACAGCTCGGTTCACTGAAGGATATGAGCATTAAACTCTGGAAACGTGCCGGATTACTCTGGCTCTGGTGTGTCATTATTACCATCGTTGCAATCGCCTTAGCTTTGCTACTACCGGGAAACAACCTCCTTATCCCCACGCTACCAACCGCAACTATACTCAACTCACCCACCCAGTTTCTCTGGAATGTTTTCACAATGCGGTACGCATATGGCTGGATCGACTTTCTGCGTCTCTACGCCTTAATGCTCGCCGTCACCCCATTGTTCCTGTGGTTGATACGGAAAAAACAGACCTTGATCGTCATCGCTCTACTCCTTGGCTCATACCTCGCAGGCCTCCTTGTACTCAATGAAGCCTTTTTTGAATGGCAAACATTATTTTTCGGCGCAGCGCTCACAGGCTGGAAGCTAGAAAGTATTCTTGGCTGGCTGCGACAAAGACCAAAGGTACGAAGACTTGTTGTGTACGGTCTCATCATCGTGACGTCAACTACAATGGTCATCAGCTACCTGATGGCGCATAGCTGGTCATACGTCGAAGCGCCTGGTGGGTGGATGTCCCGAGATACCTATATCGCACTCAAAACCTGGATCGACCCCTACTTTACGAACTACCCGCTCATGCCTGCTCGTGTTATCTTGAGTTTTATTTGGTTTTTTGGATTACTCTCTGCTATCCATCTAGCGCGCAAGCCCTTGCGGCACTGGCTTGGCTGGCTACTTCTAACATTCGGCACCGCTTCACTGACGGCATACTGCCTACAAGCCATACTTCTGACGCTCGTCGTCAAATTCGTCCTGTTGGATGGTTCCTTTATCGTAAACGGTATTGTTAGCCTTGCAGTACTCTTGCTTATATGGCTTCTGATGAAAATACCCGTCGTACGAAAAATTTTTCCCCAATAGAAAATACCCCGTGACCAAAAGGTTACAGGGCATTTTCTATGGTCGGGGAGACAGGATTCGAACCTGCGACCCCTCGGTCCCAAACCGAGTGCGCTACCGGACTGCGCCACTCCCCGATAAAATAGAACAGAGACGATTGTAGCAAAATTTATGCTTTTTGGCTAGTATAGGAGTAATGAAAAAAATTAACCACTCGTTCTTGGCTAGAAAAATACTCAACATCATCGGTGGAGCTGCCTATGTCTCCTGTCTTATGCAGTGGCTATGGACGATACTAATTTTCCTTCCAATTATCGTGTCCTCACCGTTTTTTACATTGTTCTTGTCTTCAGAACAAACCCCGGCTCAGCCTCTTGTTCAGACGCAAGCTAGTTCGTCTGCTATATCACTTCTGGTGTCGTTTGGAGGAGTGGCCCTAGGTATAATTATTCTCGCAGTAAGCATCTATGTCATCGTAGTCAAGGTCCCAAAGAGTATAGCTCGTACTGGAGAAAAAATAACCCATACGCCGGTAGACGTCATCGTCCCTGTTATTGTGAAACACAGTCACCTAATGCCCGCACAAAAGAAACTACTACCTGACGCGGTAATCATAAGTATCAAACTCATACTCACTTTCGTGCCGCTATATTTATTGACGCTCGCAGGCGACCAACCAATTCGTCTGTCGTTCGCCATAACCATGCTTGTCGGGACTGTTTTGTTTTCTTGGTCATTCTTCATGTTTGCGCTTCAACTTCTGCTCAGTCGTTTCCTCAGGGTAGACTACAGAACAATCCGGTAGACCTCGACAAATAACAGAGAAAGCGTTAGTATATCTATGGACATCACATTCACAAATACGCTACAAAATCCGTCAGTTCCGCCCTTGTCCCACGTTTCACTCGTCGATGTATCTACAGATATATCTCATCGTGAGAACGTAGCACAAGAACGAAGCTGATTGAGTTTTGTTTTGGCGCATTTGTGAGTGCGACATCCAACGCACCAACGGGGTGTGGCGCAGCTCGGTAGCGCGCACCGTTCGGGACGGTGAGGTCGTGTGTTCGAATCACATCACCCCGACCAATAAAAATAGCCCACTATGACGTGAGCTATTTTTTATGAGCACACTACCTACTTAGCGAATTCGATAGCACGAGTTTCACGAATTACGTTCACCTTGATAGTACCTGGGTACTGCATAGTACTTTCAATCTTCGTCGCAATGTCACGAGCGAGTTTGATAGCGCTAAGATCGTCGATACTTTGTGGCTTCACTATAACGCGAATCTCACGACCAGCCGATATGGCATAAGCCTTGTCGATACCCTCAAAGCTGGTAGCGACGTTCTCGAGGTCGCGCATACGTTCGACGAAGTTCTCTGCCGATATGTTACGCGCGCCTGGACGTGCCGCACTGGCAGCGTCACAAATACGAACGATGATGGCTTCTGGCGTCGTTGCCTCGATGTCGTCATGGTGTGCCTCGATGGCGTGAACAATCCGTTCGTCCATACCATACTTACGAGCCAACTCTGCCCCAATATGGTGATGTTTGCCCTCGATACGGTGCGTAACGGCCTTACCAATGTCATGGAGGAACGTTGCTACTTTCGTAATGCGAACATCTGCCCCGATCTCGTCAGCGATAAGCCCAGCCATCTGTGCCATCTCTGTACAGTGTTTGAGAACATTCTGACCATAACTCGTGCGAAATTTGAGCTCACCCATGAGACGCAACATCTCTTTTGGAATATCGCCAATGAGAACTCCAGCTTCACGAGCGGCATCCTCACCGGCCCGGTCAATTTCTTTGTCGATTTGCTTCTGAGCCTTCTCAACAACTTCTTCTATGCGTGCTGGGTGAATGCGTCCGTCCTTCATGAGAAGTTCGAGAGCTATGCGCGCTACTTGGCGACGCACGGGGTCGAAGCTTGACAGAATAATCATGCCTGGCGTGTCGTCGACGAGTATGTCAACACCCGTGGCACGTTGCAGGGCTTGGATATTGCGGCCTTCTTTGCCGATGATACGACCTTTCATCTCTTCGTCTTCAAGCTTGACAGCCGTTACGGTTCGCTCTGACGTAACATCGCTACTCATGCGCTCCATAGCACTAACGAGTATCATCTGCGCTCGTTCTTCGGCATCATCAACCGCATCTTTTTGCAGTTTATTGATTAACCCCGAAAGGTCGTCCTTTATATCGCGCTCGGTCATAGCCATGAGCTTTTCGGCCGCTTCAGTTTTCGACAGCTTGGCAACCTTTTCTAGTTTTTCTTGCTGTTTTGTGCGAATATCGCGTATCTCATCTTTTAGACTTTCAACATCGGTCTCTTGAGCACGTAGTTTCTCGCTGCGTTGGTCAAGCTCTTCGAGCTTTCGGTCCAAGTTAACTTCACGCTGAGCAACCCGGTCTTCCGACTTCTGCATCTCTTGACGACGCTTGTCCTCTTCCCTTTTCGTTTCTTCGGCAGCCCGAAGCGCTTCATCTTTGGCCTTTAACACAATCTCACTGGCCTTATTTTTAGCCTCGGCAACTACTTTGTCAGCTTTTTGTGCTCCTAAAGCGCCCTTTCGCTGGCTATAAACAGCTGTACCGCCTACGCCAAGTACAATACCAACGATTGCGCTGATAATTTCTATCATATACGTTCCTTTCTGTCATAGACATTTTCACTCGGGTGCGCTACTCGACGTCGCTTTCACTTCTCTAGTCGGTGCTCTATCTTATAAAATGTCGTCTGAAAACAAATAATTTTTATAATCGATCAAAACCAGCAGGCTATTACTATGCTTTTTCGCCTTAGAACCTGTGGCCTGGCTTATACTATATTCTAGACGAAACCATTTGGTCAAATCTGTTTGGCGTAAACGACCAGGCGTTCCGACATATCGTTCGTCTTCTTGTCATAAGTCCCCGAACACGTCACAATACTAAGCCCTGTTTTGTAACCCTCTTGAGGATGCAAGAGCTTCGCCATATCGAGATCGGCTGTAAGAACATGTTCGACATAGTTAACGCTATACTTCACCTTTATGCCATCTCCGCGTTCAACAATAATCTCATCACCGTTTGCTACAGTATGTAATTCCTCAAATACGCCCTTTGTCAGAGGAGTGGTACACGTACCGCTTAGTACAGTTACTCCCTCTTCGCTCGGCTTAGAGCTAACGTTATACCAACCCGCGTCGTAACTACGGACTGGCAAGCGTGGCTGCCCACGTCCATCAACGCCAACCGGAATGGTTCGTGCCGTCAATGAGAGTGTTGGTATAGATACATACCTCGGAAAACCGCCGTCAACCTTGTAGTCTGCAAGGTAATTAGTCGGGGGCGCTTCTTCTTGAATCGATGGTATGTACGCCATATCTGACCCAAGCACGACCGCCGAATTACTATTACTGGCCGATAACGACTTCGGGCTCGGGGCTGTGAATGTATAAAATATCACACCGACGAGTCCGACCATCATAAG
>CAYIYX010000064.1:0-4486 GCA_964367775.1 uncultured Candidatus Saccharibacteria bacterium | reverse complement strand
GGTAGATTTTTGATCATTGGTGCCACGACAAATTCTTCGTATTTTGTAAAAGATATCTTCCCTGCTCGCCAAGCGTTGAACCGTTCGTCTAGCTCGCGCGGTGCATTGTGCGGAAAAACATCTGCCAGCGCTAGTGTCTCTACGAGTTCATGATACAGCTGCCAACGGTACAGTGTCCCGTCTATGTCAAACACCGCAAATTTATTCATAGTTTAATTGTATTCCTAGAGGTAGCAATCTCAAAATTACGCCTTTGTCAAAAGTGTTTCAGGCCTAAACTATTTGGTAAGTTGACGATAGATCAGTTTGAAAGCGGTGGTCGTTTCATGTTCGGAGGTGTGACCAGAGGTGATCCATGTGAGAGTAGAGCCTGGAATGGCGCAGTGGAGCTCGTAAGCGGTGGATGGAGGACAAACGAAGTCGTAGCGGCCTTGAATAATGTGGAGTGGCGCGGTGATTTTGCTAGCATTGTCGATAATGTATCGGTCAGGGAAGAAACAGTTTTTGGACATGTAATGCATTTCAATCAAGTTTCCTGAGGGGTCGTAACCTGTTTCTGGGGTTTTAAGATGCTGATCGTCGAGGCTCATAAGTCCGGCTTCCATGTCGTTAAACGCCCGAGCTGACCGAGCAGCTTTTTCGGGGTCTTTGCCGCTAGATTGTTTGAAGTGATAAGCGGTCGGATTGTCTTCGTACTGTTTCGGGACTGTCGAAGCGTACCAATCCCACAGGTCAGGAAAATGCGTACGCCAGCTGCCTAGCGCCATGTATTCATCCTCTTCTTGGCTAGCTCCCCAGACACCACCAACGACAATGGCGCTGACATGGTTTGGGTTGTTTATAGCGTAGTAGAGAGATAGTGTGCTACCCCACGAGCTGCCGGTAATGACGAACTTGTTGACTTTAAGGTATTCGGCGATTTTTGTGATGTCACCGGACAGTTCTTGTGTCGTGTTATGTTCCAGCTCTCCGAGTGGTAAGCTTTGCCCACTCCCCCGTTGGTCATGGAAAATGACACGTTGAGTTTTTGGGTCGAAAGCCAGCTTGTGCTTGTCCTTACACAGGCCGTCCGGCCCACCATGGAGAAAAAAGAATATGGTGTTGGCTTCTTTGTTGCCCCAGTCATGTACCCAAATTTCGTAGCCATTTCCAACCGGTAGAAAGAAAGTCTCGTTCGTATATTCGTCTGCTGTCATAGCTACAGTATAGCGTTAATTAAGGTGCTTGATAAGCGAATCAATAAGCAGCAGAGCATCCGCGGGCGTTGGTACGCCCTGTCCTTTTGCGAATGCTTGGAGGGTTTGTATGGATGCGGCGGTGCGTGCCTGATCGTTTATGACAACAGCGTGGCTTGGATTTTTGCGTAATATCTGGCTTTTTGTCCACTCGAGGCTTTTTACCGCCTCTTCTAGGCGTGCATTTTTGTAGGCTTCGTCACGACGCGCGAAGCGTTCTTCGAGTTGGTGTTGCCACTGCTCCCACGGCGAAATGATACTGATTGCGCTCACGCTGCCAAACCCTTTATTTTGGAGCATGTCGACCGACCAGTGCCAGATGTCGGCCAGTGTCGGACCGTTTTGGACGTAATCGCTCGGGACAGACCCGTACATGACCTTATTTGGCAAATCGACCGCGTATTGGACAAGTTCCCCACGGGCAATCATCTCTGTTAATGCTTTGTTCGTGAAATAGCTATAGGTTTTTGGGTCATCGTCTGGGCGCGGCGGTCTCGACGTCACGCGGCCAACCACGGGTAGGCCGCTCTGTTTCATGAGGTAATTTTTCCCTACCCCAACGCCGCCGACAACGCAAATGAGGTGGACCTGTTTGAGCAGATTCTTGACTTCACTACTTGGCTGATAGTCCGCTTCTTCGCCCGAGAGCTGCTCGAGAGATTTCATAGTTCTATGCTCACCGGACAGTGGTCGGAGCCCATGACATCTGGGTGGATGGCGGGGTTTTGTATGCGCGTGGCGAGGCCCGTGGAGGCTAACCAGTAGTCGATACGCCACCCGACGTTGCGCTCACGAGCGCCGCCCCAGTGCGTCCACCAGGTGTAGGCGTCGGTTTTTTCGGGAAAAGCAGTGCGAAAGACGTCAACAAAGCCGGCTTGGACGAGGTTGTCAAAACCTTGACGTTCCTCGGGAGTAAAACCAGCACTTTTGACATTTTCTTTGGGTCGAGCTAGGTCAATTTCGCGGTGGGCCGCGTTGAAGTCGCCGCAAACGAGCACCGGTTTCGATGTTTCAAGCTGCTGTAGGTGGGCGAGAAATGCTTTGTCCCAGTGTTGCGCCCGTAAATCTAGTCGCGAAAGGTCGCGTTTGCTATTTGGCGTGTAGACTGTCACGACCCAGTACTCGTCGAACTCGGCGGCTATAATCCTGCCTTCTTCGTTGGGGTCACCATAACCGTCGTTTTCCATACCGTAATTTTTCAAGATGTCAGACGGTAAGCCATCGACATAGCGTAGTGCTGGCGTTTTGCTAAAAATTGCCGTGCCGCTATAGCCCTTTTTGACTGCGCTAAAAAAATGCTCGGTGTACTGCGGCAAATCCAACTCTACTTGCCCGCGTTCGGCTTTGGTTTCTTGCAAACATAAAATATCTGGGTCGTGCTCGGCGACAAACTTCTGAAATGCGCCTTTGTTCAAAACCGCGCGTATGCCGTTGACGTTCCAGGAGTACAGCTTCATATGAATATTTTAGCATCTTGACAGGTGACTTTTGCCATAATTGCTTTCTTGTAGTATAGTTCCATGCTGATGACTAAAAATTGTTTACCCAAACTAGTTACTTTTGACGGCGAGGCGCGCAGTGGAAAAGGCACGATCGTACAAACAACAAAAGATTTTCTACGCGAACAGTACGGTCATAAAACAATGCTCATAGACCGCGGGCAAACCTTTCGTGTGTTAGTTGTCGCAGCCGAGCGTGCAGGGGTCGATCTTGATGATCCCGACGCGATTGATGTGTATCTTGAGGACGAGTCCAACATTACGACATGTGTCCAGTTCGTTAAAGACGTGTACCATATGGAAAAAGATGAGCGCGATGGGCTGTTGTACACGAATGAAGTGGGAGTAAATAGCGCAAAAGTTGGCGCGCGCCCAGCGAGTCAAGAATTCGTAAAAATCCTGACGAAAAAATGGGTGTACGAAGCCGGCCAAGAGGGCTTTGAAGTTGTGCTCATAGACGGACGCGCGCTCGAAGCAGTTGCACGAGAGATGCAAGCAGAGGGGCTATGCGAATACCGTTTGGGTTTGTATTTTGTGTGTGATCCGGTTGTTGGAGCGAGGCGTACTCTTGGGTATGCCACGAGGAAATACGAAGATTTGTCTACCGAAGAACAAGGCGAAGTTAGCAAGCTCGTTACACAAATCAACGAGCGAAATCGTCTAGACAAAGACAGGCTTGTTGAAAGACTAGCTCCACCCGAAGGTGCTGAAACCTACAAACTCCCTGGTATGCCAGAGGCCAAGAAACCGACAAATACTCCTATGTACATCGTCGATACCAGTGCTGATCTGACGAAAGAAAACATGAGCATGCCGGTTGCCCAGGTAGTCGCGCGTTTCGTTGCGTAGCAGTATATTTTGAACGTAGTATGTATGACGCGGGTCTCGTAAGCTAATTGGGGTGAGCCACCTATCTAAAGCCGTGAACAAGTACTACAATAAGGTTCGTGACGCAAGATTATGACGCCTGGATACGAGACTTTAGTTGTGTAACCGCCGATATAAACGGCATAAAAACCGCGCTATACCAAGATCCAAACAGTGATCCGTTAAAGCCTGCCTGCCTCTTCGTTCACGGTTTAACGGGCGACCACCATGGGCTTGTGCCGATTGCATTTGAGCTTCGGCATGAATGTCGGGCTGTTTTTGTTGATTTGCCCGGTCATGGTAGGACGGAGACTCCTCCAGATATCGACTTTCTGGCTATACGGGATTGGTCAAGAAAACTGCTCGACACTCTTCGTCAACACGGTGTTGAGGTGACGACAGCAGTCGGACATTCGTTTGGGTCGTATGTTGTTCAGGAGTCCGCTGCTGATTGCATGGTGCTTTTAAACCCCCCGTTCGCACTCTCGTCTCTTTCGCGTAAGAGTAGTAAGTTGCTCGGTAAGGTGCCTTCGACGCTGGGGAAACTATATAATTGTTATCCGCTCATGGTGCAACGTGGCCGTTGGCTCGTGCATAGTCGTACGAAAGAGTCGGACGAAATCGTTTCGTGGTCTAGCCAGTTGTCTAAAATAACGAAAGAGCAGTTTCGGTTTCAGGCACGATTGGCGGAAGTTTCATTGAAGCATGATCTTATGGATGTGGCTAAACTTTCACGCGTGCCGAAGCTTATATTTGTTATATCTGAGTATGACAAAGTTGTCGACAATAGCTTGGTGGCCGTCGAGAATTTGCCACGAGCGTTATGTATAAAGCTTCCGACCGACCATGTATCTGTGTTTGAATTACCCCACGAAGTAGCTGACG
>CAYIYX010000063.1:0-4797 GCA_964367775.1 uncultured Candidatus Saccharibacteria bacterium | reverse complement strand
CAAAAGCACGCTGCTCAAGATGCTTGCCCGTATATATACGCCAACAAAAGGCACGATAACAGTCAATGGTAGTCTGACGCCGTTTATTGAACTCGGCGTTGGTTTCAATCCCGAACTGTCGGGTCGCGAAAACGTCTACCTCAACGGGGCACTTCTCGGGTTCAGTAATAAAGAAGTTGAGGCTATGTACGATGATATCGTGAGCTTTGCGGAGATTGAGCGTTTCATGGACCAGAAGCTCAAGAACTACAGCTCGGGTATGCAGGTCAGGCTGGCATTTTCCATTGCTATTCGTGCCAGAAGCGACATTCTTGTTCTTGATGAGGTTCTGGCGGTTGGCGACGCTGCATTCCAACAAAAATGCTATGATTATTTTTATAAACTCAAAGAAACTGGAAAAACTGTTGTTCTTGTCACGCACGACATGGGCGCGGTGAAACAGTTTTGTACGCGCGCGATGCTGCTTAGTAATGGGAAAATAACGATGCTGGGTAAGCCCGAAGACGTAGCCCTTGAATATGAGAGACTAAATTTTTCAGCTAGCACGCATGTCTCAAAAGAAGAAGATGTGAAAAAGATAAAAACTCTCAATGAAAAAGGGAAAGAAACAAGCAGCTTTAAGTATGGTCAGCGGATAGTATTCTCCATGGAAGTACCAAAGAGCGGTAGACGCATAGGTATTGCTGGATTCGTTATACAAAAAAACGGCGTAGAGGTTTTTGCAACGAACACAATAGGGCAGAAAGTTGATTTTGATGCTTCGGAGGTGAAGCTTCGACTTACTCCGGAATTAGGAAATGGTACATATAAAGTTATCGGTGGGTTATTTGGGGCGAATAGGTCCGACGTGGAAGGTCTTATCGAAGGGCCCGAGTTTGTAATCCACGGACAGCCAGATCACGGTGAGCGTGGCGAAGAGTGGCACGGCGTAAGTTACATAAATAATAACTGGGAGTAGTATATAAGTAATGGATACGGAAAGACTGTACACTCGCAAGCTTATAAACAATCCCCATTACATTATCGGCGACCACACCTACGGAAAACCCGAAATACATGACTGGGGCGACGGGGGCGCGCTTATTATCGGTAAGTATACTTCCATTGCCCAAAATGTCCATATACTACTCGGCGGTAATCATAGAACAGATTGGGTATCCACCTACCCATTTCACTCGGTAGGCGAAGGATTGTGGTCTAAGGCCGAAGATATTAAGGGCGACAGGACCTCAAAAGGGGACGTGGTTATTGGCAATGACGTATGGCTTGGCATCAATGTCACAATATTGTCGGGTGTAAGGATCAACGAAGGAGCAGTTGTCGCTGCTGGCGCGGTCGTCACAAAAGACGTTCCTCCCTACACTATAGTTGGCGGAAACCCAGCGCGAGTACTCAAGAAAAGGTTTAATGATTATGAGATTGAGAAACTACTCGAACTGGCGTGGTGGTCGTGGACAGATGAAAAGGTCAACAAGTATATTCACAAACTTTGCTCAAATGATATTTACAACTTAATTCCGCGACCTTCGCGGGCAGATAAAGTGAAGCGTGCCGTCAAAAAGCTGTTCCTCTAAGGCTTATAGCCCGCCCAAAAGAAACAATCGAGCAATTTCGTTATAAGCTCTTGATTATACGATCGAGGGTTGGGTCGAGCGCATCGTCCCATGACAAAGGAAGGCTAGAGCCTGAGATGGACATGTCCTTAGGGGTCAATATTCGCTTCGCCGCTTCTCTAATCGCATCGGCCATCGATTCCACGCCAATATCACAAATGACGATGTTTGGAGAGTAGTTTGAGAGGTCGGTCTTATTGGCATATCGAGTCGTGACAACTTGGGCTCCTATCGAGGAGAGCTCGAGTGTTGGATAGTTCGGATGTGGGGCCATCATGGGAGATATAGCAAGGTCAACAGTTGTACTGAAGGTGATGTATTCTTCCATAGGCATCTTGCCCTTATTTCGAATTGTCGGGCCTGAAGTAAGCTTTATGTCTGGGAGCTTGTTGTCGCCCGCCATGAACAGGTCCCATTCTTTCGGGTCAAGAAAACCCGCTTTAAAAGCGTAATCTAGGGCATTAAGTGCGGTAAAAAACAAGTTTCGATGGACATTGGGGCGTCCATAGAGGAAGAGTACTTTTTTCTCACCCACCTTTTGCTTCCTGTCTGTCGCATCGGCCGCACGAGAGACTGCCGGTTCGAAGAAGAAGGCATCCTTCTTTTTGAAACACGAGTATCCACGCTGTGCCATAAAGTCGTACATGAGTTTCGTGTTACAGACCGGAACAAATCCGGACTTTTTGTAGGTTTCTTCAGCGAGTACGTACTGGTCACTGTTGTTATAGAAAATTGGCTCAAAGTCTTGGATAAGGTAGATAAATTTATGGTTCATTGGTAGATCATGTAATACATGCGCATCCCACCAAGCGGATGCGATGAATATATCTTCCGGATGCATAGCAAGATACCCATAGACGTTGTATGCTCGGTCGGCAACCGTTAGGATACTTACGTCTTTTTCGACGTCGATAGACACCCCTTCTCGATCAAAGAATTGTTGGAGCTCGGCTGGCACGCCGGTCTTGGTCGTTTGTACTACTCTGAGGGGGCGCTTCATGCGGAGCGCCGTCTTTGCCGCAACTACGAGAGCTGTCGCAGCCCCTCCATAAAACGACTTTCCATCGAGGGATGGGATAAGTAGGACGACCGACGCTTCCTGATCGACTTTGGGTAGGGCAGGGTTAATAGGTAGGACAAAAGGGATATTACTGTAATAAACCTTCTCCAATGGGTCTGTACTATTTATTTTTACGCTATAATCCGTTCCATCAAGTATGCGCGTCGCTTTATTCTCGATTCTGTTCGATAAACCAAGGGCTTTATTGAGAGCGCGACCCCCCGTGTGCGATATCTTTCGGACGGCACGTATTCCAAATTGTGTTCCTGCGCCAAGTATGTTCATTTCATCTCCTTTGTGATTTTGGGCAAGTAAGGGTCTCCAACGGCGGGATCGAGACCTTTTGAATAACTGAGGTATGACCAATAAAAATCATTGTACGGAATGGGGGTAAACTTTCGCGATTGGCTCTCTTTGTGAAGCATGTAGCCGTGCTTGCCACCCAGAAACCAAGACTGGTGAGCATTTGAGTTCATTCTAAGGCAAAGGTCCACATCTCCCCCGCAAATTATGAAGCGCTCATCAAACCCGTGGATGGCGTCAAATCGGTCTTTACGGACCATTTGTGCGGCTCCGGTAACAGCCGTCAGGGGGCGATCTTCTTGGATATCATAGGGAAATTCTTTTGTACCAGCTTGAGCGACGGCTTTTTTGTATTTTTTTGAGACGTAGAGATGGTCTGCTTGACCCCCCGGCAGTAAGAAAACTCCGCCGTGCTGGATGAGCCGATTATTACCGTAGAGTAGGAGGCAGCCAACTATACCAACCTTGGGGTCCTGTGCCTTCTTATACATATCCTCGATTAGTCCCCGAGATCTCTCGGTTAGCTCGATGTCATTGTTCAACATGAGGATGGTTTTGCTTTTTGCTTGTGCGATTGCCCAGTTATTTATTTTTTGATAGTTGAAGGGGTGGTTATAGATAACCACCCGCATATTTTTGTACTGCTCGATACCATCCTGCACAGCAGCTAGTTCAACATCCGAAGAATTATTGCTTATGAGCAAAATCTCCGCGATCTCTGGTCCATAAGTGATAATTGACTTCACACAATCAAGGGTCATAGAGGCTTTATTATAAAACGGAATAACGATGGATACGTCTAGCTTTTGACTCATATAGTATCAAGTGTAACAAATGTCGATTAGTAAGTCACGCTTCCTAAACTAAAATTCGACAGGGCTTTCAGGGGGAGTGACACGGTGTTAGCGGCGTTGCCTCCAAGGCGGTAGTAGGCGGACATCGAGGCGAGAGGATGTAGGGTATTGTTTTGGATGTTAAAGATTGTTCCGTTATCGAATCTGATAAATGATGCCGGAGTAGTGCTGTACTTTAGGCGAGAAGAGACAGGGCCGGTCAGCGGCATGACGTTCTCTTTTATGCCAATCGTGTTACCGGATATCTCATGCAGCACTCCATCGCTAGTCACAATATAATATCTATCAATCAGAGACACGAGGCCGCTATATATCTTGATTCCAGACATGTCAATTTCTTCATAACGCACAGAGACAGCGCCAGCATTAAGCCATGAGTCTGCCGCCCAAAGCTCGGATAAACTACCGAGAGCCCAGATGTTACGATCGGACCCATAGATATACATCGCCCCCCCGTTTCCGGGCTTGACGACACGACCTGCGGGTATAGCAAGCTTCCCGACAGAGTATGCTTTTAGAATCTCGTTTGACAAAACAACGACATTTTTGTCGGAGAACTCAAGATAAAAGTCATAGAGCGTGGGGATGGGGCGTATTGTTGAGCCATCAAGCTTTGCAATTGTGCCACCAGGAAGGGCGATCGCATCCTGTGATGTAATAGTTTGGGACGGACGCGACTGAAAATGGTTACTTAGTGAAGGCAGGGCGTTCAAATCTGTGATTTGCGAGGAGGTGACAACGGCTCCGCTCAGCACATAGCGTTTCGAGTATGTGAGCAATGAAATAGTGCCATCGGCCGACTTTATGAGGGGAAAAAGCATGCTCGATACAGTCGGCGGAGTTGTGTTATATGTTGACTCACTATCCAGTGTTGAGCTACTAGAGGGTCCTGACCAACCAACGTATGAGGCATAGTCGCTAAAACCATAGAAGTTTTTGTTCGAGTAAAGATAGATCGATGACGAGC
>CAYIYX010000062.1:0-4804 GCA_964367775.1 uncultured Candidatus Saccharibacteria bacterium | reverse complement strand
ATGGAGCAGATCACCAAACAGTTTGGCGATGGTTCTATCATGAAGCTTGGCGAATTTCACCAGGCGGACGTCGAGGTCGTGCCGTCGGGCGCGCTGTCGCTCGATTTGGCGCTCGGCGGTGGATATCCAAAGGGTCGTATCATTGAGATTTATGGCCCAGAATCTAGCGGTAAGACGACCCTTACACTTCATGCCATCGCAGAAATCCAAAAACAAGGTGGTACGGCGGCTTTCATCGACGCAGAGCACGCGCTCGATCCTAGTTATGCACGTAAGCTCGGCGTGGACACTGACAATCTGCTCGTATCGCAGCCAGATAATGGTGAGCAGGCACTAGAGATTGCCGAGACACTGGTGCGCTCCAATGCTGTCGACCTGATCGTGGTGGACTCTGTAGCAGCTCTCGTGCCGCAGGCAGAAATCGACGGCGATATGGGTGATAGCCATATGGGTCTTCAGGCTCGTCTGATGAGTCAAGCACTCCGTAAGCTCACTGGTATTATCAACAAGTCGAAGGCGACGGTGATTTTCATCAACCAAATCCGCATGAAGATTGGTGTGATGTTTGGTAATCCTGAGACAACAACCGGGGGAAATGCTTTGAAGTTTTATGCGTCACAACGTATAGATATTCGCCGAATTGGACAGATTAAAACTGGCGAGGATATCCTCGGCAACCGCACGAAGGTAAAAGTGGTCAAGAACAAGGTCGCTCCACCGTTTAGAACCGCTGAGTTCGACATAATGTATAACGAGGGTATCTCGTTGACGGGCGATGTGCTTGACCTAGCCGTGTTGCACGAAATTGTCGGTAAGGCGGGCGCTTGGTTTGATTACAACGACGCTAAGATAGGGCAAGGCCGCGAAGCTACCAAGATTTATTTGAAAGAAAATCCAAAAGTTCTCGCTGAAATTGAGGCTAAGGTTCGCAAGAAAGTTGCAGAAGCCGAAGCGTAGATGACAGATTATAGATTATAGATTTTGGATTATAATATGGATCACAAAATCACCGGCATTTCTGTCCAAGCCAAGAATCCTAATCGGGTGAACGTGTCGATAGACGGAATATACCGTTTTTCACTCGATATGTTTCAGGTTACTGAACTTGGCCTGAAGGTTGGCCAGGAGTTTAGTGAGGCAGAGATTGTCGCACTGGAGCAGGAAAGTAGTTTTGGTAAACTTTACGCTAGGTCGCTGGAGTATTGTCTGATGCGACCGCATAGTGCCAAAGAAATGCGGGACTACCTGTGGCGAAAAACGCGTGATAGCAAGTATAAAACCAGGCAGGGCGAGATTAAAGACCGTGTTGGTGTCAGCAAAGAAACGAGTGACCGAGTCTACGAAAGATTACTGAGCAAGGGCTACATTGATGACGAGAAGTTTGCCCGTTTTTGGGTGGAGAACCGTAACCAACGAAAGGGTACGAGTTTTCGAAAACTCGAAGCAGAGCTGCGTGCGAAGGGAATAGACGCAGGGGTTATTCGGGAAGCTATGCAAAAAAATACACGTGATGAAAAAAGTGAACTGGACAAGATCATAGAGAAAAAAGCGTCGAAATATGACGACAAGCGAAAGCTTATGGCGTACCTTGTTCGTCAAGGGTTTTCGTACGATGATGTGAATACAGCCCTCGAAGATCGAACATCTGGCGTCTAGTCTAGGTCTTTCCCTTCGGGCTGAGCCGGCGGAGAAGAACGAAAAGGATTCACAAAAGCCGTCTGAACGGTTTCCTGAAGTGTCGTTTTCTGTTCTTTCACCGTTGGGGCTTTGACTATAATTTTTGCGTTGTTGACTGAGATAATTTGAGACCTATGGACGGTGAAGGTTGTAACGTGTAGGCTGCGGATGATCGGAGGTTTAATATATAGCTGTTGTATGAAAAAACTATCGGGGTCTACCGAGTAACTTTTGACAGAGCCTAACTTATGGCTCTGATCATCCTCGACCTTGATGTTCGGTAGAGTAAAGCCAAAATCTATAACTTCTTGTAGTCGCACGAGACCTTCGGTACTCATGAGCCGGTCACTGCTGTCGACAATCATGCCTATGTCGCTGATTTCTCGTATATCTTCTGGGTGTAGGACCGACTTCGTATGGTCTAGTTTGTTGCCGGTAACGACAAAAGCAACGATTTTAAGCTTCCGAGGATCGATGATGACATCGCTTGTCCTGGCAAGTTCAACGCCTGTTTGAAGGCTAAGGATTGGCACATCTAGGAGTCGTTCTACTGGTACGAGCATATGCTATAAGTATACGCTATTCGGTGAAAGGATTTATATGTCCACCGGGAATATTGACGTTATTTGAGTTAGCCGTGCCGTCAAGTTGATTGACTTTGTCTATGGTCGCAGTATCAAATTTAGTGGAATACTTGGGGTCCGTAGCAGAGTCGGTACTTGCACTGTCGGAACGCAAGGTTTGTCCGACAAGGTATACTGCGCATATAACACCAGAAAGCAAGATAACTGCGTACCCAAAACCTACGTGATATTCAATCTTTGACCACAAATCTTTAAGACTACTCGTTATGGTGCGCATATCGATAGAGTTTGAGGGTTTATTTTTTTGAGATTCTTTAGCCATTATTTTGTAAATACCTCGATCCCCACGACTGTGTTAGATATAAGATTTGGATTGAGTGCATCCGGCGTGACACTAATGTCTGTTACCTGCATCTTGGTGAGGTTTTGTTCAATGAGTTTTAAAAATTTCAGGTAGTTTTGGTACGGGAGCGGGTTCTGAAGGGTGATATTTGCAGCGATCGCGCGCAGGCCCGTAGCGGAGACACTGCTTCCGGCGGAAGTTACTGGGAAATCGAATCCCAAGATAGTCACGTTCGCGGTTTTTGCATAAGCCGTCAAGTCCTTCACTATTTGATTTTGATACTGGTAGTAGGAGGTGTCGGCTACGACTAGCGCGGTTTTTTGAATACTATCCTGATGCGTTTGCAGATAAAATTTTAGAGATTGAGCTTTTGCCAGGTCGTCGCTACTTCTAGATGACGCGACCTTTACGTCGTTGGTCTTGCTCATTTGAGCACTAAGGAGTCCATGTAGGTACCACATACCAGCGACACCACCGCAGAGAGACAACAGGGTTAGTCCTAAAAGGATAAAACGTAGCCTCGTTGCATTTAGAGATCCTTTTTTCATTGTGGTGACTCTCTGTACTGCTTTATGACCACGCTGTAAGTGACTTGTACGGGATATGCTGATCCGACTCCCGCTAGACTTTGCGTTACGCTCGCAGTGTTGGTCGATTCTATGCGCACATCTGAGAACATTGTTGACTTTTCTAAAGCGGTTTTAAGAGCAAGAACGTCTGCATAGCTTTTGGCTCGTGCATGAAGTTGGGTGGTGTCTTTGCCATTCACGAGAGACGTTCGCTGAGTCGTTAATGTGAGATTTGCAATAACGACGTTGGGCGGTAAGAGTTTTGCGAGGTCGGTCATGAAGGTGCTGAAAGAGATCTCATTTCCTAGAATTTTTTTCGCAACGTCTAAATTTGACCGGTAGATGCCCGCTTCTTTTGTGACCAACTCGTAGTTAGCTAATTGTTTTTGTGACTCCTGGTTATTTGTTTGAGCTATGAAGTATTCGCTTTCTGCAAGTTTATACCCGACTATATATATGCCAGTTATGACACCTAAGGTAAGGATGGTCGAAGTGAGGTATCTTCTGAGGCGGACATTGAGGCGTGCCGCACGAATTTGTTTTAGCTCTTTCGGATCTAGGAGGTTTATCATTTCCAGATCTCCAGAGGCTTGACGCTCGCAAGACCTGCCACGGTGAGGTATCGGGGCTTAAACTGTCGTGCTGGTTGGGGTAGCTTCGCAAAATTTAACATTTGCCAAGGACTTGCCACGCGGGCAGCAATAACGAGGTTGTCTGTGAAAAACTCTCCGATGCCCGGGACATTTGACCCGCCCCCAACGATAATTACCTGTTCAATATTTCTTGCTCCAGGAACACGTTCGATGTAATATCGAATGATCTTTTTGATTTCTTGAATGATGCGTTTGAGATTTGGCTCGAGAGAGCTTACGATAAGTTCTTGCTTTGGGCTGGGGTTAAGACCGTTCAGGACTTTCAGCTGATGAGCTTTTTCTAGTGATACTTTCATTTTTTCGGAGATGTCGAGCGTGAAAGTGTTTCCCCCAACGGGTAGCCCTCCGGTGACTTTTATCGTTCCATCAACAATAGCAACGTCCGTAGCGGCAGCTCCGATGTCGACGACTACCGTAGGAAGGCTACCGTCTTCCGTATAACGAAGTAGTCTTGCCACAGAAAGCATGCCTGGTTCGACCATAACAACCTCAAGACTGGATTCGTTTGCGGCTTTGACACAGTTATTGACGATTCTCTGGGGTACGGCGCACATGAGAGCTGTTGTCACGTCTTTGTCTTTATGGGTAATTTCATAGTCTATATAGAGTTGTGCGACAGGCGTAGGTATGTATTGCTCCGCTTCTAGTCTTACTGAATCTTCAAGGGGGCTCGTGACGCTACTCGGTATAGTGACGCTTCGGGTAAACGTCCTTGAGGTAGGAATGCTCATGATGACGTGGTTACTACCAAATACGCCCAGGGTTTTCTCTTTGATTAGTTTCTGAAGCTGTTCGCTGATATATGCGCCATCTGTGTCTAAGCTATTCTCCATTTTTGTTGGATCGACGTCGACTGATCCGTATCCAAGGACGGTCCATTTTCTTGGATCAACAGACATTAGCTTCAGGCTTGTAGCCGAAATGTCTAATCCGATTATCGGTCTATCTTTGTGAAAATATTTGCTCATTTTTTAATGC
>CAYIYX010000061.1:0-5156 GCA_964367775.1 uncultured Candidatus Saccharibacteria bacterium | reverse complement strand
TAGTACCAATGTAGTCGTCCTCGTTCTTTGGGGTAGGAAAACGAAACTCGTTGCACGGTTTTCCGTTATGGTCAAACGCAGTGACGAGAGTTTTTGTTCCACCTGTGTCTATGGTTATAAGCATACCCTAGAAGTTTATCATGTAAGATATGCCTTGCGCTAACAGGGAAAACCTGATATGATTTACTATAGAATAAGTTCCAAGGAGATGAACATGAACAATAGGCGCTACGAACGGGGTGGAGTAGGCAGTTTTTTTGTAGTCGCTACGGTGTTGGCGCTGTTATTTGCAGGAGCGCTTTTGTGGGCAAAGAATCAAGGGCGTAGTACTCAAGTAGCGAGCGAGCCAACAACTTCGCAAGTTACCCAAAATCCTGCGAGCGAGGACGACAAGAACTCAGCGACGAATGACGTGGCAGTACCAAGCCAGTCGGACGGCTCTCAGCAGAAGACTTCGGATTCATCTCCAACGACAACTTCAAATACAGGAAGCTCATCGAGCACAACGAACAGTGGTCAGGGTAGCACCTCGAGCAAGCCTTCCCCAGCTCCTTTGTCAAACACGAATACTGACGCCGTAGTTTCTACCGGTCCGTCGGTGGATCAGATTCCAGAAGCAGGTCCAGCAGAGGTGTTTGCAACAGTTATAGCTATGAGCGCAGTGAGCGCGACGCTGTATATACTTGTTCAGTCTCAAAAACGAGTTCGTTTGTCGGCGCTAAAATAGCTTTTTGACAAGAGGCGTCTCAAGAGGTACAATGGTATGTAATTCTTTTGGGACGCTTTTCTTTGCGTCTCTCAAAGGAAAATACATTTCGAAGGGAGCCTGGTAGGGCTTTAAAGAGAAAACCTACCAAACAGTAATTATGGCAGATGCCAAAAAAGCAATAACAATGGACGATCTCCTGAAAGAGGAGATTATCAAAAGTCTCACCGCTGGTGAGGTAATAGAAGGAACGATTCTTAGTGTTAAAAAACACGAAGTTCTCGTCGACCTTGGTCCTCATGGTGTCGGTATAGTACCGCGCCGAGAGGTTGGATTTAGTCAAAAATTAACCGAAGGTGACTCAGTAACAGCGAGTGTTATTGAGACCGAAATGGAAGACGGCTATTCTTTGCTGTCGCTCCGTAAGGCCGCTAAAGATCGCGGTTGGGATGAGATTGCTCGTATTATTGAGAGCGAAGAGGTTGTTGACGTCACGGCTTACGACGCAAACCGTGGTGGTCTACTTATCGAGCTTGAAGGCGTGCGCGGCTTCTTGCCAGTTTCACAGCTTTCAGCCGAGCATTATCCACGCGTCGGTAGCTCTGACAAAGACGAGATTTTGCAGCGCTTGAACGGTCTAGTCGGTAAGGCGATTAAGGTTCGTGTTCTTGATGCTGATCGTCGGGCAAACAAGCTTATTTTCTCAGAGAAAGAAGCTATCAAAGATGGCCTCAGTGAACGCTTCGAGAAGCTTAAAGTTGGTGATGCAGTTAACGGTGTTATTACCGGCGTTGTTGACTATGGTGCATTCGTAAACGTCGAAGGCATTGAAGGTCTCATACACATATCTGAGATTAGCTGGGAGCGCGTAAGCAACCCAGGCGACTACGTCAAAGTCGGTCAACAGATTGAAGCAAAGGTTATTGCGATCGACAAAGAGCGACTGTCTCTCAGTCTTAAGCAGCTTCAGGAAGACCCATGGCTAACTGAAGTAGATAACTTTAAAAAGGGTGAAGATGTCGAAGGTACCGTCACGCGTATTACGCCGTTTGGTGCTTTTGTGCAGCTAAGTCCTGCGGTTGAAGCGTTGGTCCACGTTTCGGAGCTTGGCGACGATGGCGGCGCCGACCCCGAGAAGGTGTTCAAGCTGAACGAGCGAAAAACATTCCGAGTTCTAGAAGTCGATAAAGAAAATCGCAAGATTTCTTTGAGCCTTAAAAAGAAATAGGTTTTGCGTTGAGTGAGGACAACTACTTGTCCTCACGACTACGGAAAACAATAACGAAAGGAGATTAAGCATGGCCGAAAGAATAGTACAGGTCCCAGATATGGTTACTGTCGGCGAGCTGGCGGCTACGCTTGATATTCCCGTAACAAAACTCATAGGGGAGCTGTTTAAGAACGGTATTGCAGCCACTATAAACCAGCGTATAGACGTCGAGACGGCGCAGATTATCGTTGACGAGCTCGGTTTGGATGTTGCGCTTGAAAAGCAAGAAGCGGCAAGTCGCGTGAAGGAGAGTAACCACAAACTGAGCGAGCACGCCGCATCTCGACCTCCTATCGTTGCAGTCATGGGGCACGTTGACCACGGGAAAACGACGTTGCTTGATGCTGTGCTAGACATGAAGGTTGTGGAAGGCGAAGCCGGTGGAATCACGCAGCATATTAGTGCGTACCAGACCATTCGCAACAATCGCTCCATCACCCTGCTTGATACTCCAGGTCACGAGGCTTTTTCAGCCCTACGCCAGCATGGGGCCACGCTAACAGACGTCGTTGTCATCGTGGTGGCGGCGGATGACGGCGTAAAACCACAAACCGTCGAGGCTATAAAATTTGCCGAAAGCGCCAATGCCAAGATAGTCGTCGCTATAACGAAATGCGACAAAGAAACGGCCAATGTCGAGCGCGTCAAGGCACAGCTTGCCAGCGAATACAACATGAATCCGGAAGAATGGGGTGGTGATACCATCATGGTTCCTATCTCTGCTAAAACCGGTCAGGGCATAGACAAGCTTCTGGACATGGTGTTATTGGTAGCCGACATGGAAGAGCTCAAGGCTGACGTTGACGTTCCAGCCGAAGGGCTCATCATAGAATCTCATCTGGAAACAGGGAAGGGCCCGGTTGTTAGTATGCTCATTGAGCACGGACAGCTTAAGCCGACCCAGTTCATTGTGTCGGGCACAACATACGCCAAGGTTCGCACCTTGTCTGACTATGCTGGTCGCCCCATAAAAATGGCTGGTCCAGCGACACCTGCTACAATCACTGGCTATAAAGAGGTCCCAAGTTTTGGAGATCGATTTATCGTTGTTAAAAATGAAAAAGTTGCACGGTCTTTGGCCGAGAAAAATCGTCTCAATGAACAGCATGAAGTGGTTCACGCGCACGTTACTGGTAATGATTTGCTCCGTATGATGAATCGTCAAACAGAGACACAAGACATCAATGTTGTGGTGCGAGCAGACGTTCAGGGTTCGCTTACCTCTGTCGCTGACAGCTTGAAGTTGCTGCAAAATGATGAGCTTATCATGCGTATACTTAGCTCTGGTGTTGGTAATATAACAGAGAATGACATACGCTTAGCGGCAAGTGCTGACGCTATAGTGTACGGTTTTAACGTTCAGCTACCGCCAACGGTCAAGCGCCTCGCGGCACGCGACAAAGTCAGCGTGCGTATATTTAAGGTTATTTATGAATTGCTTGACGATGTACGAGGCGTTATGGAGGGCATGCTAGCGCCAGAAGTTGTCGAGACCGAGATAGGCAAACTAAAGGTTCTCGGTATCTTCAGGACGACTAGAGACGGCGTCATATGCGGCGGAGAAGTACTCTCTGGCAAAATAGCCGCTGGCTTGCTCGTACGAGTTGTTCGTGACAAAGAAACGCTAGCAGAAGTTGAAGTGCATTCCGTGAAGCGACAACAGGCTGAAGCGAAGGAAGTTTTCGAAGGAGAGCAGTGCGGTCTTGAACTTAAGACTAAGGGCAAGCTGACGCTTCTTGAAGGCGATCGTCTTGAGTTCTTCACGCGTGAACTGAAAAAGCGTACTCTCTAAACTAAGCAGGATATATTTTCCGTTTGTCGAGTAGTAAGAACTCGAAGTTGCACAGTGAAATTTGAGAGGTCGGCGCTTGCCGTCGATATAAAAACAACCCCTCTTCTGTAGAGGGGTTGTTTGCATAAGTAGCGAGCGGTCAGTCTCGTCGTGTTACATTAGTGCGTTTTTGATTGCGCGTCGTGAAGCGCTGTAAGCGTAGCCGCTGTAGCTCAGCGCACCAACGCCCATAATGCCACTGAGGATTTCAGTCACACCAGTGCTTGGGATCGCTGCGGGCAACACTTCAGGGGTAGTAGTAGTCTTCACGCATGCGCTTGCATCTGTTGCGTGCACTTTGCTGTCAAATTTGTCCTTAGAAATCGGCACCATTTTTCCAGTGTTGTCGGCGATGATACAGACTTGCATCTCTTCATTTGGCTTAGGGACGTTCACTGTTGCGTCGTCGCAATCATCTGGGCTACCTGGTACGGTTGGTGTGTCAACACAGGCAGTGTTTTTAATCTCACCAGCTTTATAGGCTGGAACTTTCGCCTTGAGAGTAAAGGTCTGCGATTGGCCGATAGCTAGGCTGCTGATGGTTGTTGTCCAGGTATTGTTCGTGACAGTGCCAATAGCTTGGTTCGCGAGTAGCGTAACACCTGCTTCTGGCGTATCGGTGACGACAACGTCCTTCAAGTCGATGTTCCCGCCGTTTGTGACAACAAGTATGTAAGAGAATTCTGTATCTATCTCGACGCCAGTACTCTTGAATTGCTGATTGTTGCTCATAACGTGCTTTGTGATCGTTACTTTTGGAGCTTGCTTTGTAGGAGTCTTAACGACTACCTGACAGCCCGTGCTTGTGACACCAGTCTTGTCTTTGCTGTTGACGACAACTTTTGCCGTATAGCTTTTGGCGTAGTCTGTATAAGTATGCTTCGTCGTTGCAGTTGCCGCGCTGGTTGTCACTGTCGTATTTGCCTGGTCACCAAAGCTGAAGACGTAGTTAGTTATAGTCGTGTTCGTAGGGGTTGCTTCGGCAGTAAATGTGTACTCGAGCTCTTTGCCAATGACTGGCGCAGCTGTGAGCGAGTTACAAACGAGCGACTTTGTCGTGCAGTCTTCTGGATTTTTTGAATACTTTGTAGGATTCGCGTCAAGCTCTGTCTGCTTGATCGTCACTGGGTATACTTTGTCGCTGAGGCGGCAAACAGTGATGTCTTTACACTTAGGGCTGTCGACTGGAAGGTACTTGCTTGCTTCTCCAGGCATAACGCTGATAATAGTACCATTTGCTGGGTTACATACTTGCACTGGCTTTGGTTCGACAGGAGTAAAACGCAAGCTGTTGCCGCAGTCCATCATGACAGCCGCGACTGCTTTGCCGTTACTGTCGAATCGGACGA
>CAYIYX010000060.1:0-5323 GCA_964367775.1 uncultured Candidatus Saccharibacteria bacterium | reverse complement strand
GTCGGCGATCATGTGGTGCAGTTTGATTATGTACATGTTGCCAACCGCGGTCTTTTCAGCGAAAGCTTCGCCGGTACGACCGTCAAAGAGCTGTACCTTGCCGTCTTCTGGGAAACCGGCTCTCTTCAGTTCGGACATGATTGTTTCGGTTGAAACACCGTTAAATGGTGGGGTCGCAACCTTGTATCCGAGCATACGAGCGGCCATACCAAGGTGAATCTCAAACAACTGTCCGAGGTTCATACGACTTGGAACGCCGAGCGGGTTGAGCAATACGTCAACTGGCGTACCGTCTTCCATAAATGGCATGTCTTCAGGTGGCAAAATACGAGCCACAACACCCTTGTTACCGTGTCGGCCAGCTAACTTGTCACCCACCGCAACTTTGCGAAGCTGAGCAACAAAAATCTGGATCTGCATAAGCACGCCGGCTTTAAGCTCGTGGCCATTCTCGCGTGAGAACACACGAACGCCAACGACCTTACCGAATTTCCCATTGCCCATACGTTGTGACGTATCGCGTACATCTTTCGCTTTTTCACCGAAGATTGCGCGCAGTAGGCGTTCTTCAGAACTGAGCTCTTGCTCACCTTTTGGTGTAATTTTACCAACCAGGACATCACCTTGCTTCACTTCAGCGCCGACGCGAACAATGCCGCTCTCGTCGAGATGGCGTAGTGATTCTTCTGAAACGTTTGGAATGTCACGGGTGACAATTTCTGGTCCAAGCTTTGTTTCGCGGACTTCAACCATGAAGTCGTCGATGTTAATGCTTGTTAGTTCGTCATCTTGTACCAGACGTCGGCTCAAAATAATCGAGTCGTCCATGTTGTAGCCTTGCCAAGGCATAAATGCTACGACAACGTCTCGTCCGAGCGCTAGTTCACCATCGGCGATGGATGCGCCTTCTATAAGAATGTCGCCCTTCTTAACGAGTTGTCCACGAGCGACCTTAACCTTTTGGTTAATCGAACGGTCGTCGTTACTCTGTTCAAAGTGAACGACTGAGTAGATTTTGATCTCTTTGTCGCCGTATTTTACATGTATTTCGTCGCCATCAGCGCGGACAACTTCACCGTCTGCTTCTGCTACGATGAGTTGTGAGGTGTTCCGAGCAATGTCGCCTTCAACTCCAGTACCCACGATTGGGCTAGAAGTCTTAACGAGTGGTACAGCCTGACGTTGCATGTTTGAACCGGTCAAGTTTCGGTCGATACGGTTCTTCTCTACGAATGGCACGAGTGCTGCAGTTGAACCAATAACCTGCATCTTGCTGGCGTCCATATACGTAACGTCATCTGCATCAACTTCAGCTGGAAACAAGTTCTTACGAGCTGAAACACGAGCCTCGATAAATTTACCATCTTTTAGCTCGTTACCTGCCTCTGCGATGATCTCTTTGGCTTCTGCAGCTGCGTCGAGATACTCAACATCGTTTGTCACTTTACCCTTCACTACCTTGCGGTACGGGGCTTCGATGAATCCATATTCATTTATACGGGCATATGAAGCAAGGTTCAACACAAGACCGATGTTTCCACCTTCTGGTGTTTCAATGATGTCGATGCGTGAATAGTGCGTTGGATGCGCGTCACGAACCTCAAAACCGGCGCGTTCTCGTGAAAGTCCGCCAGGACCCATCGAGCTAAGGCGTCGTTTGTGTGAAAGTTCAGACAGTGGATTCGTTTGGTCCATGAACTGAGACAGCTGTGAACTGGCGAAGAATTCACGAACAGCCGCCACGACTGGACGGGCGTTAATGAGCTGGCCTGGAGTGACGTGTTCAATGTCGCTCACACTCATGCGGTCCTTGGCGTTACGGTCCATACGGAGCATACCTATGCGGAATTGACGGCCAACGAGCTCGCCAACCAGTTTGATACGGCGGTTATGCAGAGCATCGATGTCATCTGGAGCTTCCTGCGTGTTGTTTAAACGGACAATTTCGCGGACAATTTCGACGAGATCTTCGGTGCGCATGATGCGGTTTTCGGCAGTGTTTGGCACTTCCATACCAAGACGTTGGTTAATCTTGTAGCGACCAACGCGGGAAAGGTCAAAGCGCTTGAAGTCAAAGAACATACGCTCAATCATATTGCGCGCATTTTCAACAGTCACAAGGTCACCTGGACGCAAGCGTCGGTATACTTCGACAAGCGCTTCATTGGTACCCTTCGAAGGGTCTTTGTCCAATGTCGCGTCGATGTACTTCACGTCGCCAGTATCGACATCTTTAAACAGCTCGTGAATGGCTTTTTCCGTACCGTAGCCAAATGCACGAAGAAGGGTTGTTACGGCAATCTTGCGTCGTCGGTCAATCTTGACATACATTGCACCGTTTGCAGCCGTCTCAAACTCAAGCCAAGCGCCACGGCCAGGAATAAGTTTCGCGCCGTAGTTGTTACGACCGTTATGCGCATCAGCGGTAAAGAAAATACCAGCGGAACGAATCAGCTGAGAAACCACAACACGCTCGGCACCGTTTATGACAAACGTGCCACGCTCGGTCATCCATGGGTAATCGCCAAGGTAGATTTCACTCTCCTTAACTTCGCCGGTCACCTTGTTCGTGAGTTCAACCACCGCCTTCAAAGGCGCTTCGTAACTTACGTTGTTCTCGCGGGAATACACCTCGGTCGTCTTCGGTTCTTCAAAGTGATACTCTTTGAACCGTAGCTCGAGCTTTTGCCCAGTGTAGTCCTCTATAGGGTTAATTTCAGCGAAAATTTCGCCGAGTCCGCTCTGTACGAACTCTCTCCATGACTGGAGTTGGTGCGTGATCAAATTTGGCAAATCTAAAACATCGTCTTCCTTCGTAAAGTAGACTCGTTCTTTGACCGCCGACTTGACAGTAGTTTTGGCCATAAAACTATGTTCTCCTCGTAAGTTATTTACTGGTTAGTGATATTCGTCCGGCGCCGAAGTTCACTAGTGTTCGGGAAAAGGGCTTCACCTCCGCAGTTAAGCCCGACACGCAAAAACGCCTCGCCAAGGCGTGCGTGTAGAGTAACCCGATACTATACAATCTTCATTACCAATAACTTTAGTCTCGTAAGCGTTTTCTGTCAAGGGTTTACGGGGTACGGCTGTTGTAAAATATACTCACATGTGGTCGTTCTTTACAACTGCGTCAACGAGTCCGTACTTTACCGCTTCGTCTGCGCTCATCCAAAAGTCTCGTTCCATGTCGACGGCAACTTTGTCGCGTTTTTGACCAGTTCGCTCCACCATGATGTCTATAAGTTTATTTTTCAGGAGCAGACCTTCTTTGAGGCTAATTTCCTGGTCGGTTATCTGCCCCTGTAGACCACCATGTGGTTGATGCATCATCACTCGAGCATTCGGAAGCATGTACCGCTTTCCTTTGGCTCCGTTGGCTAACAAGACTGCTCCAAAGCTCGCCTGTAGACCAATACCATACGTAGCTACGTTTGGTTTTATAAAATTCATTGTGTCGATTATGGCTAGTCCGTCATATACGCTCCCGCCAGGACTGTTTATGTATAGCGATATGTCCTTTTTTGGGTCTTCGTAGGCCAAGTGTAGTAGCTGCGCTATGACGATATTCGCCGTGTGCTCATTTACTTCCTCGCCAAGAAAGATAATCCGTTCTTTGAGCAAACGCGAGTATATATCATACGCCCGTTCGCCGTCATAACTTTTTTCAACAACTGTTGGAACTAAATAATTTTTCATGCTGAATCCTCCGTAGAATACTTCTATACTACAGCAAAACTAGCACTCTTACAAGTAGAGTGCTAGTTTTGGTCTGTACGCACGTTATTGCAACTAAGAGTTCAGCGCAACTAATCGCTCGAGCGTCTTTTCAGTCACGAGTCGATTTACTAAGTCACCTCGAGCCTCTGGCTTTTCGAGCTGCTCTTTCATGTTTGGATACTGTGTTAACATCTCTGCGTGACGAGCCTCTAGTTCTTCTTTTGTCACCTGTATATGCTCAACTTTTGAAAGCTCCGCGAGTACTAAGCCTGCCTGAACACGCTTTGTGGCGATGTCTTTAAACTCTTTCTCGCGCCATTCATCTTCATCTTTATAACCCTTTTGTTGCATATAATCATCGGCTGTCATGCCGCGGTACATGAGGTTCTGCCGTGCATCTTGCTCAATGCTCTGCATTTGGTCGGTGACCAAAAGCTCAGGCACTGGTACGTGTGATTCCTTAATCAGTTCTTCGACTAGAGCATCTTGGTACGTGTTGTCTGCTTGACGCTCTGTCTGTGCCGACAGTTCACGCGTAATGTCATCCGTAAGCTCCTTGACCGTTTCAAAAGGTCCAACCTTTTTGGCTAGTTCGTCGGTCAGTTCTGGTAGTGTCACCTCTGTTATTTTCTTAAGTGTGACTTCAAAAACAACCTTCGTGCCCTTCAAGTTTTCTGCTTGGTAATCTTTCGGGAACGTCAGTGGCACGTCAAACTTCTCGCCAGCTTTATGCCCAACAATCGCTTCTTCAAAACCAGGTATAAATGACTTGGAACCGAGCGTGAGTGCGTAATCTTCCGCTGTTCCGCCATCGAACGCCACATCTTCTTTCTTTCCGACAAAGTCGATGACCGTTTCGTCACCCAATGCAGCAGCGCGCTTCACTTCGTTTTTCTCGGCAAAGTTCTGTTTGACTCGTTCTATAACTTCATCTATGTCACTTTGAGCGACTTTTTTAACGACTTTTTTAGCCTTCAGCTTCTTGTAATTTCCAAGCTTAATCGCAGGGACAACGTCTATGACGGCCGTATATTCCATATCCGTAAACGGCACAAACTTCGTAATGTTGATCTTCGGCTGGTCAAGTACGCGTAAACTCTCAACCGTTATAACTTCGTTCAAGGTTGTGTCAACCGCACGCTGCATAGCGTCATTAGCTAAGACGTTCGGGTCTAGATTTTTTTCAGCAACGTTCGCGGGAACTTTACCTTTGCGAAAACCGGCTACTTTTACTTGTCGTGAAAGATATTTTAACGAACTTGTCTTCGCCTCTGCTAAATCTTCAGCACTCACCGTAACCGTAACTTCAACTTGTGTGTCAGATAATTTCTTCAAAGTGTGTTTCATAGACACCTATTTTAACAGATACGCCGCCTAAATGCGAACCCAAAGAATGGACGACGGATTTGTTATTTGCTTTTTGCGATATCTGGATTGTACGGACAGTTGCCACAGTTTGCGTCCACGTGCACTTCTTGTGCGAGTAAACAGGCACTTGCGCGTGCGTATCGAAGAGGAATTTTTGCCTCACGAGCATCTACTAGTGGCTTATCTCCACCATTCATTGCTAATGCTCTTTCATGTCCCCCTCTGTCGTCAGGGTTAG
>CAYIYX010000059.1:0-5324 GCA_964367775.1 uncultured Candidatus Saccharibacteria bacterium | reverse complement strand
TGGGGGCATTGTTTACGCTTTACAGTTTAGGACGCCTACCTTTTTGGTTGCAAAAGCGGTGAGTTACTACGACATAATTGCAAAAATACGAATATTCTGTTAAAATAGTATAAAGGTATTATGTAATATGTATAGTTTCGACACAGACAAGTCGGCGCAAGAGTTTGTCCGCGGACGAGTAGACAAACCAACGATAGAACGTGTCGAGGACTTAGGTGGAGGTATCTCGCTTCGAGTGTATCCTCAAGAGCTCGACGAGAGTGAGGGCACGTTTACGAATATCTATGACCTGTCTTTTCGAGCTAAGGACGTTCACCCGAGTATTGAATTGCATGATCAACTAACCAGTATTTTCGATCATGTAAAGACTCATTCGGATATACGCGCGGCAACCGGAGGCGGTTTTTTCTTTTTAGCTGATAGAACAAGTGCAATGCCGAGGCAGCTTAGTCTTAATCTCGCTATGCAGGATGGGCAGCTGCATGGACTACCGGTCGTAGATAGAGAGGCATTGCTCGTGGAGAGTGAACGATTAAGCACAGAATATATTCAAGCAATCGGGGTACTCGGGCTTAATGGTGTAGAGGTGAGCTGGGCTGGTTCTTTGACAAAGCACGAAGCAGACGCAAAGGTTTTCGCTAATGGCAATAGTGTTATTACTCATGTACACAACGATGAGACTGGGAGTGTTCGTGTACTTGATGAAAGCTCGAGATACACTCCTGTGATTGACACCGATGATACTGTTGACATTGGTTTTATTCGTCGTGAAGATGGCGCCTTCGTTGGTATAAATAGTAGCTCTACTGGTCGACTCGATATTTTTAGACACGATGTCGTAATCCGAACTCATGAGCGCCATGCGCATGGAGAACTGCCAATTATGCGCATACTAACACTCGGCGCTAAGGCTATTGATGGTTCGTTGCGTGGGGCTATGTCTGTCGGTCCAATGTTAGATACGCAGAATTTTACAACCCACCCGGTCAACACAGACCTTTCGCTGGGCGGCAGCCCACCGTTTCTAGATGTACCCTTGGCTCGTGCAGTGTTATACGAAACGAGTGATGATTTCGTGCACATCCAACTGTTCGATGGTCGCCCTGGAAGCTCTGTCTTTCGAGGCGTTACGCCCAACCAGGCGATTCAGTTGGTTATGGATAATTCTGACTCGGTACGGGGCTGTTTTCTAGATCCCGGACAGACTGCGAAGTTAGTTGTACGAGGCAGTGAGGATGTCGAAAGTTATGGGAATACACACTATCTTAAGTGGCCTCAAGGGCCGGGCGGAAAGTTTATCTGGGTACCAAACTCAGGTCGACCTGCTGCTGGTTTGATTGCCTTGCGCTAAACATCTTTAACCGCATGTCCGAAACGTCTGCTAAGAGAATTTAGGTCAGGTTTTCCAAACAAGTTGGCGAGGGCGTCAAATGTCACTGCTTTATCTGGTCCAAACTTTTGCACAGAGCTACGGAACCAGTCGAATGTACAAAAGTAAGGAGGTTCTAACGGTGGATTGCTTTTGGAATGAAACTTATCGGCGTACATGACGAGCCGTTCTTCGTTGGTCGTTGCGGTATAGTCCATGACAGGAACAGGGAGTTCTTGCTCTTTCACGTCTCGCTCGGTTAAACCAACGCCCGTATGATGAGATGCGAATCGCCAGATGAACTCTGGAAAACCTTCGCTCTTCAGTATTTCTTCACCTATTGTGCCGTGTCGAATACCCTCAACGAATCTGCCACCTTCGAGAACATCATACGCTCCAATGTCATGTAGCAAGCAGCCGATACGCACTAATTCTCGGTCGATACCGTCGATAGGCTTTGCGTCTAATAGTTGCAGCGCAGTGGTTTCAATTATCTGGCAATGGGTATAGATAAGGTTAAAATCTTCATTCGTTTTTGCGTATCTACGGTGTAATTCTTCGATTTGTTGATCAGATGGTAGCATACGGCTATTGTAACATTTGCACCTAACTTACTGCTTTAATCTGCTGCGTGCAGATAAGTTCGAGAACCCTGGCATTAGGTTCGGTATTGAAGAAGCGGTTCGGGAGGATGAGCTTGAGTATTGTATTGCCAGGCGATCGCTTCATACATTTTTTTCTTTCCATACGATATAATACATCCATGACAGATCAACTTTCTCTGAGTGATGTCAAGCTTGCAGTCGACGATTATTTGCGTGACATCTTCTCCAAGAGGAAGGTTGCAGCTAGTGAGATAAGTGTTTCGTATGAGAAATTCTGGCAACGCGTCGAGCAGGTAGCAATGGAGGGCGGCAAACGGTTTCGACCGTACTTGACCATGGTTGGTTACGGTAGTATGAACTCAGCGCTCCTACCTATAGCCGCTGCTCAGGAATGTATACACTGTGCAATGCTCATGCACGATGACGTTATCGATCAAGATTTTATTCGTCGGGGAAATAAAAATGTAAACGGGCTATATAGAGATGTCTATAGCTCCTACCTCGACGTTGAGCGTGCTGAGCATTATGCAAATAGCGCAGGTATACTGGCCGGAGATGCTTTGTTGTCAGAGGCGTACTTTCAAATCTATCGTTCAGAATTTAGTGAAAAGATCAAAATGCAACTCGCCGAACAGCTTTTTTTGTCAACATACGAAGTGGTCGGCGGAGAACTAACTGACGTCGAATCGGCTTTTGTTCACGATATGCCGTTTGATCCTATAAAGATTTACCGGTACAAAACGGCTGGCTATAGTTTTGTGGGTCCGTTGCTCTCGGGTGCGTATTGTCACGAAGAAAGCCAAGATACCATAGATAGCCTCCGCCGCTATGCGATCAGTGCAGGTATTGCATTTCAAATCCATGATGACTTGCTTGGAGTGTTCGGCGACGAACGAGAGACAGGGAAGTCAACCCTAACCGACCTTCGTGAAGGCAAGCGAACTTTGCTGGTGTTGTTCCATGAAAAACAAATGCAGGGAGCGGCAGTCAAGCGCTTTGAAATATTCAGTCGTGCAGACGCAACCGATGAACAATTATTGGCAATTAAAGACGATATGATCGCCTCTGGTGCTAGAGAGCGAGTGTCCGAGATAGCAGATACGTATTTTTCCGAAGCTAAGCAAGAGCTTGCAGGTATGCCAGAATCGCCGCGCCGTCTGGCCCTCGAAGAGTTGACGGAGTGGCTAGCAGGAAGAAAACACTGATGGATCAGTACAAATCAGTTAGTTACGAGTTGGCGGAGCATCTCACGAAGCGGTATTCGACCTCGTTTTCAATGAGTAGTAGACTTTTTGACGTTACTATTCGACCGCATATTTACGCGATTTATGGAATGGTTCGTTTGGCTGATGAAATTGTCGACACCTATAAACGATCAGATGCTCTTGAACAGCTTGAGGCCTTTCGGCAGGCAGTTTTAGAAGCGGTAGAAAAAGGATATTCGGTAAATCCACTTCTCCACGCTTTTGCCCTTACTGCGCGACTATATGGCATAAAGCGTGATCTATTAGACCCGTTTTTTGACAGTATGGCGATGGATGTTGAGCCGCAGGACTTCACTGTTGATTTGTACAACAAATACATTTATGGTTCTGCGGAGGTAGTTGGGCTGATGTGTCTACGTGTCTTTGTCGATGGTGACAATACTTCCTATGAAGCGTTGTCAAAAGGTGCCCAAGCGCTTGGAGCGGCGTACCAGAAAGTGAATTTTTTGAGAGATATGAGAGCTGATTATGAAGAGTTAGGACGGGTTTATTTTCCGAATGTTTCTTTTGAGGGATTTGACGATAAAGACAAGGCTCGTGTAGTTTCCGATATTGACGCTGACTTTTTGCTTGCGAGCCAGGTTATTGAGCAGCTGCCGCGCAATTCTCGAAAAGCAGTGCGTGCAAGCAGTTATTATTACCAAGAGTTATTGCATAAACTGAAGATAGCGACACCTGACTTGATTAAATCTCAACGCTTGAGGGTTGGGAATCTGCGAAAAATCATATTGCTTCTAAAAGCGGTAATAAAACCATGACAAAAAAAACCGCAATCATTATTGGAGCGGGTTATGGCGGTATGGCACTCGCTAATATTCTTGGCAAGGCGGGTTACACGGTAAATGTTTACGAAAAAAATCCTACTGCCGGTGGTCGGATCACCGCCATTGAGCAAGATGGATTTGTTTTTGACCTTGGACCGTCGTGGTACTTGATGCCCGAAGTGTTTGAGCAGTACTATGAACTTTTTGGTGAGTCTGCCGAGAAACGTCTCGATTTGATACGTTTTACACCCGGCTACAAAGTATTTTTCGAAAGTCATGATTCTTTGACGATCCAAGGAAACGTCGAAGCGGACAGGGAAGTATTTGAGCAAATTGAGCATGGAGCTGGTAAGAAATTTGAGCGCTACGTTGCGAAGAGTTCACTTGCGTATAGGCTGGCGGTGGAATATTTTTTGTATAACAATTTTTCTCGGTTTCGAGATATTCTGAAGCTGCCGATCATCAAAGAAGCGCCAAGAATGCTCGGATTGACGATGAGTACACTGGATCGGTACGTACAAGGCCAGTTCAAGGATCTTCGTCTGAGACAGCTACTCGAATACCATATGGTATTTTTGGGCAGTTCTCCATTTCAAGCCCCAGCAATATATACGCTCATGAGTCATCTTGATTATTGCAGCGGCGTCTTTTATCCACGACGAGGCATGTTGTCGCTTGTCGATGACATGAAGGCATTAGGCAGAGCGTATGATATTACATACCACTATAGTAAGACGGTCGACAAAATTTTACTTGAAGGGGGCAGTGCAGTAGGGGTAGAACTAGAAGAGGGTGAACAGGAATTTGCCGATATTGTTATTTCAAACGCTGACGTCCACTACACCGAAACGCATATGTTACCGGCCACGGCTCAAAGTTATTCGTCGCGGTATTGGCAAAAGCGACAGCCGGGTCCCGGGGCGCTATTGGTTTCGTTGGGCGTCAAAGGGGAGCTCCCACAACTTTTGCATAACAACTTGTATTTTGTTGACGATTGGCGGGGAAATTTTGCAGATATTTACGAAACCAAACAAATCCCACGGAGTGCTTCAATCTACGTATGCAACCCAACAAAAACAGATCCTGCGTTGGCACCCCCGGGGCATGAAAATATATTCATATTGTTGCCAATCCCGGCGGGAGTCAACATGAGTACTCAAGAGCAAGAAGCTTTGGCGAGGCGCGCTATTGCATCGCTGTCGCACATGTCGCAAATACCCGATCTGGCGGATCGAATCACTACTATGAATATTTTTGGCCCAAATGATTTCAAAGACCGTTTTAACGCGTGGCAGTTTAACGCATTTGGTGGTGAGTCTCA
>CAYIYX010000058.1:0-5458 GCA_964367775.1 uncultured Candidatus Saccharibacteria bacterium | reverse complement strand
TATGTTTTTGTTCCTCTTTATATTTACTGCTCAGTCGTTCAAATAATACCAAGCATAAACAAGATGTACAAGTGTGTTATACAATATTACAACGTTCTGTCTACCGCGCACCACACCTGTACTAGTTCTGTTTTGCTTCGATAGCCTGCATGACTTTACTGTCGTCGCGTAAGTTTTGCCAAAAGATAATTTGGCTCGACTTCAGTGCAATACTGTCTTCCGGGCCATACACCATGTCTTTAACTTTCAAAATAGTCGTCTGCGCAGACTTGGCCGTGCCGTCTTCGTTTTTATCTTGAGACGGTATAGTTTGTTCAATGTACGGGCTCTTGAGCACTAAGTAGTCTCCTGTTTGATTTTGCAATTTCCCAAAGTAGACCTGCCCTGTCGCAAGTGTCACAATTTGGTACTTCGACGCATCAATCCGCTGAAGACTAGTTTGATACACTTGTTGAACAAACCAAAAAAGCCCAACGACACCTAGTATCAATAAGCTCACGACAAGTAGCGACTGACGGCGTACGTGAAACATTCGTACTATGGAGCGTTTTTGCTTCTTCTCGGGTTCGGTTTTCATTTCAGTCATAGTTACCTCACTAGTATATCATTCGCTCATAGGTTTATTCGCTCATATCTGCAATGCTGACAGGCCCAACTTCTATAACACGGTCAATGCTCGGGCGGTATAGGATCACTATTTTTGCGTTTTTATACACCAGCAACTTATCGCCATTCTCGGCTGAACGTAAAAATTCTGAGTTTAATCTTGCTTTGTCTTCGACTGTCGCTAAAGCCGGTACTTCATCTGAGGGTAAGAAATAATGTCGCCCAACTGCAACCGTCACAACCGATACGTCATTCCAGTTTTGCGATTGACGCATGACGAAGAAGACTCCAAGGCCGCCAGCAACTACAATCGCTACCAGAATAGACAATGTCAGAACTTTCCTCTTTGAGAGTATCATTTTTGTCATTAGTTATCTGTCTCAACGTACATAGATGCTATGTCGAGTTCTGCTCGAAGTGCAGTAGTACTATTGCCTATGTAAAAGTGAGGAGTCATGAATTGCCCGACCGCTGGTATGTCAGTCGTCACACTCCCCTCTATGAAGTCTGTTGTGTTTATGCGTGCAAGTGAATAGTAGATTGTCGTCCCGGCTGGTGCGCTGAACAACCGGTACTCATACATATCCGTGTCGGAAGTGTTACAAGGAAAACTTGCTCCTAAAGGTATCTTCGATGCTGTACCGCTCGCGTCGTTATGGATAAATGAGAAGCTCGTATCTGCTGTGTTGCACCCAAAACCGATTAAATTGAATAAGGTTGTAATCTCTGCATTTGCTAGCGCAGTTGCGGTACCCGACATACCGGCAAATGTACGAGCACCGGCCTGATACGTGCTCACGCCAAAGCGACCAACGGCGTAAAACCCACCGGTGTTTACACTGCCTATAGTAGAGCCCCGCATGAATTGAATCGTCGCAAACCGGAGGTCTCCTACAGTATTTGCATTCGTACTCGTACCAATTTCGGTACGTTTCATCGAAGTGAATAAGCTTGTGGCGCTCGCTGCCGTTTCACTCGTCGTTGCAGCAGTGGACGCCGTCGTACCGGTCGTGAAATGATTCAGGCCAAGGGTTGTCCCGAGCGTTACTGAGGTCGTGATGCTCGTAGAGCCAAATGTCGGCTGATAGAGTGATACCCTGTTCGCACCGAGGAATGGCTGCAAGGCAACGTCGATGCCATTGCCGCCTTTCATCTTGAGCATTGTTCGGCCTGCATTGGACTTCGCGTATACACGTAAATCCCCGAACGCAGGTGCGGCTGGATCGTTCATTGCGCTGAGTTGTAGTCCACCCGATGCAACATCCACTCCAATATCGAAGCCGCTCGCGACACGAAGCCCGACTTCTGTTCCAGCACCTGGTGACGACGGCCCTTCCAGCTTAATGCCGTATTGTGTTACCCCGGCAACTGGACCAGTCGCATTTGCGACAACCCGAAGACCACTCCATGTGCCACCGGTCGTTCCTCCTGGTGTTGAGTCGATACGAATGCCTGCGCCTTCAACAGCAGCGGCGCCGCCGACGTAATTCACAGCAAGTCCATCGACATCTGCTGTCGTAACGCCCTGACCAGCGTTAGAAATTGTAAATATATCTGCGGTTGGAGCGGCGCCAGCAACTATAGAAACACCCTTGGCTGCGGTTGTCGTGATGGTCGCTGGTGTCCCAGAGCCATTGTATGCAGTTTGCAGCGTTGCTCCGCCAGCAGGTGTAATACAATCGGCCCATGCACTGGCCTGGTAGCAACGGAATTTACCCGCGTCAGAATTGTAATACATAGCGCCTGCCACCGCACTTGCACCAGTCGGATCGCCCGAGTCAGACTTTACGTCAAGAACAAGGACTGCCCCCGTTGTGTCAGTTGTGCCGACGGTGATGATCGAGTTAGTCGTGTCGACATTAAAGAGATTCGTTGCACCGTTTTTAGCTTGAAATGCGTTCGCAGAGGCCGCATTGACCGTTTGCGCACTAGTCCAACTATTTGCGCCACTCAGTTGACCAAACGCGGCACTGTCGAGACCGTCAAGCATGTCGCTGTTTACCGAGTATGCGCTGGAGCCAAACTGACTACGTGGTGAAAGTGTTTCAGCGCCAACCGTCACCTCTAAGTATAGAGCTGGGTTCGCAGTAACGGCAGCTTGAAGCGTGGCCGATGAGCCAGCTACGGCCGTTCCCTCACCTATAAGAACGCTGAAAAGTCCGTTCGTGACGGTTACGGCATTGCCATTGGCCGCTGTCCGTGTTTCACCCCAAACAAACGTGCCGCCAGTCACGGCCGTATGTAGTCTAAGTTGCATATCGTATGAACCAGAAAGGGTCGTCCCCGAAACGTTCGTCAGCCGACCTTGAAAATTCAGTTTGTATGGCACAGTTTGTACGGCACTAACAGAGCTAGAAAACCAAAAACTGACCACCAAAACCATTGTAATTGGTAGTCTCAAAAATCGAAACGCTCGCCCGAACGATTTAAGTATTGTGTTACTCCCTAATTAGTACCCTACTCCGAAAAAATAAGGTACCTTTAGTATACCGCTTACGACTATTTACTTCAACGGTATTTCACTCTGTATTTCTACGAAAAATGCACGTTTTTTTGACTCGGTTATGTGCGACGGTTCTTACGGCGATGCCGGACATGCCACCCAAGCCAAATCGTAGCGCCAGCTACTACAATCAGCGTCGGCAAAAGCACTCGCCAATACCCAGTCACCATGATGCTGTAGGCTGTTTTTTCCGACGAACCGACTTGCGCCGTAAAAGCGACGATGCCCAGAAAGTTTCCGTTTTTGACATACGTAACATTGCGCGTTCGCCCAGCAAAAACCAACGGCCCCGTCACCTCTTCCTTCACGTATGGCCAAGCCGAAATGGCAATCTTTGGCGAAAAACCGGTCACTTCACCAAGTTTTGCCGTGTTATGAACGGCAAATTGAGCCGTCAAGCCACTACCGAACTGAAAAAACGGTACTGAAAGTTGGTCGACTGTAGCCTGATGCGAACTCGGTGTCCCATTTTCGATGAACAGTAGCGTTCCCACCCGAACACTAGCTGTACTCACGCTCGTCTTTTCTGGTATTGTGCTGGCAAAAATCGCTACGAAATTATCGCCGTTCGGTAAGCGTGCTCCGTCGAGTAAAAATGCCAAATGCAATGTTTCGCGTGGCCCAAGTTCCACCTCTGTGAATTCAAGCTTGACCGCCTCCTTCAGCGCTTCACTGTCATAGAACTCAAGCGAGCCGCTGTTATTCGTTTGACGAAAGGCCTGAACGGATAACTTGACGTCAGCCGTCACTGCCGACGGATTCGTTATGTCAACAAAACCCTTTTTCTTTTCCCCTGAAAGGACCGTAGTGTCGTAGCGTAAAGGACTAATTTTGAGCGATTCAGCCGAAACGGGTGAACAAAAAAATAGTCCGCAAATAGCTGCAGCGATGCTCAATTGTACTGCCGTTCTCACGGAATGATTGTCCCTGTTACGGTTATAGTATTGACGTACGGGGTGGTGGTTGAAACTTGCGACGACGTGACGTCAGCGCGCAGACGCATTGTCACGTAGTCTGGAGTAGTCTGTGTGCCCACTCGACTATAGAACGTCGTTGCAGCGCCTGGAAAAGCGGCATAACTGTTTCCCGAGCTCCACGCACCCGGTATGGCCGTGCCGTTTGTCGCCGTCAGCGTAAATCCAAATCCCGTTGTCGAGCCTTCCGACCAGGCTAATGGTGCAGCAATGCTCCCAGAGATTGCCGGAATGGTATACGAGCCATTCGTCAGGTCATGGTCTTGATTTATGGCCAGACTGTAGCTACCGGTATCAGTCTGAGTTATGACGTCCTCTAGCACTGAATTTGAAGAACCAGGAATAATCGCCCCCAGATGTAGCCCTGCCGTCACGCCAGCATTTTGCGCTTGGTACTCGGCAGAAACTTCATCTGCACTCAGAGCTCTACTAAAAAGTTTTACCTCGTCGACACTGTCTGCTCCACTGCCGCTATAGCGGCCAAGGCCTACCTTAAACGGCTGTGCAGTTGCGCCGATATTCGATGGAATCGCCCCCGAAAGTGTTCCGTTTGCGAGCACCCCGTTTTCATAGCAGTTCAAAGTCGTTCCAGATTTCACGAAAGCAACGTGCGTCCAAACGCCAGCACTCGTCGTTGAACAGTAGCGGTACACGCCACTATTGTTCAAAAACATAGCCGGCTGACCGTTCACGTATGAAACCGAAAAACCACCGACGCCGTCTTGCCACTTGCCCATAATATCTTTTGTAACAGCGGCGGAACCGAGATTCTCCCAGTACTCAACGGTAAAATCGCTACTCTGAAAATCGTACGCAGCAGTGTCATTTATAACCGCTGCGTTTGCCGTACCGTCCAGAAGCAACGCTCCGCCAACTTTACCAGTTGTAAAGGTTTGCGCTACCAGAGAAACCTGTTTCGCCGAAGCAGACTGGTCATACACAAATTTGCCACCACCCTCTTCAAACGGATAGTAACCTACCAAACCACTTGACTGAGCCGTCAATGTCAACGACTTGTCGAGTTGTGCAACATAACCCATCCCCATCTTATAGCTACCGCTCGCACTCATTCCGACGGCATTTTCACCAGTACTACTCGTCAGCTCATAACTCGGCGATCCACTCGTCCCACCACTGGTATTATTTGAAATACTCGCGTCAATCACGTAGCTCGTCGAGCTAAAACGATCAGCAAATACCGCGCGAGAAAGACTAGCGACACTTGCCGCAAAGAGCAAAACACCAAATAGCTTAATTCCCCAACGCTTCATACGTACTTCTAGTATAGCAACCTTCATTGTGTAGTTCTAAACAAAAAGCAGGGCAAACAAAATGAGAGCTAGTCCAAACCCTCGAATATACCCTTTGCTATGGT
>CAYIYX010000057.1:0-5825 GCA_964367775.1 uncultured Candidatus Saccharibacteria bacterium | reverse complement strand
GACGGCTCAATCGTCCTGATCGACGAGATCCATACGCAAGATTCGTCTCGCTATTGGCTACAAGAAACCTACCAGAAGCGCATTGCCGCTGGCGAAGAACCCGACAACTACGACAAAGAGTTTTTGCGACTCTGGTTCAAAAGTCAGTTTGACCCCTACGCCGACAGTAACGCCCCCGAAGTTCCAGCCGACAAAATCGCCGAGCTCACGCGCCGTTACGTCTACGTTTACGAACAATTGAGCGGACAAAAATTTGTACCAAGCGACGACAAAAATCCACTAGAACGGATCGAAAAAAACGTACATAACTACCTTTCGGAGACAAAATGAACACCCTAAAACCTCTTGAACTCGCTGAGCCGACCGACGTTAGTCGCCTCGACTCCATAGACCCACTCGACAACCGCTACTACGACCCAGAAATCTCCATGTTTTTGTCAGAAAAAACACGCGTCCTAACCCAGGCGCATGTCGAAGCGGCTCTCGCCTATGGCTTAGCCGAATTTAAGATCTGTAGCCAAGAAGTAGCTACACAAATCGACGCCGCGAGCCGAAAAATCAGCGTCGATGATGTTGCCGAAGAGGAAATAACAACCAAACACGACGTGAAAGCAATCGTCAATACCATCAAAAAACAGCTGCCCGAAACCGCTCAGCCATACGTTCATTTCGGCGCCACTTCTTATGATATAGTTTCAACCGCCATGAGCCTGCAACTTCGTCGGGCCGTCAATGAACTTCTTCTCCCGCGCCTTGGTAGCTTGCAGAAAACTCTTCTAGAACTCTCGCTTACATACACCGACACTGTTCAAATAGGACGAACCCACGGGCAACACGCCGTGCCGATCACCTTTGGTTATATGCTAGCAACCTACGTCGAACGACTTGGTGAAAGCATGAAACAGCTTGAAAGTCTTGCCGGGAACTTAAAAGGGAAATTTTCGGGCGCCGTTGGTACCTACAACGCTATCTCGGTTTTTGTCGACGACCCGCTTCGCTTTGAAAAAACTGTCTTGAGCTACGTTGGACTAGAACCAACCTCGGCCGCTACCCAGATCGTGCCGTCGGAAGGTTATATCCGTCTGCTCGACGAGCTAGCCATCACCGCTGGCATTATGGCAAACCTTTCACACGACATGCGAAACTTGCAAAGAACAGAGATCGCTGAGGTTCGTGAACGCTTTGAACCAGGTCAAACCGGTTCAAGTACTATGGCTCACAAACGTAACCCATGGAACTTCGAAAACGTCATTGGGATGTGGAAACAAGTTACAGCCCAAGTAGTAAACGCCAATCTTAACATCTCGAGCGAACACCAACGCGACCTGACCGACTCGTCAGCTGGCCGTTTTTACACCGTTTCACTAGCCCTCGTCGCCTCTATGTCAGCACGACTAAACAAGGTCATGAGCAAAATCGAAGTCGACACCGAAGCAATGGAGAAAAACCTGTATCTAACCAAGGGCGCCATTGCCGCCGAACCACTGTACCTTTTGCTTGAAAAATACGGCCACACGCAAGCTCACGAAGCTTCAAAAGCCCTCGCTCACGAAGCATTAGCTGGTGGCGTATCGCTGTTTGAAGTTGCCTCGACAAACGACGCGATCGCCAACTACTGGCAAAAACTCACCGACCACGAAAAATCCCTTATAGAGCATCCCGAAACATCCTATACCGGACTCGCCGCCACTCGCGCACGTGACATTTGCGCCAGATGGCAAAACTAAAAACATATTTCGCGAATTTAGATCATAAAGTCAGTCACTCTATAGTATAATTGGTAAGTAACAGAGGAGGTTCCATGAGTTTACTTCATGGCGTTTTTGGCGAGCAACGCGGCGACGAAGGTAAAGGTCGCATAGTAGATATGCTAGCAGGCGAGCACGACATAGTTGCTCGTTTTAATGGTGGAAGCAACGCCGGTCACACCGTCGTGTTGCCAGACGGGACCAACCTTGCCCTTCACATCATTCCATCGGGCATCGCCCAGGAAAGAGCGACCAACATTGTCGGAAACGGTACTATCATCGACCCGATCAAGTTCGTGGACGAAATAAAAAATGTCGAGTCGCGCGGGATTAAAGTGACGCCAGAAAAACTCAAAGTTAGCGCGAGCGCCCATATCGTTCTGCCGCACTACAAGTATCTTGATGAGTTACGAGAACTCGGCAAAGGCGCCCAAGGCACGACCAAGGCTGGTATCGCTGATGCCTACGCCGCAAAGGCTCGTCGCACCGGCATACGCATGGAGCGTCTCCTTGGCGACCATGAAAATCTCCTTGCTATAGCAAAAGAAGGCCTCGAAACCATACCTGAACAAAGAAAAATCTACAACCTAGAACCTATCGACATCGAAGCCGACCTCGCCACATTCAAAAATGCACTGATTTTCCTTCAGCCTTTCGTCACCGACACGGCTGTTTACCTCAACAAAGCCATGAAAAACGGCGCGAGCGTCCTCACCGAAGGCGCGCAGGCCTTTCTACTCGACGTCGACCACGGTATGTACCCATACGTCACCTCTTCATCGACGACGAGCGGTGGTGTCGCCACCGGACTCGGCATACCTCCCCAGACTTTTGACCGAGCTATCGGCGTTGTTAAAGCGATTCAGTCACACGTTGGCGGTGGCCCTTTTGTCACTGAAATCCACGACGAAGCCATCTTGAAAGTACTCCATGGTGACATGTCTACCATCGACGCCGAAAAAGGCACGTCCACGGGACGCATTCGCCGCCTTGGATACCTCGACGTTGCTGGTATTCGCCGTGCCCACATGATCAACGGAACGACCGAAATCGCCATAAACAAGCTTGACTGGGTCCCTCGTTTTGGTAAAAAAATCAAAATCTGTACCGCCTACAGCTATAACGGCAAAACTATAGAAATGGCTCCTGACTCAGCTTGGGCGCTCGAAAAGTGTACGCCAATCTACAGCGAACTCGACGCTTGGGAAGAAGATATATCTGAAATCCGCACCTTTGATTTGTTGCCCAAAAACGCCAAAGCCTACATCCTTGCCATCGAAAAATGGACCGGTACGCCAGTCTCTTACATTGGTGTCGGCCCCCGACGTGACCAAGTAATAATCCGAAAGTAAAAATCTGAGCCACCAAAAACGCCTCATGACATACAGAGGCGTTTTTACGTTCGCAATCTTTTCTAACCTGTGCCTCGACTCACCCTCACTCCAAATATTCGCTCGGCGCTAACTACTGATTTGTCTTGCCTCGCTGCAGCGGAAAGCTGCAATACTCGTTGGATGAGAGATCTGAGACTCAGGTTTCACTAATGTCCGAAAAAGCCTCGCCCAACCTTGTCTGGGAACATAACCGTGCCCACACCAGCACCGCTCAGAGCTTCGAGCACTTTCGGGTCATTGATTGAGCCGTTTGAGGCCAAAATCGCCACTATGCCAGCGTCCGCCAGAACCATTGGTCCGTCCGGGAATGGGAAGAAGCTGTCGCTGTAGGCAACCGCTCCCGTAACATCATGTTCCCGCCCTTCAGCACGGCTTAACGCCAGTTTCGCTGCCCCTACGCGGTCTTGCTGACCAACGCCATTTGCGAGCATCTTGCCGTCTTTAACTATAGAAATCGTGTTGCTGTTACTCGTTGAGCCAACCGCCCACGCGAGCACCATATCGCGCTCTTGTTGCTTATTCACGCTTCCTTGTTTTTCAACGTAATCAGCCGCAAAATCAACCACAAAATCGTAGTTTGGCTGTACCAGCACAGCACCTCGCACTTGACGCTGAATCTTTGAGTGGTCAAGAGAGGCTTCGCTAAGATTAGCGAGTGCAGCGTTCGTCACGACGCGTAGCTTCGCACGCGAAAGTATCTCAAGCGCTTCATCGGTTACGTCCGCGCCAGCTATACCGTCTAGTAAACGATTTTGCCCTTCTGGCATATGGTACTGCATAAGTGTTCGCGCCGTGTCAGCGTCAATCGTGCCATTAACCAGCACAACACCACCAAATATAGCAATCTCGTCGCCTTCGAGCATGCCTTGAACTGCCTCGACAAGGTTTTCGCCAACAGCTGCTCCGCAAGCATTGCCATGTTTCACCCCTACCGCAAATGACGGCACTGCGCCAAAGTTTCGCTCAAATCCAGCGGCTATGTGAGTTGCCGTTGTCACGAGACGGTGAATATCCGTTTCATTGATGTAGCTCAGCTCCCAGCCCTTACGGTGTACAAATTGATCAATCCCGAGCGGGTCAACTGCCACACGATTATCTGCATAAATCCCGGCTGGCTGCTGGTACGGATTTTCACCATACTTCGTTGGCGCAACCCGTCGCCCTATGAACCCAGCAGCTTCTTCGCCGCTCAAGTTCAGCGCTGAAATCATGATGTATCGCGCGCTTTCGTACTCTGCTCGTGCCGCTAGATCCGCCCGAAACGCTTCTTCGTCGGGCATGCCAGCCTTCAACCACTCAAGAACCAGCGTGCGCTGCTCGGCAACAGACAAGACTATTCGTTTACCCTTCGCCGCTGCTCGTAACATTGTTGGACCACCGATGTCAGTTTTTTCTCGGACACTTTCTGCCGTCGAGTCAGAATTTTTAATCTCCTCTTCAAGAGGGTACATGTCTACCGCCACAAGATCGATAATGGGTATGTTGAGACTTTCAAGCTCCGCTAAGTCAGCCTCGCTATCAAGATCAGCCAAAAGGCCCGAATGCACTTCACGCGACAACGTGACAACACGGTGACCAAGTATTGCGCCACCACCAACAAGCTCAGCCACATCTGTTACTGGCACACCAGCTTCGCGGACGGCCGCCGCCGTTCCGCCTGATGAATAAATATTCCAACCAAGCTCGTGTAGCCCGGCCGCGAACTCTGCTATACCTGTCTTGTCGTACACTGACAGTAATGCATTTTTAACGCGCTCGCTTGCCATTCTAACCTCCAAATTTAAGATTGTGTAAGTAGTACTTACCTATTGTGCCTGTTCAAACGTTGTTGTGCAAGTTTTTCATAAAACCGTTAATGCCCGCTTCTCATCAAAGAAAAACGGGCACTAGCAAGATTGTGTCGTGGTGGAACATAAAGCCTTAACGAATATTTTATGGTGTTTTTGTTTTTCGCTACGCTTCACACGTAACTGTATAACGAGTAGAGGAAAAGCACAAGCATTTTATTACAAAATACAACATTCTTGCTATAATAAATCCATGAAAAACATTTTTCCAAAAGCAGTAAATCCCCCGCAGCTCGTAAAACCGTATGCCCCTGTCTTAGGCTATGTAACGAGCGGTATTGTCATCGTACTGGCCGTTCTCCACTTATTCCGCATTGACACGCTATTACCCATAGTCGACAAAGTCCTGCCAAACGATTCCACTGTATCTGGCGCCTTTGTTATAGTGGTCATTCTAGCCGAGATCTTCGCTTTACCATTCCTTCTGCGCATGAACCTCAGTCCGCTCGCCCACATAACGAGCGGCCTTCTCGCTGTGCTCGCTCCGCTCATGTGGTCACTCCTGTCCATCTGGGCGTTCGGACTCCCGTACTCAACCGGCGAACTAGGCGAATTTGTCACACTCAAGAGCACCTGGTGGCTGGTCGTACTAAACCTCATCTGGCTCAGCTTCAATTTCTTCACGCTTTGGACTCTTGGGTACAATAACCTAAAAGTTAAGGACGTCTTGAGAAAATAACTCGGTCTCTGTTATAATACCTTCTGGTCGCGAACAATGGGGAGTCGCCAAGTGGTAAGGCACCAGGTTCTGGTCCTGGCATTCGGGGGTTCGAATCCCTCCTCCCCAGCCAAATTTGTAAAACGAAGCCAGGTAGAGAAATACTTGAATTGTTAAG
>CAYIYX010000056.1:0-6025 GCA_964367775.1 uncultured Candidatus Saccharibacteria bacterium | reverse complement strand
TCCAGCACCAAATAAAATAACCCTCCTCGTGAGGGATATTTTATTTGGTTTTGTCAGTAAGCCTCGACCTTCCTTTTGCGGAGCAAAAGAGGTTCGGCGTAGCGAACGAAGCAAATGAAAGCGCCGTAGGCATTTTCTTTTGCGAGTAAGCGGAGGAGGCTTTAGCCGATGTCCTACTTCTATGCATCAGTCTAACCCATGCTATAATCGACTCCATGGCAACATACAATGATTTCCAAGTTATAGATATTCGCGTCGGCAAGATAATTTCAGTTACTGACTTTCCTGAAGCGAAAAAACCAAGTTATAAGCTCCAAATAGACTTTGGTGAAGAACTTGGCGTTAAGAAATCATGTGCGCAACTGCCGCAAAACTATAGCGTAAACGAGCTAGAGGGGAAGCTCGTTCTCGGCATTGTTAACTTTCCGCCGCGACAAATCGGACCAGCCGTCTCTGAAGTCCTCACGCTAGGCGTGCCTGACAAGGACGGAAATTGCATACTCATCGAACCTAGTAGTGACGTGCCACTTGGCGGACACCTGTATTAATCTTGCGACAAAATAAGCGCACTATGAGCCACGAGCGGAAGCGTAATGCGTTGTGCTGCGTCGGTTTTAGCAAACTGAATCTCAGCCTCCGACGAATCTGACCCATAGCCACGCCACGATGAATTAAAGCGTACTTCCCAAATACCGGGTATAGGCACCCAGAGACTGTATTCTTTTATATCGGTGCTCCCGAAGTTAAGCACGACATAGGTATCATCACCAGGACCGCCCACATCCCATCTGTGGTAAGCGTATACGTTATTGTCATGATTTATGTGAAATAGGTTGGTATTTTTGCCTTGCAAACCTTGCGTGTTGCCGTATTTACTGGTTCTCAGGTCTATAAGGTGTTTATGAGCCAAGACTATACCAGCAAACTGCTTTGTTTTGTTCCATTCGAGCTCTTTCCAGGTACTAAAGTCGCCGTCTTCCATAAATTCTTCGCCTTGAGTAAGCATAGGAATGCCTGGAGCGGTCAATGTTGCCGCACTGGTCAGTAATGTGTGCTGCCGCGCTTGAGCGCTCTCGCCGTTTCCTGGCGTTACTGCCTCGTTCAGTCGTACTTGACCATTGGCCGCTGTGTCATGAGAATCGGTAAATATAACTTTTTGAAAACAATCATCGTTGTAGTCAGTCGTCAATTCATAGCCAAAATCAACAGGGAAGGGCGTAGGAAGACCCGAAAGAGCTCGTATACTGTGAGGAAAGTTCAATCCCCACTGCGCATCAAATCCACAGCCACCTTGTTTGACCGGCTTCGTGAGGTAACTGTTGACTGAACAGTCTTCAGCTATGACCATCGCTCCAGGGTTTACTTTGTGCGCGAGCGTCGTCATGTCACCAAGCAACTTCCATGCGTCGCCAATATCGTGCAGAGGGTCGTCGTTGTGGCCTTCCACGTTCCGCATGTAGATGGTCGAGTCTAGACGTAGGCCGTCAATACGGTACTCGCCAAGCCACATAACAACGTTGTCGAGGAAGAATTGTCGTACTTCAGGCCGTCCGTAGTCAGGCCTGGCGCCCCAGGGAGTGTTGCTGCGCTCGTCATTATAAAAGTAGATCCCACCGCGTCCATTTTCATTCCAACCATCGAATTGCCAGAGGTCCGTTCCCATGGCGAAATGATTATACACTACATCCGAAATGACCCCGATACCACGCGCGTGAGCTGCCTTGATGAAACTCATGAGCCCCCGACGACCACCGTATAACGGTTCTACAGAGAATATATGGTCCGTGCTGTAACCCCAGCCATGGTCGGTTGCCATAGTCGTGACCGGCATGAGTTCAATCATATTGACACCGAGACCTGCCAAGTAGTCTAGTTTCTCTATGGCGCTTTCAAACGTTCCAGTCGTCGAAGCGTCGGGGCGGTTAAATGTTCCGATATGTAATTCGTAGTAAATTTGTTTTTCTTTGGCGATTGGCATAAACAGATCGTCTTCCCAGTCAAAATCGTTCGATGCTACAACAGACATGCCTCCTTCGGCCGCCGTTAACACACGTGCTCTTGGGTCGTTTCGCCGTACTTGGCCGTACTCGGCGGTGTCTATGAGGTATTGGTAGTTAAAGCCTGCTTCGGCACCTGCCACAAACAGAGACCAATACCCATCATTTTCATTTTCCATCTCACGACCGGTCGTGTCGTAATTGTTCTCGACAAGCTGTACGCGTCGTGCAAAGGGCGCCCAAACTCTAAATTCTACACCTTTGTGAGTAACTGCCGATCCCAAACCCTTTTTGACCTGATATTTCACTACATACAGTATAAAAGCATGAGCGCAATTTTACAATTTATTCGTGTTTAATAGTGAGTTTCTTGAGCCACTTCGGCGCCCACCAACTGGCTTTCCCAAAAAGTTGCATGACAGCTGGTACGAATATAATACGCACGAAGAATGCGTCGACAAGTACCGCGATTGCCAAACCTAGACCAATTTGCTGAATAATCGCTATCCGTGAAGTCGCAAATGCCGCTACAACAGCAAACAGCAAGAGAGCGGCCGAGGTTATGATCGGCCCGGTTTTTGTGACCCCGTCGACAATGGCTTTTTTCGGGTCATTCGTAAGGTCGTGAACTTCATGCATTCGACTGTACAAGAACACTGCATAATCCATAGACAAGCCAAAAGCCATTACGAAAATGAGAATCGGGATGGAAAGCTCAAAACCGCCCGTAATACTCATGTTGAGGAGATCCGTAAACCAACCAAACTGAAATATCATAACGAGAACACCCAAAGAGATAAAGAGCGCGAGACTGTTTATTATGACCGCCTGAAGTGGCAATATGACTGAACCGAGCGAAAGACTGAGAATGACAATCATAGCAACTGCGATGATAGCGATAACATACGGCGACCGCTGTTTGTAGACATCAAGGGTGTCTTGCGCACGTGCAGCCGCACCTGTTACCGAAACAGTAACGTCGGAGCCATAGTTTTTACGCTGTAAATCCGTTATGAGCGTGCGCATTTTGGGGTCGCTGTCATCGTAAGACGAAACAATCTGTACGAACGCAGCGTTGTCTTTGACGTATTGCGCTGCGTTGTTTCGTATAACTGCTGCCGTCTGAGGTGCGGTTTGCTGCAAATAGCTCAACTTGTACTCAAGATTTTCGCAAGCGTAGAAAAAGTCTTTGGGGTCTGTCTGCGGGGCGTATGCCGCTTGTACAGCGCTTACCCCTGGAGTAGACTGAACACGTTCAGCGAGTGCACATAGCTGCGCTGTGGTCGGCGTCGATGAAAAGGTTGCCAGCACTGTCAATACGGGGGTTTTAACCGTAAATCGCTCTTCGAGGACCTTACCAACATAGTAGGCACTCTGGTTATTTGGTAAAACTCGCCAATCAAACGTTTTGGTGGTAAAACTCTGGATTGGCCATACAAAACCTGCGATGATTACCGTTCCGAGCACTAACGCAACAACAGGATGTCCGGTAACGACATGCGCGATCCGCTTCCAGCCATTCGACGTTACGCTATGCGCCTTCAACGACCATCGGTCAATATTTTTTCCAAGCAGCGCGAGCGCCAGCGGTAGTAGTAGTGTCGAGATCACAACGGCAACTGCTACGGCCGCGGCACCGCCAATACTGACGCTGTGCATAAATCCAACCGGAAACAGAAGAAGGGACAGCAAACAAATAATAACAGTGAGGCCGCTAAAGAACACTGTTCGTCCCGCTGTTTGCATTGTTTTAGCCGCTGCCTCGGTAGGGGACTTTTTGCCATGAAGCTCATCACGAAAACGATTAACCGCTAGCAAGGAATAGTCGATCGACAGCCCAACACCTAGAATGGTGATGACATTGAGTGTGTACGTATCGATCGCAAAAAAATGATTAATGACCCGCGACAACGCGAGCGCACCAGCAATGGTCAAAGCACTCATAACAAGCGGTATGGCCGCGGCAATGGGACTACGAAAAAACCAAAGCAAAAGGAGTGCAAGGACTGGCAAGCTAATAATCTCCGCGTGTTCAAGGTCGGTTTTTGCTTGAGCCTGGGTTTGTTTTTGCCCCACGAGCATGCCACCAACAGAAATCTGAAACTTGTCACTCTTCGTGTCACGTGCAAATTCAGTGAGCTTTTTGTACTGCTCATCCTTGGTGCCGTCAAGTTTGACAACGGCATACGTGTCGCGCTTGTCTTTCGACAAAAAATCATTCGCTTGTGTCGTATAGTAATTGGTCACACTCTTTGCGCCGAGCTTTTCAAAAAGAACACGCGATTCAAGCACGTATTCATCGCTCGTTACATCCGCGGTTCTGTCTTTGGCTTCAAGCAAAACTACCGAAACATCGTCTTTATTTACCCCAAATATCCGGTCGAGTTTATCCTTTGTTTGTGCAGATGAGGTACCTTGCGCAAAAAAGTTGTCGTTGGCATCACTCAAAATATTAAATAAACCGAACCCGTATATACCGAATATAACAAGAAGTACAGTGCCAAAACTTAAGGATATTTTTGCGTGGTTTAGAAGAAAATTTATTACATGTTTCATGACTCCATAGTACGCTTTTTCAGAGGTAAATGCTACAATGTATCGACGTGAAACACACTTTTTCTTACACTATAACCCATGCGCCAGGTAACCCGGGCGCCATGCGTACCGGCGTCATACATACACCGCATGGCGACATAGAAACGCCAGCCTTTATACCCGTTGGGACGTCTGCTGCCATGAAGGCTTTGACAGTTGAAATGATGCGAGAAAACAACGCGCAGGCCATTTTGGTGAATGCGTACCATTTATATCTACAACCCGGCCCTGAACTTGTTGAAAAAGCCGGTGGACTAGCTAAATTTATGAACTGGAACGGTCCGACCTTCACTGACAGCGGGGGGTTTCAAGTTCTGTCATTGGGTTCGGGTTTTAAAAAGGTAGTCTCTATGGTTAGCGAAGATGCTTCGGTGGCGAAAAAAAGCACACGCCACGCTTTTGTTGACGAAGATGGCGTGAATTTTAAAAGTCACCGCGATGGCAGTATGCACCGGTTTACGCCTGAAAAATCCATGCAAATCCAACATAGTCTTGGGGCTGATATCTGTTTCGCATTCGACGAACTGACTTCGCTAGCCGACCCACGACACTACCAAGACGAGTCATTGGCACGTACTCACCGCTGGGCAGAACGGTCACTTACCGAATTTCGTCGCCTCGGTGAACTAGATACAAACCGTCCGTACCAAGCTCTTTTTGGCGTACTACAGGGCGCGAACTACGAAGACTTACGTCGAGAAACCGCAAGTAAGCTTGGTAGTATGGACTTCGATGGCTACGGCATAGGTGGCGCTATAGAAAAATCCCGACTAGGTCAAATTGTTCGCTGGTGTACCGAAGAACTGCCGGTCGACAAGCCAAAACATCTTTTAGGTATTTCCGAGCCAGACGACATATTCGCAGCAATCGAAAACGGCGTCGACACATTTGACTGCGTTTCACCGACACGAGTAGCAAGAAACGGCGCAGCCTATACACTTGATGGTCGGTTTAACATAAAATCCGCCAAATACTTTGATGATTTTACGCCACTTGACCCTGACTGCGACTGTCATACTTGCCAAAACTACACACGAGCATACATAAACCACCTTTATAAAGCCAAAGAGATTCTCGCTTCCATTCTCGTCTCGTACCATAATGAGCATTTCATTATAAAACTTGTCGACGACATCCGCTCTAGTATCAAAAAAGGCTCGTTTTATGATCTGCAGCAGTCTTGGTTGCAGCGCTACTACAAACGCGCTAGCTAGCCATAAAAATCATTAAACAAAAGACTTGGCAATTTATACCACAGCCATAAACTTCCTCGCAAGCTTGAGTAAATAAAACTAAGCTGTTACAATTTTCTCGTGCCTTTGGTAGCTCCTGCGTGAAACGTAAGTCGACCGTAGAGCGCATGCATGTTTAACAATATGCCGTGGTAGCTCCTGCGTGAAACGCAAGTCAATCGTAGAGCGCATGCGTGTTTA
>CAYIYX010000055.1:0-6054 GCA_964367775.1 uncultured Candidatus Saccharibacteria bacterium | reverse complement strand
GTTACGATGATATCCATATCCCTCCTCTTTATACTCTTATTTTACCAAATGCGTGCGGTATAATCAGACGTAATGGCATTTAACCACTACGCAAAGATTAAACGCATCCTCGACCAAACGGAAAATGGCTGGTATATCGTGTTGATCAACAGGCCGACTCGGGCAAAAAACTTCAAGGGTGAGACTGTCTACTTTACGCACTATTATCGTATTTACAACCCTCGCGGTGAAGCCATAAAATACTGCAAATTTCAGCAAATCGATCGCCTAGCAAAAGCACTCAACGTACCAGTTGAGAGTCTACCCATTATTGACGAAACATCTTGAAACGAACGAATAGTCTATACTGGTAGTATGACAAAAGTCGAAATCTTGCAGGGAACAGTCCATGCCGTACCAGACGACTTTCGTAAAGCCCTGTTTGCCGACGCAACCATGCTCGCTGCTTGGCAAGATATCACGCCTCTCGCACGCAATGAATTCCTCTGTTGGATACTTGACGCCAAAAAGCCCGAAACCCGCGCCCGGCGCATCGAAATTGCCCACGACAAACTCACCCATGGCGAACGCCGACCCTGTTGCTGGATAGGATGTATCCACCGAACGGACAAGTCAATCAGCCCATCAGTTAAGGGCATTCTCGAAAAACGTTCCAAAAGTACCACATAGCCCCACGACGCTGAAGAATGTCTACGATACCCCGTCACGCCTTCTGCTATCGACACTGTTTACATACGCCCGAAATGGTAAGACTCCCAGAAATAGAGCACCCATCGCCAATCGCTTTTTCGATCTGTGGGCCGACGATCGTGCTAAGGTTTGCGTCACGCAAAATGCCACACACATCACACATAAAATGGTCATGCGGAGCAATATTTGCATCATAGCGAAGGATGTTTTCGCGACCACTTGGCGCAAGCTGCACCTCACCGCGAAGAAGCATTCGTGAGGTAATACGGTGCACTGTCGTGGCACTCAAGTCTGGATACATAGTCAGTAACGCATCATGCAATTCTCCGTTTGTCGCGTGGCCTTTTTGGGCCATTTGCTCGCGCACTGCCACGATGTATTTTGTCGTGCGATCACTAGTTACAACGGGTGCGTTCATAGTTTCTCCAGAAATTCACGGATTTTTAATGCCGCCGTTGCGCCGTCACCAACAGCACTTGCGATCTGCATGGTAGCGTGGCTACGGACGTCACCTGCGACAAACACACCTGGTACCGTTGTTTGCAAATTTGCATCCGATTTAACCAGTCCAACTTCGTCCAATTCTACGCCACTCCCAGTGAGAAACGTCGTATTTGGCAGTAGCCCGATAAATACAAACACGCCGTCGGCTTTTACCATAGAGTCTTCATTTGTCACTTTGCTGTGCACTTTCGCACCGACCACTGTGTCATTTTCTGCAACAATTTCTTCGATAGTCACGTTTGTATGAACGGTAATTTTATCTTTCATTGTTTCAAGTTTGCGTTGTAGTACTTCGCTCGCCCTTAGATCACTCCGCACGAGCAAGTCAATGTGCGTCGCAAACCGCGTCAAAAACATCGCCTCTTGCACGCCGCTATTACCACCGCCTACCACAATCAGTCGTTTACCCACATAGAATGCTCCATCACACGTGGCGCAGTAGTGAACTCCGCGTGCATAGTATTCTTCCTCGCCAGGCACGCCAAGCTTGCGGTAATTACTCCCTGTTGCAAGTAGTACGGCACGAGCATACACGTCGCCATCATCGATCGACAGCTTAAATGTGTCCCCATCTCGTTCAAGTTTCTTGACCTCTCCAAACTCAATCTTGGCACCGAATCGTTCCGCTTGGCCTCGCAGCTCATCTGCCAGCCGAAGACCCTCGATGCCTTTCATGTAGCCCGGGTAGTTGTCTATCCAGTCGGTCGTAGCAGCTAGCCCACCGACAATTCCTTTTTCATAAAGCACCGTTTCGATCTCTTCACGAGTCGTGTAGATCGCGGCGGTCAACGCGGCTGGACCAGCCCCGATAATCACTACGTCATGAATATTTTGTTCAGTATTTTTCATGCTCTTAGTATACAGGGTTTACTTTCTAATGTAAATGATTTACATTAGAAAGTAATAAGAATTAAACCAGAAGGAAATTATGAAAAGAATTATCATCGATGTACGCGAGCCATTTGAATTTATGATGGGCCACGTTAAAGACGCCATTAACCTCCCACCTGCTAAGCTAATGGCCGGGCTACCAACGCAGCTTACTGACACCCCAAAAGACACCGAGATTATCTTGTATTGTCTTAGTGGGGCCCGCTCCGGCGCATCTATGCGCATCCTGCAGAAGTATGGTTTCACTAACCTCATTAACGGCGTCAATAAAGACCACGTCAAAGCAAAATACCTTTAGCCTGTAGCCTGTAGCCTGTAGAACCAAGAAACATACGAAATGAAGCGCTTACGTGCTTCATTTCTAAAACACAAGAGACCACATTTACGAATGCGGCCTCCAAGCCTCTAATTGCCTTTGAGCTCATCAAACTTCGCTGCCATAGTTGGATTGCCGCGGGTTAGATGTTTTATAGTCAGGTCTTCAGCCTTGTTGTTAGCAAGACGTAAGTTATTTTCGGACGAAAGCAGTGCGTCTTTGGTTTTTTGTAGATGGTCGATGGTTTTGTCGATCTCTTCAATTGCAGTTTTAAACTTGCGGCTTGCTAGGTCGTAATTTCTGGCGAAGCCTTCTTTGAACACGTTTATATTGTCTTCAAAATGAGTAATGTCTACATTTTGTGCCCTCACTAACGCCAGTTCCGACTTGTACTGCAGTGAGTTCAGCGCGGCATTACGTAGCAAGGTAATAATGGGAATGAAAAACTGTGGGCGAACGACGTACATCTTGGAATGCTTGTGCGAAACATCAACAATACCGGTGTTATATAAATCGCTATCGGCTTCGAGCAGCGTCACTAGTACGGCGTATTCGCACGATTTTTCGGTACGGTCCTTGTCGAGCTCGCGCAAAAAGTCTTCATTTTTGTGCTTGGTAGCGGTTTCGTCACCTTCGTTTTTCATCTCGAACATTATAGAAATGATCTCATTGCCCGCTTCGTCGGTCTCGCGGTATATATAGTCGCCCTTGCTACCAGTTTTTGAGTCATTGTCTTTTTCAAAATATGCGTTTTGGAAGCCCGTAGCCCGGAGTTTGTTAAACTCAGTTTCGCAATGTTGTTCGAGCGTTTCGCCAACCATTTTGGTAGAAAGTTTGACCTTCATGTCTTTACGTAAGGCAATTTCCTCGTCTTTGAGCTTGATTATGTCATCTTTAGTCTTAATCTCGGACGCAAACTTCTCTTTCAACGTCGTTTCGAGTAACTGCTTTTCGGTGTCCTTACTCTTTAGCTCACCCGCTAACTCATCACGCTCTTTTTCAATTTTATTGACGGCTTCGGTGACGGCAAGTTTCTTCTCGGTTTCAGTTGCTTCGAGTTGCGTGCGCAGTCGCACCAGCTCGGACTCTTGCTCGGCACTCAGTTTTAAAACGACTGCATCTTTTTCCGCACGTAGTTCAGTAACTTCAAGTTCTCGCCTTGCTTTAATCTCGGCTAGTTCAGCATCTTTTTTCGCGATGGTCGCCTGTAGCTCGTTCTTGGTATTTGCCTCGGCTAGGCGCACGGCACTTTGCTTGTCTCTCTCGAACATCTCCAGACGTTCATGTAGCTCACTTTCAAACTCATGGTCACGCACTTGTTTTAATATGTCGGCGAAGCCTGCCTCGTCAACCTTAAATGCTTTTTTACAGTGTGGACAGATAATTTCGTTCATCATTTTGCCCCCTTCCGCACATTCTTCAATGCACTTTTTTGGTCACTCGCGAGCTTACGTTGCACCTTCTTAACGTCTGGGTCGGGCGGCAATAACTCCGGTTTTACACCACGCTCGCCCAAAATCTTGCGAACTGCCTTGTTATTTGCCACGTGTTCACCCGAAATTCGCTGTTGACCATTTAAGTCTTTATCTATTACATTGTGCCTCGTCAATTCCGCCGCAAAATCTTTGGCTTTGATGGTTAGAGTCGGCAGAAAATCAGCAAGTGGACGTTTCGCTGGCACGCCAAGTCGCTCCTTCATATCGGCAGTTGTATTGCCGCCAAAGAGTGCCTGGTCGCCCTGAGCCCGAATCATGGCGAACCCCTGGCTATCTACGCCCCTTTCGTACAGCACACCAGATAGCCTCTTCTCGGTTTTCGAAAGCTTTTCACGCGCCTCTACTCGCTCAACATCGAGTAATCTCTGCTCTATAATCTCTTGTTTGCGCGTCTGCACAGCAAAGTACGTCTGCGCAAAAGCTACTTGAGATTTAGTTGAGTCACCATTCTGGGCAATCAGATAGCATGCATAGCGCGTGAGGTTATAGTCTAGAACTTCACGCTGCGCGCCTTTGCCAGTTTCGATCATTCTCCCGACTTCAAGAAAATGATTATTTATGTCATAACCACTATTTTTCGTAGCCTCCTCTGCGCGCTGGATAACTTTTTCGAAGTTCTCCCACTTCGTGTAGCCAAGTAAGCCCTGTAGCGCACGCGCACTCCAATATTCCACACCGGCCCGCTCCTGTTTGATCTCCTCAAAATTCGCAAATAGCTGCTGCACTAATTCCCGCTTCACTTCAGCTCCTTCTTATTGTTACCTAGCAAATGATTTCATTTGCTTACGACTGGCTTGCCAATTTCCTTCTCAAGCTGCTTACGCGCCGTACCCGCCACTGCACCACCACGACGAGCGGCGTCCTTGTTGCCAACCATGCCGTGTATGTCTTCGCTTTTGGCTATTTCAGTTGTCGACGCTTCACCCAGCTGATTAAACAGCAATTCAAGCATATTCATGTGGTCGCGCAGGTTCTCGCGCTGTATACCTTTTAATTTTTTATGTTGACTCGGCGTCACGCCAAACGCTGCTTTAGATATTTCACTCGTGAGGATCGCGTGGTCGCGCTGTTCGGTCACGCCGCGCTTATGCCACTCATTCGTCAGTACATGGCGCACTTCCATGCCCTGCGTCCGACGCTCAATCCAATCGTCTTCATAACCCTTTAACCTATACAGCATCTTCATGCGTTTCTGTGCTAGCTCGGGGTTCTCAATCTCTTGCACGCGCTCATACCCAACTCTCGCTAACCAGCGTTTGAATGGTTCAGCTTTTTTGCTTGGAATTGATTGAACCAGGCGAAAGATTCCTTCGGTATTCCATGCAAGCATCTTTTGTTTGCCACCAGCAGTATCAAACACAAGCACAAGGGGGCGTTCAATTTGAACCACCCCTTTCTCCACGGCGTCAAATAGTTTTGACAGCTCTTCGTCGCGGTTACGTATGTTTCGTAAATACTGACTCGGGTTCTCCGAATCAGTTAACGCTACGATTACATCATTGATAACAAACCACCACTCGCCACCATGCAATTGCTTGCGAATCTCTTTCTTTTGAAATATCGCTATTTTAGCAAATTCATCGCTCATTGATTTACCCCTTTTATGACGTCAACCACTTTTCCCTCAACCGTGAAGTCATCTTGTTCGCTGATGATGATAGGGGCAAAGTCGTCCTGTCGGTGCGACTCTGACAGCAGTAATATGCGCTGCCGTGCATTGTCACGACGTAAGCGTTTGACATTCGCAAGACCAGCGATGATCGACACGACTATGTCACCATCTTTTGGCGCGTAATCGTCCTTTTTCTCGATGATGATGTAGTCACCGTCTTCTATAGTCTTGCCCTCAACTTCGGCGCGGTTCATGGAGTCCCCTCGCGCAATGAGCGCGTACAACTGGTCAGATGCTGTTGATTGCAAAACCGAAGGCGACACCGCAAGGTTGTCGACTATGCGACCGTCTGCGTACTTTGTCGCCGCGCCACAGTCTGCCTCACCCATAATCGGTAGTATCACCAGCCCAGACCTCGTCCGAAGCGCCGGCACAAGCCGCCCGTCTTTGCGCACTAGGTCACCACGCTTCATGAGCTGTCTCAAATGATGCGTGATCTGAGATGGATACTCGCAGTTAACCATCTCAACCAGGTCTACCCGCCG
>CAYIYX010000054.1:0-6450 GCA_964367775.1 uncultured Candidatus Saccharibacteria bacterium | reverse complement strand
ATCTTATAATTTGTATCTACTCCTGCACTACCAAGAATCTCTTCGACTCGACTAGGGTTACCTTCTCGGAAATATCCGGCATTTAGCGCAGCGAGCTGCACCCGATCATACTTTGCGCCAATACTTATCCAATGCGCCTTGCTCAGTTCAGGGCATGCACGAAAAAGCCTGGTCATATTCAGAAGGCGAGGCCCATAAGTAAGAGTGTCCAGCGTTGTACCTACCATCGATATTCTCGTGCCGCGGACAAGAGCCGCAGCAGCCAAGCCTTGCGAGACTTTCTCACGTAGACTTATGACACGTTCTGCCGTCTCAAACTTTTTAAAAAACCTAGCGTCACCAAGATACCCTACGTTTTGGTAACTAGCTGCAAAGAAATCCCGGAATTCATCCCGATCGCACTCTTCGGGGACGACGGCGGCGGCTTCTAGGTCAGACATGGGGTGTTCTCTGGTCATAACACTTATTGTAACACATGTTTTGTTATTTGTAAAGCTTGTTCTCTATATACTGTACGCTGGATGTCTGTCATCAAGAGAATAATTTTCAAATTTCGTGTTCCCGTGAAGGTCGAGTGGGGTAGGGTCTGCCAGGTTAGGCTTCACAACATCCTCCAAATACGAGGCCACAAGTGGTCGATTAGTTGAAGCTTGACCATTGCTGTCAATAGTTACGGCGACCTTTTTATTACCTGCAATGCTCCGCATATAATCCATTAGTGCATTATAAAAATCATCCACGGATACGCTGTTAATAAAATTTACAATTGGATTTATGGCTCGAAGAACAAGGACATCCTCGCCAGTGTTCGCATCTTTAGACTCCATGACAAGACACGACCCGACAATTCGCTCACTTGTCTTACCGGGATTTCTGAAGATCGTGAGAGCAGTAACGTTCGGATAGTCTCGTGATAATAGCTTATTACTCCCATCAAGACACGCGTCACCGGTTGCCCCGGCGAAATAAAGACCTAACGTTCGAGATGGGACAAACTGAAGATGCGCCACGCCAACCGGAGTACTTTTTTGAACCTTGAGGATTTGCTTCTTAAGAGCAGACAGATTGATACTGCGGGTAAATGCCTCATATGCTGCATCGGTCGAAAAGTATCTACGGTAATCAACTTTTTGAATAGTATGCTCAACAAATCCATTAACAGCAACTAATCCATCGAAGCAAGGATCGCCATCGGGCAGGTGCTCCGCTATGTATTTCGTCGCGATAGATTTTCTTATAGCACGAGCAAAGGACCCGACGCGCACTAATCGGTCAAGCGGGGTTAGCTTCAGACTTGCTAGGATCTGAAAATTGTCTTTTGACAAACGAATAAAATCCTTAGCATCACAGCTTAGAATTGCATCTATTGCTTCGAGCTTCCTATCGATACCGTAGAGCGCTTGCTTGTTCTTCTGCTGCTCCATGTTTTGACGTATCGCAACTAACCTAAGCCTTTCCGTTGTGATAATTTCCGTACCTTCACGAAATAGAGCGTTAAATCGTGTACTTTCAGGGCTGTCTGCGATTGAAAGCGCATCATTAACGTCTTGACGGAGTGCATGAAATTTATTTGTCGCATCTTCATCAAAATCACTTTTTGCTCGTTCTGTTTTAAGCATGCGAATCTCATAAATCTTCGAGGGCGTATACCATTCTGGCAAATCAGGAGATGTTGCAAATGAATTCACGGCATTTTCAAGCGTCGCTATAAATTTTGGGTCATCGTTCGCTTTACCGCTCTTGCCCACAGAAAACCGCAACTCATTTTTCATACCCTGAAGTAACGATGGATCATTTGTAATTTCGCTGACAAAGCCCTTGAGTCCGTCATGATCGTCAACGCCGAACAAAAAAGATCGACGCAACCTTCTTAGTTCCTCAGGAGGAAGCGGGGAGTATCCAGGCATGCTATCGATCTCGCCTGAAGCTCTTTCCATTGACGACTCGTCAGGAAATACGCCGTCTTTGCGCGAAATTTGATCCAGTGTCATTTGTTTATTCTATCACGCATATGGCTTTTTGTCAAACCGAGCCTCATAACTTATTTACCATAGTAACCAAGAAGTCAGTGAGTTGCAACAGATTATTTGTGTTATTGCGTATTTTGTGTTACAATAACAGTTATGAGTCGAGAAAATTACATGCAGAAAACTGCTGATGAACTTGGGTTTACCAAAGATATATCTAATATCCCGACAGTTTCGGATGCGGTACGACTGACGCCATCAGTTAGACGGCCCAACATAAGAAAGCACGTAGTAGAACTCATACCGCCCGAGAATACCCCTCCAACTCTACTCTGCGCCGTCGTCAAACACTTAGTCACAGTAGGCGCTCGGTTCGAAGCACAAACTAGTCATCAAACTTACTTATGTGGGGCGGCGGAGTGGCATTTCACGGATGCACTGACGAATCCAAACGTAGATGACGGTCGTATGCATCCATACGAGCAAACGGTCATCTACACGCACGAAGGCAAGCCGGTCATAGTTGCAAAAGGCGACCCGCACGGCAAGCCGGCTGCTATAGTGTGTGGGAATATAGATGGTGATGATCGTTTCACTCTTGGCATGATGGGTTTACTCCGTAACCAATACGACTTGCGACCAAAATTTCAAAGCGAAACAGCGGGAGTCGTCACGCGTCCGGTACCCGATAGTTTGCGGATGCAAATAATTCGACCATCGACTTGGATTTCATTTCCTCCTGACGTTCGGCGTAGGATGATAGACCTCGACGACGGCCCGTCAGCGCTATACGCGCACGTGCATAAACACGGAAGCATAGAACAACTCGCACAGACAGCGGCCCAGTTAGTTGACCATAAGACCTAAATTTGCTAAAATGTAACAAGTCGTTACCAGAGACAGTAGCGCCACATCATCCGATATGGTTAAGAATGCTACCGAGGCAACAAACATCTTTTTAAGGTGTGTGTTTGAACTCTGGCTCGCCAGAGTTTTTCTGTAACGTACGGACCTTAACATCTCTAGTTGTGCAGTTAAAAGAAAGGGCACGCCCTTCCTGGAACATTTCAGAAATAAATTCCAAAATGTTCCACCAACCCCTGAAGCTCGGCTAACGCCTCGTGTGTTTTCAGCACGAGCTTAGGAGGATATCAAACGTAAGTTTAAGGAGCAAGAAATGGCAATTTCTCGCGATAAAAAACAAGCGTTGGTCAAAGATTTTAGCGACGTTCTCGCTAACAGCAAGATGACAGTAGCTGCAAAGTACGACGGAACTTCCGTTCGTGACATGCAAAAACTGCGTCGCACTGCTCGCGAAGCTGGAGTTACGGTCAAGGTTATCAAAAACCGCTTGGTTATAACTTCTATGAAGCAAACCAAAGGTTTTGAAAACACTGACTCTGAACTCTTGAAGGGACAACTCCTCTACGCTTTTAGCGCCGAGGACGAAGTCGCACCAGCACAAGTAATCGACAAGCTCGCGAAGGAAATTCCAACGCTCGAGCTCGTCGCAGCTCTCGACAACAGCGGTTCGTTACTCGACACCGCCAGCGTCAAAGCTCTTGCTGGTCTTCCAAGCAAACAGCAACTCATCGCCGAAGTCGTCGCGCAACTGCTTTCACCAGTTCACGACACAACCAACGCACTATCTGGCAACCTGCACGCGCTACTTGATGGCGTCAGTGCAAAAGCCGCGTAACTCTAGGAGGTGGAAGATAGATTATGGATTTTAGATTATGGAATAATCACAAAATCGCAAGATCTTTCTTCTATCATCCAAAATCTATAATCTATAATCTACTAGGAGAATCATATGGCAGACGTTAAAAAGCTCGCAGAAGAGCTAACCAAACTGACAGTTCTTGAAGTCAACGAACTTAAGAACGTTCTAAAAGATGAATACGGTATCGAGCCAGCTGCAGCCGCAGTTGCCGTTGCTGGCCCAGCTGCAGCAGCCACTGAAGAAGTTTCAGAAAAAGCTGAGTGGACCGTTACGTTGAAAGACGCCGGCGCTCAGAAAGTTGCAGTCATCAAGGCTGTGAAAGACATCACCGGACTTGGTCTTGGTGAAGCAAAAGCCATTGTCGACAACGCACCAGCACCAGTCAAAGAAAAGATTTCTAAAGACGAAGCTGAAGCTGCTAAAAAAGCCCTCGAAGAAGCCGGCGCAAGCGTCGAACTCGTCTAAACGTTCTTTGACACTCGTACATATGAATTTTTCGTTCTGCAATGCTCCGCGCAGTACTTTCGTACAGCTTGTGCGCCTTTCAAACGAGAGAATTCATCTGTCCTGAGCATAAAAAACGTTTATAAAAATTTACATGACTAGAGATGAACCTATCAAAACACCCGCCATTTTGACGGGTGTTTTGTTTTGCAATATTTTACGGGCTCAGCGCAAGAAGTAGGCGGAGCGTGCAAAGTCAACGACAATATTCACAACGCTTTTTCGTTCGCCACATAAAATCATGTGGAAAACGACTAGTTGACATGAGGTAGAGCGAGTGATACGCTTTATGTATACAACTAGTTAAAACACATAGACAAGGAACTGCGAGATCATGTCTGAATTACCAGAAAAACAAGTCAAGAGACTAAAGGCCTTGATAACAGAGGCCGAAACAAACCTAGCGGCCGCAAAAGAGCTGCTTATAAGCGTGCTCGGTGGCGACGATGACGACATTGTGCGACCAAATATGGAAGAAGTTGCTGGAAAAGTCATAGAGGGTGTGTTTGACGGCCAAAGCATGGTCGGTCCAGACGGCAAAAACTACCCAGTACCAGCGAACTACGCGAGCAAGTCTAAACTCATCGAAGGCGACATACTAAAACTCACCATCGCCGACGACGGCAGTTTCATCTACAAGCAAATTGGGCCCGTTGCTCGCCGACAAATCATCGGTCAACTCGTCCAACACGACGGCGCCTACTACGTTGAAGCGGCTGGCCGTGAGTACCGAGTTCTTCTTGCAAGCGTCACGTACTTCAAGGCCCGTGTTGGCGACCAAGTCAGTATAGTCGTGCCAGAAGACAACCGCGAAGCCGTATGGGCAGCAGTTGAAGCCGGGTTATAGGTTAGAAGATAGATTTTAGATTATGTATTTTAGAATAAGCCGCAACGAAGCGGCTTTTCTATTTGGCCGTGGACGAAGACGGGTGGTGAATCGTTTGCTATACTAAGACCAAACTGAAGGAGCTGACTATGACATTTGATGAGTATCAGAAACAAGCGGCGGCAACACTGACCATAAGCGAAAACGGTGAGCTGAATCTTATAGCCTACTTAACCCTGGGGCTTGTTGGGGAGTCGGGCGAAATTGCCGAGAAGGTAAAAAAGATCATACGGAATGAAAAGAACGATTTTTCAAAACTTGACCGCGAAGATATAAAAAAAGAACTTGGCGACGTACTTTGGTACTTGTCTACATTGGCTCGGTCGCTTGATATAAACTTTAACGACGTAGCTGAAACAAATCTCACGAAAATCGCCGACCGAAAAGCCCGTGGGGTCATAAACAGCACAGGAGACAACCGCTAATATGGCAAAACGAGACATAGACTTTCTGTTCGAGATGGGAAATATACGGCTCATCCAGAGAATGTGGGTACGTTTTCATAGTCAAAACGTAGCAAACTTGGCCGAACATCATTTTCGCATGTTTTGGATCGCTATGATCATCGCCGCACAAGAAGGCGATGTTGATACCGGCAAAATCGCCAAAATGGTGCTCCTGCACGACATCGCCGAAAGCAGAACGGGCGACGTTGATTATTTGGCGCGGCAGTATGTAGTGCGTAACGAGGAACTGGGCATACAAGATATGCTCGCCGAAACTTCTATAGAAAACGAGTTTTACGAACTTTGGCAGGAGTATGAAAAACGAGAGACGCTTGAAGCAAAGATTGCGAAAGATGCCGACAACTTGGATGTTGATTTTGAACTAGCCGAGATGGATCAACGTGGTAACACACTAAGTACAGGCTTCAAGGAAACTCGAGAGCACGTTGCAAAAAACAAACTCTACACGAAAACAGCCAAGAAAATCTACGACGAACTCGCAAGCGGCAAACACTCAATCGACGACTGGCACTTGAACGGAAGAAACCGCTCAAACTCTGGGGACTGGCAACAAAAATAATCCGTTGTGGTAACTACGTCGAAGACAATCTCACAAAAGCGGTATACTGGGTAGGTTATGGAGGAAAAAACAAAACAGGCGCTGTATCGGCGCTATCGTTCGACGTCATTTGACGAGCTGATCGGACAGGAACATGTCACCGAGCTTTTAAAGTCGGCTGTGAAAAATAGCACCTTTTCACATGCGTATCTCTTTACTGGACAAAAAGGAACCGGCAAAACTAGCGCGGCGCGTATACTTGCGTACGCCATAAATGACTTGCCCTACGAAGCCGGCGCACAACATCTCGACATTATAGAAATCGATGCCGCCAGTAACCGTCGCATAGATGACATCCGCGACTT
>CAYIYX010000053.1:0-6822 GCA_964367775.1 uncultured Candidatus Saccharibacteria bacterium | reverse complement strand
CCACGGTCTAAGGTTTTGGAGACCTTTATACTAACCGCTGTACTATGCCCCTATGAACAAATACCTACCTAGTATACAAAATCGTGTATAATTGTCATAGTTATGCAGAGCGTAAGACCAAATAAACCATTATTGCTGGTAACGGTGGGTATACCCGGTTCGGGAAAAAGCTATTTTGCAAGGCGCTTTAGTGAGATGTTTAGTGCGCCACTTATATCCTTCGACGAGATTCGTTACGAACTATTCAACGACGTATCGTTTTCTGAAGATGAGAACGCCATTGTCGCGAGAATTGCCGGTCTACAAGTACGTGAACTTCTGAAACTCCACAAGACGGTCATCATTGACGGCGGACATAACCCCAAAGTAAGCCGCTTAGAACTGGCAAAGATCGCCAAAAAGAACGACTACGGTGTCTTGTATGTTTGGGTGCAGACAGATGAAAACACCGCTCGCGAGCGTAGCCTCCGTCGTAGCTCGAGAGCAGAAGATGACCTGCTGAACCGTTCGCTTACACGTGATGAATTCGAAAGCCAAGCTAGAAAATTTACTGCCCTCAGCGACTTAGAGAAATATGTTGTCATTAGCGGTCGACACAACTTTCCATCTCAAGCACGAATCGTACTAAAGAAAATGATCGGGCCCCACGAAGAGGTTCAGGTCCCCGTAGAACAACCAAAGCCACATGGCCGTGATATCCGCCCTATTTCAATCTAACAACCCCCCCGAAACAATCGACGATCCCGAGTTTGGTCTGATCGCCTTAAGGCGTAATGCGAAGGCGCACTACGTACGTTTGCGCATGGGAGAAGACGGCGCACTCGCCGTGACACTTCCTCGTTTTGCCGCCGTCAAAAATGCCTACGATTTAGTCGAATCATCTCGATCCGAGATACGCGCGTGGCGCCAAAAGCATGCGAAAAACGCGGTCATACTGAACGATGGGGACCGTATAGGTCAGTCACATACCATTCATTTTCTTCCTTCGTCACGCGAAGTCATACGGGTAACCGTCCGCGAGCTTGCGATCAACGTCGAATACCCCGAAACGCTATTTCATACTGATCCAAAAGTACAAAAAGCAGTACGACCACACATTAAAAAGGCGCTTCAAAAAGAAGCTCGGGCATACCTACCGCGTCGACTGAAATATCTGTCAGAACAGTATGGCTTTCACTATGAACGAATTCGTTATGGCACACAAAAAGGACGGTGGGGAAGCTGTTCGAGTGGAGGCACTATATCCTTAAACGTCGGCCTTATGTTGTTAGACTCCGAACTCATCGACTACGTTCTCGTACACGAACTCTGTCACACAAGACACATGAACCATTCTCAAGATTTTTGGGAACTTGTCGAATCGCACATTCCTGACTACAAGAAACTTCTTAAAATTTTGTAAACGAAACACCCCACACTATAGTCAAATCGGTAACGCTTGTTAAATAATATAATCAAATGAGAGGAATCATGTCGTTTAGGTGGGAAGGCTTCTCTGGGTTTCTAACGCGACACCTGGGTTGGGTGACGCTAGGTTTGTTGTTCCCGCTCACGCTATTTTTGGCCCTCAGCTCAAACATCAATGCTATATGGCTACTAGCTTGGCTTGGTTTGGCGCTTGTGACGGTCGTTTTCTCACTTATGGTACAGATTACTGCTTATCAGGCGCACGAAGAGTTAGTAAAGGCCAGAGATCACCACATTTCTGAAAAAGGACAGTTGGTTACGATTCTAAACAGTATGAGTGTCGGAATTATGAGTGTCGCCAGTAACGGTACTATCAAACTATACAACGCAGCCCTCCTCGCGCTACTCGACACAAATGACAACTTAACAAATAAAAAAATCTCTGACGTTTTCAACACCTACAACGCCGCAGACCAGACTTCTCTTGACCTGTTGAGTATTGCGCCGAAAACCTACATGACTCGAAACGAAAATGTAGTCCTGAAGTACGAAGACGGTGAAGAGATTCGACTCGGCGTAACCATCAACCCAATCCATGGAGCACATAACAAATTAAAAGGCTACATCTACATAGTTGAGGACATAACCAAGCAAAAGAGCCTAGAAGAAGAGCGTGATGAGTTTATATCCGTCATTAGTCACGAACTTCGCACGCCCATTACTATAGCCGAAGGCTCTGTTAGTAATGCTCAGCTACTCTTGAGTCGTGGCGCAGACGTCTCTGTTTTGAAGCAAACCTTCGACGAAGCGCACAATCAAATTGTTTTCCTAGCGAACATGGTAAACGACCTCGGGACTCTTTCTCGGGCTGAACGAGGTGTCGGCGACAACCTGGAGCTTATCGACATCGACAAGCTTGCCGGAGAGCTCCATGTCAAATACGAGCCTCGGGCCCGCGAACGAAAGCTACAGTTCAATCTAGACCTTGTTGGCCACATCGGGTCCGTCACCACGAGTCGACTTTACCTCGAGGAAATTCTACAAAATTTCATAACAAACTCTATAAAATACACGCAAGAGGGCAGCGTGACTCTCTATATTCGGAAGTCAAAAGACAGCGTGCACTTCTCGGTCAAAGACACGGGTATAGGTATTAGCAAAGCCGACCAAAAGCGCGTATTCGAAAAGTTCTATCGTTCTGAAGACTACCGCACGAGAGAAACATCTGGGACGGGGCTTGGCCTGTACGTCGTCCAAAAACTTGCTCATAAACTCGGCGTTCACATCGACATCACCTCACGCCTGAACCACGGTTCAGCATTTTCATTTACTTTACCTTTGAAATAACCTCTGCTATACTGCTATTGACAGGTTGTGAAGACAACCTTTTTTATATATAAGGAGAAAAAGAGCGTGGCAGTACATCGTTACAAAGCGGATGAATCTAGCGAAGACGACAAAGTCGTCGAAACGAAGAAAGTTAGCTCAAAAAAAACCACAAAGCCTGCTACAAAAGTAGCCGCTGTTGCGGTAAAAAAGACTTCAAAAGCTCAGAAGTCGAAAAAAGTGCGAAAACCTCTAAAACTGCTCGCACCATTGCGAGCTCTGGGAGGATACTTTGTTGGGTCATGGCGTGAACTCCGACAGGTTCGATGGCCAAACCGTAAGCAGACATGGGCTTTAACGCTAGCCGTTATATTGTTTTCATTGCTGTTAGGTGTCCTAATATTCCTGCTCGACGCCGGATTTACATTGTTATTTAAAAACGTTATATTCTAGGAAAGGGTATAAAATGGCAAATAAGAAACGTTACGACTCAACCCGCCAATGGTATGCTATTCATACCTACAGCGGTTACGAAGAAAAAGTAGCTGAAAGCATTGGACAGCGTGTCGAGTCTGTCGACATGGCCGACAAGATTTTCGGTGTTCTCGTTCCAAAAGAAAAAATGATCGAGATCAAAAACGGCAAACGAAAAGTCGTTGAGAAAAAAATCTTCCAAGGCTACGTGCTCGTTGACATGAAAATGACCGAGGACGCATGGTATATCGTTCGTAACACCCCTGGTGTTACGGGCTTCGTTGGTACCGGCACCGACCCGACGCCTATGTCAGAAGACGAAATTAAGAAGATCAAGAAGCGTATGGGCGTTGAAGAACCGAAACACCAAATTGACTTCAAGGTTAGCGAAATCGTTAACATCACGGATGGCCCATTCAAGGGCTTTGACGGTGCTGTGAGCGAAATCGACACCCAAAAGGGTAAGCTCAAGGTCATGGTGAGTATGTTTGGTCGCGAAACCCCAGTCGAACTGGACGCTCTGCAAGTTAAAAAAGTTTAGCTAAAAAGGAGGGTACGGGTATATGTCACAAGATTCACCAGAAGCTGGTTTTCATCGACCACCAAATCCTGGAGAAAGACTAAAACAAGGCTCAACCGGAAAAAGAACTCGACAACTAGGCGAGGCTGGAATAGTACATGCTACCAATTCGTACCCTCCTGATTCAAATGGTATGGCTTATTGGGGAGAACCACCTGCTAAGGTTTTCGCATGTCGAGATGGGGCCACGGGCTACAACGATGATGGCACGATTAAATATGTTGTGCTATAATCACTAATGTTACGCACCATGCAGCTGCATGATTGCAGGTTGTAGTATATAGAACGTGGCACAGCTTCAGCCGCAAACGCTATATACCATACTCATTAATAATTTTCGGAGAATTTACAGTGGCTAAAAAAATCATAGGAAATATCAAGTTCCGCGTACCAGGTGGTAAAGCAACCGCAGGCCCACCCGTAGGTTCAACCCTCGGTCAATGGGGCTTAAACATGATGGATTTTATCAATCCATTCAACGACGCTACTAAAGAATATAACGGACGCGACGTTATAGTTCACTTGCAAGTATACGAAGACCGCACGTTTAGTTGGGTTTGCCTCGGCGAACCAGTCGACGAGCTCATAAAGCAAAAAATCGGACTAAAAGCCGGTTCAGGCAAGCCCCACGTCGACAAAGTAGGCAAAATTTCTCGTAAACAACTCGAGGAAATCGCCGAAGTAAAGATGAATCAGCTCAACGCGAACGATCTTGGCGCCGCCGTCAAAATCATCGCTGGCACTGCCCGGAGCATGGGCGTTACTGTCGAAGGATAGTCCCTCGTCGAATCCTAAAACAAGGCTATACCCATAGCCTTGTTTTATTATTACCAAAACATATGCATAATAGAGCCATATGGAAACACCCAAAACAACTCCTCACAGAATATCTGTCGAAGACACCTTAGCATTACTCGCGTCGAGCGAAAACGGCCTCTCAAGCAAGGACGCGCTAGACAGGCAACAGACCTTCGGCAAAAATGTCATACCAACCAGCAAAAAAACACCACTCTTAGTAAAGTACCTCGCGCAGTTTAAAGACCTCATGATCCTCTTGCTGCTCTCGAGTGCGCTACTTGCGCTTTTCATGGGCGACGCAAAAACCGCCGTCGTGCTATTTGTCCTGATACTATTCAATACGCTCATCGGGTTTTTTCAAGAATACAGCGCCGAACGCACTATGGAGGCTTTGCAACACCTCGTTGCCGAAAAATCTCAGGCCCTACGTGACGGTAAAATTACCGAAATTGACACGATAGAGTTAGTACCCGGTGACATCATAGTCATCGATGAAGGACAATCGGTTCCGGCTGATGTTCGGCTCATAAAAGTTACGGCATTTGCCACGAACGACTTCGCCCTTACCGGCGAGAGCCAACCAACGAAAAAGTTTACTCACGCGCTTGCAAAAGACGTGGCGCCAGCTTTGCGACACAACCAAGCCTTTATGGGTACGACGGTTGCCATGGGCGAAGCGATCGGCGTTGTCGTTGCAACCGGAAAAGACACCGAGCTCGGCCGCATAGCGGAGCTTTCTGACCAAACCACCGAAGACCTCAGTCCGCTCCAAAGAGAGATTAACCACATCGCCACCATCCTGACATACGCCGTTACTTTTCTCTGTACTATATTGCTTGCCGTCGCTATATACAAAAACTTGCCTATAAAAGATGCTGTGCTGTTCGCTATCGGGTTTGCGAGCTCTCTTATACCGCAAGGTTTACCGGCTGAAATCAACACGTCACTCGCACAAGCCGCCAGAAAACTCGCCAAAGCTAAAGCCCTCGTTAAGCGCCTCAGTGCCGTCGAAACACTCGGTGCAACACATGTCATATGTACCGACAAAACGGGCACCCTTACCAAAAATCAAATGACCGTTGAAGGTTTTATCGTCGGTTTTGAAGAGTTTGAAGTACAGGGCATAGGGTACGCACCTGAAGGAAAACTCATACCAAAAGATGGCGTGGACCATGAACGGATTGAACGGTCTATACTCGAGGAGTTCATCGTGTGTGGTGAGTTTGCGAGCAACGCTCGTATAGTCGAGCCAGACGAAACACACCCAGAATGGTACTGTATAGGCGACCCGACCGAAGGCGCCCTTGTCGCACTAGCTAACAAGGCGGGTGTAGACGTAAAATCCTACAAACAAAATCATCTAGAACTTCGCGAAATACCATTTGACTCGGCCCGAAAACGCATGACGTCCATACGAGAATTCTCGAACGATGAAGCAATTTGCTATGTCAAAGGCGCGCCCGAAAGCGTGCTCGAAAGATCGACTATGATCTTGGACGGCAATATTGTCCGCCCCATTACAGAAGAAGACAAAGCGTGGTACCTAAAAGAGTACACTAAGCGCGCAGGTCAGGCTCTGCGTAATCTTGCCTACGCCAAACGAACGATATCCCACCACGAAATCCATGGAACCATGGACGAAGTTGAGTCCGGCTTAACCTTCCTTGGCATAGTGAGTATGCGAGACCCCTTACGGGAAGCCGTTCCTGGAGCTATGACGGCAGCCCTGAAGGCCCATATAGCAGTCAATATCATCACTGGCGACTTTGCGCTTACAGCCGAAGCCATCGCCCGAAAAGCCCAGCTGCTCGATGATGACGAGACACCGGTCGTCATTGTCGGCGAAGAACTGTCAAAACACGATGACAAGGAGCTTTTGCAGCTCATCACCAAAGGTGGCGTGATCTTTAGTCGTGTTAGCCCAGAAGACAAACTACGCATCGTGGGTCTCGTTCGAGAATCTGGCCTCGTCGTAGCCGTTACGGGCGACGGCATAAACGACGCTCCAGCACTAAAACGCGCTGACATCGGTGTCGCCATGGGCATAACCGGCACTGACGTCGCTAAACAAAGTGCTGACATAGTCCTGCTCGATGACAGTTTCGCGACTCTCGTAAAAGCCATCCAACAGGGAAGAATCATATTCGCAAACATCAAAAAAGCGACGTTGAGTTGCTTCACGTCAAACCTTATGGAACTTTTTGTCAATATATTCAGCCTCGTCGGCCTAAGTATAT
>CAYIYX010000052.1:0-7269 GCA_964367775.1 uncultured Candidatus Saccharibacteria bacterium | reverse complement strand
TTGCGCCAAACGCCATATGCTCCATGATATGTGCGGTTTCGTAAATGCTCTTGTCCCGAACGAAGCGATTTCCGGCGCGGAAATGAAACTGTGTGCTCATAACCTGAGCCCCGGGCACATCTATCACTAGCCCACGCGCTCCATTTTTTAGGATGAGCTCTGCAACTGTATGCTTCATATACTAATGACGCTTTCTGGCCGCCCGCGCTGCTTTTCGCTTCTTTTTGACCGCTTTTTTCTTGACCTTAACCTCGGTTTTGGCTTTCTTGATCTTGAACTCATCGTCACCATGTTTTTCTGGCGCTCCAATCTCGTTCACGCCTATTTCCACGGCATTGCCAGCAGCTTGAGTAAGCTCGGACTCATATGTGTCATCTGTCATCTTAGCTGAATTAACATCTTGTTTACGAACGGTAAATATCGTCTTCAACACTTCTTGACGCAATGTCCCCTGTAGGCTTTCAAACAACTTCTGCGACTCACTACGATACTCGACAAGTGGGTCACGTTGTCCAACGCTACGCCAGTGGATACCGTCTCGAAGATGCTGCATATTCTCAAGGTGATTCATCCAAAGAACATCAACAACCTGGAGATACACTTCGCGCTCTATGCCACGAAGAAGCTCCGTTCCGAGTTCTTTTTCTTTGGCTTCGTATAGCTTTTCAGCCGCTTTTTTCGCAAGTTCAAACCGCTTATTGTCCTTTTTCTCTTCGCCAATCTTCTTCAGCTCTTCCTTGTTAATCGGGACAGAGGCTTCAAATTCTTCGTTAAACTTCGGATTATTTTTCGCTGGCAGCAGCGTCAGTTCTTTAACTTTCTCGTTCAGCAATCTCTTAATCTCTGGTTTTATGTTTTCACCCTTAAGTATTTCGTGACGAATTTTGTAGACTACTTTTCGGTGCCGGTTTATAACATTGTCGTACTGCACGACGTTCTTACGCGTGTCATAGCTGTAGCCCTCAACGCGTTTCTGAGCCGCTTCAAGCGTCCGACTAACCGCCTTATTTTCTATAGGTTGATCTTCCTCGACGCCGAGCCGGTCCATAAGAGAAGCTATTCGCTCACCTTGGAAAATACGCATGAGGTCGTCTTCGGTCGAAACATAAAACTGGCTCATGCCGGGATCGCCTTGACGACCACCGCGACCGCGCAGCTGGTTGTCGATTCGCCGAGCCTCATGTCGTTCAGAGCCAAGCACGACAAGCCCACCAAGCTTCTTGGAGTCTTCATCTAGCATAATATCAGTACCACGGCCAGCGATATTTGTCGCCAGGGTAACCGCACCTTTATGGCCTGCTTGAGAAATGATACTCGCCTCACGCTCATTGTTTTTCGCATTCAAAAGCTCGTGCGGAACACCTGCTTTCTTCAACGCCGCCGATAACAGCTCGTTTTTCGAGATAGAAGCCGAACCTATGAGTACTGGGCGTCCTGTCTTGTTAAATTCTTTGACGTCTGCAACAAGCGCTTTAATCTTACCTTTTTCAGTTTTAAATATCTTATCTGTTCTGTCTTCACGAGAAAGCGACCTGTTTGTTGGAATCTGAACGACATCTAGCCCGTAGATTTGTTGAAATTCCTCTGCTTCTGTAAATGCCGTTCCAGTCATGCCGGAAAGCTTGCTATACAGACGGAAATAATTCTGGAAAGAGATAGTGGCCAGCGTCATACTCTCCTGAAGAACCGGCACAGCCTCTTTTGCCTCTATAGCCTGATGCAGTCCCTCGTTGTAGCGACGACCATGCATAAGCCGTCCGGTAAATTCATCGACAATGATAACTTCATTGTCAGTATTGACGACATAATCTTTGTCCCGCTTGAACAACGTTTCAGCACGAAGCGCTTGGTCCATATGGTACACGCTACGAATATGCTCTGGACTGTATAAGTTTTTGACGCCAAGCATTTTTTCTATCTTGTCAACGCCTTCGTCGGTCAAGGCGACACTCTTGCGCTTTTCGTCGAGAATATAATGGTCAGGCTTTAACGTATGCGCAAGTTTTGCAAACTTGATGTAGTTCTCAGGGTTTTCTGCAGCAGGCGCCGAAATAATGAGTGGCGTCCGGGCTTCATCTATAAGAATTGAGTCAACTTCGTCAACTATGGCGTAATTGAGTTCACGCTGACGCAAAAGATCAACTTCATTGACCATATTATCGCGCAAGTAATCAAACCCGAACTCATTATTTGTTCCGTACGTTATGTCCGCCGCGTATGCTTCCTTGCGCGTTGAAGGCTTCAAGGTACACATACGCTTGTCGGAATGCCGTTCGTTGTCGAACCCTTTTTCATACACAAACGACTCTTCGTTGATGATACAGCCTGTTGATAACCCAAGAAAATCATAAATCTGACCCATCCAGCCGGCGTGCAGCTGAGCGAGGTAGTCGTTCACGGTAACCAGGTGTGCTCCCTTACCAGACAAAGCATTGAGGTACAGCGGAGCCGTCGCAACAAGCGTCTTTCCTTCACCGGTTTTCATTTCAGCAACACTTCCCTCGTGCAAAACAATACCGCCAAGAAGCTGGACATCGTAATGTCGCTGGCCTATAACGCGGTCTGCCGCCTCGCGTACGACCGCGAACGCGTCAGGCAAGATAGTGTCAATAGTTACGCCTTTTTTCTCGAGACGCTTCTTCAGGACTTCGGTCTGCTTTTTCAGCTCCGAGTCCTTCATCTTGTGATATTTTTCAGCCAATGCGTTCACTTCGTTTACACGCTTCTGTAAACGCTTCAAAGTTCTTTTCTGCGGATCTCCGAATACTTTCGTTAGAGCCGTTTGTTTACTAATTGCCATAAAAAGTTTTCGTTCCCTCTCTCCATATTTAAAACAGACGTTCAAATAAACTGTCAACAATTATAACTCAGTTAGACGATAGACGATAGACGTTTAGCTCGGCTTACGCAAAATCCCTGCCATCTCTGACCGTCTATCGCCGCTTGTTAGTCTTTTTTCTTTCGTCGATGAACCTACGGGTTCATCTCCGTCAGAGAAAACGTCTAGCAACTCGGCGCTAGTTCGGCCAGAGACAGACGAGGTTTTGCGCAAACCGAGCTTACGGTAGAAATTGCAACAAGAAGAAAGACTGGTTCAGTTCGGTACTAAGAGAGGCGCTGTTTGATACGTGCCACCCGAGCTCGCCAGCCCCGCGCTGGTTCGTTCGTCTCTTTGTATTTTCGCAACTGGTCAGCCAATTTAGACTCAACGATGTCGATTGCCGCCATCATGTTCATGGTCGAATCTTTCGCGCTGATTACTTTTCCAGGAACGATCACTTTTACATCACACTCGTACTTGTTGCCATTCGCTCGTCCCACTTCTCTTAAAACAACTTCGGCACTATAGGTCTTCCGAGCATGACGTGGCAAGTACTTGTCCAACCCTCCGATTTTCTTAACAACGTATTTTTTAGTAGGCTCGTCGGGCGTGTAGCGTACGCCAGTAATTTCAATATTTTCCATCTCAGAGACCTCCTTATGTTAAGAAGCTAGTACCTTTATTATACACGTACTTTCGCCGTCGCATGAACTTTAGGGCAATGACCGTGCTCATGCCGGCCATAGAAAAGGCGACTGCTACGATCCCCCAAACACTCCCCCCAGTACTAGACAAAGACCCGACTGTAGTACTCGCTCCATTCACGACTCCTATGTAGATAGGATCGACTATGATGCTGTTAGCAGTACCGTCTTCGTCGTTGGCTCCACCATCAGTTAGGGTGTAGCTGAGGACTGTCTTGGTCGTACCACTGACGTCTTTGTTTGTGAACGTAACTTGGTTGGTAATGTCAGTGAGGGTTGTACCCGTACCTTTGTAGGCTCTGAGCTGTGTGGTGTCAGTGTAGGCTGTCCCTAGTGCTAAGGCAACATCAGTTGACTGACCATTCCCCGTACAGCCAACACTAAAGCCAACGCCACCAAGGAGGGTGATGTTCGCTTCAGCTACCTTGAGACCGGTTGGCTCTAGAAGACGTACGGTTGGAGTTTGTAGGTCACTACAGTCATAGGAAGCAATAGAGAGGACTGAACCCGTCAAGGCTGGAGAGAGTTGTGAGACTGCGGCAGCTGCTGCTGGTTGACTAGTCAGGGGGTTTAGGACTGGTTTGTTCGTGAGGGGTGTGGTTACGGGGATGGGGTCGGTAACGGTATAGGGAGTAGACGTAAAGCTACCGAGGGATTGGCCCTGCGGTCCAGTGGACTTAACGCTAAAGTACCAGGTGTCCTTAGTGAGACGGTCATTAGTGGGGATGGTGAAGGTTTGTTCGGTCGTGGTAGCGGTATGGGTACAGCCACCTTCTGTCGTGTCCCAGCAGATGGTATAGGTCACAGGAGGGATGCCAGCACTCCAGACGTCGTTGCTATTCGTCCAGCTTGAACCAACTTTGCCGCCTAATACCCAGAGTTTATTGTTGAAGACAGCCGAACTATGGCCGCGTCTCGCTGTCCAGTCGGCGGCTTCAGTTGTGCGGTGCCAGTCTTTGCCGTTTTCACTAAACCAGACATCACTGTATTCACTGTCCCAGTCGTCTGCTGAACCGCCCAGTACCCATAGCTTGTTGTCGAAGACTTCGACTTGGTGAGAGGCGCGGACTGGCCAGGCGGCATTGGCGGTTTCTTCGGTCCAAGTTATGCCGTCGGTACTAGACCAGACATCACTCTCAAAGGTATCCCAGTCATTGATGAGGCCGCCCATGACCCAGAGCTTGCCACTAAACGAAGCAACACCAAAGCCACGGCGTGACGGCCAGGTGGCGCTAGCGGTAACCTGTGTCCAAGTGACGCCGTCAGGACTACTCCAAACATCACGAAGGTCGGCGTCGGTCGTATCGGCTCCGCCGATGAGCCATAACTTGCCATCGTGCACGACGGTTTCGTGTGCGGACCGGGCTGGCCAGGGAGCGTTAGCAAGTTCCTGGGTCCAGGTAATGCCGTCAGGACTCGACCAGACATCGTTGAGACGAGATGCGCTAGTTGTGGTTTGGCCACCCATCACCCAGAGTTTACCGTTGAAGGCGGTGACGGTGTGGGCGTTACGAGCAGAAAACGGTGCATGAGCTAGTTCTTGGGTCCAGGTGGTACCATCAGGACTACTCCAGACGTCGTTCAGGCGAGAGCTCGCTCCTGAGCCTGTTCCCTGTCCGCCGACTACCCAGAGCTTGCCGTTTAGGGAGGCAGCGCCGAAGCTACCGCGGGCTGGGAAGGACGTGGCACCAGATGCGGTTTCAGACCAGATTGTGCCAGTGGCGGTGCCCGGGGCTTTATTCCAGGAGAGGGTTGGAGCTTGAGGGGCGCCAGTGAGAGCGAGGGAGCCGCCGGTGTGAACGTAGAAGGAGAGGTTGGTTGGAACGCCGGGGGTGCCAGATGGGCTAATCGCGCGAATGATTGCTACGTGCCACCCATCAGATAAAGCTGTGGTGATAGGATAGCTAAATGTACCGTCGCCTTGAGCGATTGTTGTATAGTCGACGCCGTCGAGCGTGATCTGAACTGTACGATCAGGCTGTGCGGAGCCAGTAATAGTTGGAGCTGAAGACACTACTTCCAAGTTAGTTGGGTTAGACACCGTTAATGGGCAGTAGCCACCGTCGGTGATTATCCAGTTGTTGGGGGCTGACGTCAGAAGCGGGCGAGCCGTTTCATTGCAGTAGGTTACGCCAGCAGCACCCAGTGAGATATTTGGTAGCAAAGTCTGATTCGCCCAACCAGCAAGGGTAGCTTCGTACGTTGCCGTCGTGAAGCCGGAGTTGTCAAACATGCTAGTCATGTCTGTTACTGCGCTGACATTCCAGATATCTAAGGGTTGGTTGAAGGCGGTAGCGCCGGAGAACATGTAGCTCATGTTTGTCACAGCTGCCGTATCCCAGGTAGTTAGAGATTGATTGAAAGCTAATGCGTCATAAAACATATAGCGCATGTCTATCACGGCGCTAGTATCCCAATTATCAAGCGGTTGATCGAAGAGTGAGGCACCCCAAAACATCCCATACATATTCGTCACTGCACTAGTGTCAAAATTTGCGAGAGGTTGGTTGAAGGCGGAAGTATCAGTGTACATTCCGAACATTCCGCTCATATTCGTCACGGCGCTGGTGTCGAAGTTGGTCAGAGGTTGGTTGAAGGCGGTGGCGCGATAAAACATGTTACTCATATTGGTTACAGCACTCGTATTGAAGCTTGCGAGAGGCTGGTTGAAGGCGGTGGCACTCCAAAACATTCCGCTCATATTAGTCACTGCACTAGTGTCAAAGTTAGCGAGAGGTTGATTGAAGGTGGAGGCACTATTAAACATGCCAATCATATTGGTCACTGCGCTCGTATTGAAGTTCACAAGGGGCCGATTAAAGGCCTGAGCGCCGTTAAACATCCAACTCATATTAGTCACTGCACCAGTGTTCCAATTTGTAAGTGGTTGATTAAAGGCAGATGCGTGTCTGAATATACTGCTCATATTTGTGACGGTGGCCGTATTCCAGCTACTAATAGGTTGATTAAAGGCGGGACTAATGTAGAACATATAACTCATGTTCGTCACCTTACCTGTATCCCAGCCATCCAGCGGCTGATTGAAGACAGTGGCTAAATAGAACATCCAGCTCATGTCTGTCACACTACTCACATCCCACCCGCTAATGTCTTGGTTGAAAGCGAGAGTATACTCAAACATCGCACTCATATTGGTTACAGCACTCGTATTCCAAGATTCCAACGGTTGGTTGAAACTAGAAGCACCACCGAGCATTCCTCTCATATTAGTCACGCCACTCACGTCCCACCCACCGATATCCTGATTGAAGACGGGAGCATAAGAAAACATGAAGCTCATATTTGTCGCTGCGCTAGTATCCCAGGCATCAAGGGGTTGATTAAAGGCAGTGTCGCCGACCGAAATACTACCGCCCACACCTGGAAATGAAAACTCGGCCCACTTGGTTCGAGCGCTCGCGAACAAGTAGCTCATGTCAGTAATCGTGCCAGTATTCCAATGGTTTATATTCTCATTAAAGCTCGTTGCCTCTCTGAACATCCCACTCAAGCTTGTCGCGCCCGCCAAATTCGGCGCATCCGTAGCCGTCACATGCATGTTATTGCAGCCATAAAAGGCATTTGCCATACTCGTCCAAGCTCCAGTCCCCCATTGCTTCACTTCCAGCAACTTCTGTCGGTCACCGGCATTGTTAAAGTAAATACGTGGGAAGGTACCGGTGATGGCAACGGTGTAGGTACCAGCAGCACCATAGACACAGGTATAGCTCGTGGTTCTTGCTG
>CAYIYX010000051.1:0-7326 GCA_964367775.1 uncultured Candidatus Saccharibacteria bacterium | reverse complement strand
GGGTTTTTGGGCAAAAGCGATCCATGTAGGTAGCTACCGTATACATTGTAGTACACAGCTCCTTCGGTCGAATCTTCGCCGTTGTTGCCCTTGCCCTTTACGACACGCCCTAAGGCCGGTTGGTCGTTGTCTAATAGGGTAAGACCAGAGTGATTTTCGTAACCGACCAATTCTCCAAATGTACGAGATTCCACGACGGTATTTCCTATAAGCCGTTTTGGGCCACCGTGAGTTTCAGCTTTAAATAGGCCGATACCTTGTATGATCTCTCCATCTTTCGTACGGAAAAAGCGTCCAAACAGTTGGTAGAGACCGCAGATTACCAGCATGGGGACGCCGTCGTCTGCGAGTTGTTTTATAGTATCGCCAATCTCGTTTAAGTCTTTTTGGACTTTCGCTTGTCCAGAATCTTGCCCGCCCCCTCCTATGATGATGTCGGCATTTTTGGGAAATGGCCTACCGGGATGATGTTCGACGATTCGAGGGCTATAGCCATGCCATTCCAGACGGCGTTTTATAGTGAGGATATTGCCCCAGTCACCGTAAATGTTCATTTCCTTTGGGTAAAGATGGACTATAGTTATCACTTTTTTACTCATTCGATTGCCTCCAGTGGGTAAACTTTCGCGAGTTCGCGCCTGAGAGCTAACATTGCAGTGTATGTGCAAAATATTCGCTTTGGGCCACTCTGGGCGAGAAAATCATCTAAGGCTTTTGCAATGTCCGTCGTAGCCTTCCCGACTTTTATGCCGTCGTATTGTAGGCGTAAAGCCATGTCGTATGCGCGTACGCCAGTGACAAAGGGTATACCAGTATTTTTAAACGTGCTAAAGTCAACATCCCATAGCCAGCTCATGTCGCGTCCGTCGGCGTAGAGGTCGTTGATGGCAATCATGGTAGCTGCGGGACGGCCTTTATACGAGGCAAGGCTGAGACGAAAGCCGCTAGGGTTTTTGACTAGGACGATTTCAAGGGGCTCGCCGTTTACCTCGATGGCTTCACCACGACCAAAGGCCGGTCGGACATCGGCGAGTATGTTTAGCGCCTTCTTAGTTTCAAATGAATTGCCGAGAATCATTTTAGATAACGCGAGGGCAGCAGCGGCATTTTGGACATTGTAGATGCCGGCGAGTTTTAGCGTGACAGGCTTTTCATCTTTTTCACCAAATTTGAACGTAGCCTTTTGACCAGTTAACTTTGAAAGTATGACGTCGTTGGCATGAATAGTGGGCTGTTTTTTAGTGGCTGAGGGAGTGTTTTTGCCGTGAAGATTCACATCGCTCGGGAAAAGCTTCAAAAGTGTCTCGCTCACGCCGAAATACTGGAGTTTCGTGTCTCGTTTTACGTTGACGCCTAGAGCGCGTACTAATTCGTCGTCACGGTTGAGTACAACGCCGTCCGTTGTTTTTTCAACTACAGTAGACAATAATTTGGCCGTGCTGTCTATTTCGCCAAAGCGGTCAAGTTGGTCGCGGTAGACGTTTAATATAAGTGAATATTTTGGCGCAATAGCGCGCACGAAATGCACTGCATGGGCTTCGTCTAGCTCAACTACCGCTATGTCCGCGTCGAGTTTACCAAGTGTATCGACATGGTCAAGCAGGCTCGCTACCACACCACGAGTAAAATTACTGCCAGATGGATTTGTGAAAACTTTTAGGCCATGGGACCGCAGTAGTTCGACGACAATCTTTGTGGTCGTCGTCTTGCCGTTCGTACCAGATACCACCACTACACCCTTAGGGAGGTTCTCGAGAGCTTGTGATAGAAAGTTCGGAGACATCTTTTCGACGATAAGTCCGGGTAGCGCAGAGCCGCCGCCCCTAAGTCTCATTGCCTTTTTGATGAGTTTGCCGAGCTTTATTGCATGTTGTTGGATCATATCACTTCAAGTATACCCCTTTTGTGCGGTATAATTAACGGCATGCAAGCGTGGGCACTCGTTTCGTGGTGGTATAGCACTGGCTGGATGGGCGAGTTAGATCGTCAGGCAAAGCGACTCGACAGAGTCGAGGATTACTTTTCCTTCGGGAATCTTTTGCGAACAATGTTTCAGCCGTTCAAACAGATAGATGCCGGTGCAAAACGCGGTAGTCTTGATGTGCAATTTCGCGCCTGGCTTGATCGTACCATGTCGCGTGTCGTTGGCGCTTCGGCGCGTCTGCTACTTCTTGTTGCTGGTATGCTGTGGTGGCTTATAGCGGCGCTTATGGGGGCTTGTTGGTTGTTGATTTGGCCCTTTTTGCCGATTTCTCCACTAGCTGGGGTCATGTTGATGCTGTTAAATATCGGAGTATTGGTATGAATAAGGACTTGTTCGACTACTACGCGCCTCGGGCACGTCAAGCGAGACTCCATGTGCTTTTGAGCGGATGGTTACGGATTGTTCTCATGTTGAGTTCGGTAGTGCTCGCGTGTTTTGGCGTTGTATGCTTCGTCGACCACAAATCAGTCGGGTGGCTTTTTGCGGGCTTCTCGCTGTTTTTGTTAGTGCCGCTACTCTGGGACGAAAGATACCTGAAAGTATTACCGGTAGGTTCGGGCCAGAGACTCGATGACCGCTTAGAGCCGGAAGTTCTTGCCCATTTGCCGTATAAGCTTGATCGAATAGGTATAGTCGAGGCATTACCAAAAGCCAGGAGTGTCCAGTTTATGATGGCTAGGGCGGGCGTATCGCCACGTTTTATAAGCGAACAGTTCGGCGAAGACGAGCTAAAATCTGCCTGGCAGTATGCTTGTAGTCGTAAGCCGACTGGGTTTGTACGTGGGTCGGACTTGATGGCTGGATTAGTCGCAAATGACGTCGCCTTAACTGGCGTATTGCCACACTTGCAACTCGACCAACGAGACATCGACCTTGTTGCTAACTGGTACGATCATTTACAAGATCTCATTAATTACCATAGTTCGCTCCGCCCGACCGGAGGCATAGCGCGCGACTGGAGCTTCGGGTACTCGCATTTGCTGGAGCGATTCGGTAAAAATATCAGCGAGCAGGTTGCGGGAGGTACGCTTACTGTAGATATTGAGGCCCATCAGCAGGCGCTCGATTTTATGACAGAGGCGCTCGCTAGCTCAGGTAAATCAAATGTTGCGCTTGTCGGGGCGACCGGAGCGGGCAAGACGACTATAGTCGACGCCTTAGCAGAGCGTCTCATGCTTACTGGGAAGAGTATTCCTAGGTCCTTGAAATATAGGCAAATCATACAGCTCGATGCCGGCTCGCTTATTAGTGCAGCTTCAAGTCGTGGCCAGCTTGAGGAACTCATGAATGAACTTCTCATTGAGGCGTATAAAGCAAAAAATATCATACTATGTTTTGACGATGCTGAACTGTTTTTCGAAGAAGGCGTCGGTTCAGTCGACCTTATGAATATACTAAAACCAGTACTTGACGGTGGTGTACTCAAGCTCATACTTACCATGGATGAGCAACGTTTTTTGAAAATATCTGGACGCAATCCGGCTTTGGCGCAGTCGTTGAACCGTTTCATGATTCAACCCGCTACGTACGAAGAAACAATGCGAGTTATGCAGGACCAGCTTATTCCAACCGAGTTTCGCCGTCATGTGACGTATATGTATCAGGCGTTACGAGAAGCGTATCGCTTGAGTGAGCGGTATATGCATGATCTCGCGCAGCCCGGTAAGTCTTTGCAACTGCTCTTGTCCGCAAGTCAGTATGCAGAAGATGGATTGGTTACTGCGGCGTCGGTGCAGCAGGCGATTGAAAAAACTGTCGGCGTAAAAGTGGCAGCAAATGCGAAGAGTGATGAAAAAGAGAAGTTACTGAATCTTGAGAGCTTGATCCATGAGAGGATGATCAATCAAACGCGAGCCGTTAGTGTTGTCAGCGATGCGTTACGTAGAGCAAGGGCGGGCGTGCGTAATGAAAAGCGACCCATAGGTACCTTCTTATTCCTCGGTCCGACTGGAGTAGGAAAAACGGAGCTTGCAAAGGCGCTTGCGGAGGTATACTTCGACGGAACTGACCATTTATTGAGACTGGACATGAACGAGTTTGTGGCGCCAGAGGACGTTAGGCGGTTGATCGCCGACGGCGCAGATGACCCGCATAGTTTGAGTGCACAGGTTATGAAACAGCCGTTCTCGGTAGTACTCCTCGATGAGATCGAAAAGGCCCATGACAGCGTTATTGCAACATTGTTGCAAGTGCTTGACGAAGGAATCTTGCGTGACATCAAGGGCAGGGAAGTAAGTTTTCGAGACGCCATCATCATTGCCACGAGCAATGCCGGTGCCGAGCAAATTCGTCACCATATAGAAGCAGGTGAGGAGTTAGAAAAATTTGAGCAAGAGCTTCAAAATGATTTAGTAAACTCAAAGCAATTCCGTCCTGAATTTTTGAACCGATTTGATGAAATAGTATTGTTTCGGCCACTTACCCAGATGGAACTCGCAAAAGTGGTTGACCTGATTATTGCAGATGTGAATAAAACCCTAGAGCCGCAGAAGATTTCTGTTTCTATAGATACCGAACTCAAGGCTTGGTTGATTATAAAGGGCAATGACCCGCGACTCGGCGCGCGGCCCATGCGCCGCATGGTGCAACGCGTGGTTGAAAATATTATGGCCAAACGATTGCTTGCGGGTGAAGTTCAGGCCGGAGAGGCGGTAGCACTCACACTAGCTGATCTTCCGGAAGAAATGAAATAAGACTGAACCAAGCGCGTCTTTTCTTTTATATTCCTAAATACCTCTAGCCCATATCAATAGACTGGATCGTGTGGGTAGAGAGTCGAGTGGTCGCTTCGCTCCCTATATCCGCTTGCTTGTGATGGCAAAAGTGAACTTTTCCATCACTTCGCGGCGCTGCATGAACTCATGTCTTGTTTTGCTTCGCAAAACTACGTGAGTTCGACCCACTCAGACCAATAAAATAGCCCCGGACAAGCCGAGGCAATTTTATTGGTGCGGGTAGAGAGAGTCGAACTCACGTCTCAAGTTTGGAAAACTTGCATACTAACCGTTGTACTACACCCGCGTCGACAAATAGTATACCAGATGTTAAGACCTTTAGTCACGATGTGCACGGAGTGCGTTCAATATAACGACAACATCGACGATTTCTTGGAGGCCAGCTCCGACAACGGCAGGAATAGCGCCTGTCGCAGCAATTAGCATCAGTCCAATGCTAATAAATATGCCTATAAGTATGCTTTGAAGCGCAATACGTATGGTCTTTTGCGAGATAGCAACAGCGTCGGCGGCCTTTGTTATGTCGTCGAGCATTATGACTACGTCAGCCGATTCACTTGCCGCCGTTGCGCCACGAGCACCCATGGCTATGCCGACGTCGCTTGCAGCGAGTACGGGAGCGTCGTTTACCCCATCACCAGTCATCATAACTGGTCTGGAAGTCAACGAGGCGACTATTTTAACTTTGTCTTTCGGCAGACACTCAGCGTAGACCGTGTCTATGCCGATTTCTTTTGCGATTCTGTTGGCGGCTCCCTTGGTGTCGCCCGTTATCATGACAAGATGTTGCAGCCCGAGGCTCTTGAGTCGAGCCAAAACTTCAGAACTATTTTTCCGTACAGTGTCTTCGAAGGTGATTGCGCCAATGTATTTTCCGTTTCGGGCATACAGTGTCGCTGTATGATCGAAGGTAGGCAACGAATCCTCGTGAACACCTTGTTCAGCGAGGAAGGTTCGTCGTCCCGATATAATCTTTGAACCACTGATGATAGCGATGACGCCCTTGCCAGGTGTTTCGTCAAATCGATCGATATCTTGTAGTTCAGTGCCATTCTCGACCGCGTGTTTTGCTATAGCAACAGCCGTTGCATGCGACGAGTTTAGGCTTAGGCTCGCGGCAATTTTGAGTATATCGTTTTCGCTATGTGTTTCAGTACGTTCAATACTGGCAACGTGCAGCGCATTTTCGGTTAAGGTGCCTGTCTTGTCGAAGGCGGCCGACTTCACTCTGGACAACTGCTCGAGTACGCTGCCGCTTTTCATGATTATGCCGTGTCTAGCTGCTCGGCTCATGCCAGATATTAGGGCGATAGGAGCCCCGAGTAGTAGAGGGCAAGGCGTCGCAACGACGAGAACTTCAGCAAATCGGATTGCTTGCCCCGAAATATACCAGGCAACGCCAGCGATGGCAAAAGATACTATGGTAAATGGTACTGCGTAACGATCGGCCAATCGAACGAAAGGGGCGCGACTGTCACTTGCGGCCTTAACAAGCTCGACGATTTGGGCGTACTGACTGTCTTTGCTCATGTGTAAGGATTCAATTTCAAGAGGAGAATCACCGTTTACCGTGCCGCTTGAAACTTCGTCGCCCTCGGTTTTTTCGACTGGTTCACTTTCTCCGGTCAGGGACGATTCATCAACAAGGGACGATCCTTTCGTTATTTTTCCATCGACAGGTATAACCTCCCCGGGCAATACGACCAAGACGTCGCCTATGACTATTTCGTCGACCAATACTTCAACAGTAGACGAGCCACTTTTACGCCTTGCTTTTTTCGGAGCTCTGTCCATGAGCGCAGTGAGTTCTGCTTGGGCGCGTTTGCTCGCAAAATCTTCCAGAGCTTCGCCGCCCGTGAGCATCAATACTATAACGAGCGCAGCCCAGTATTCACCAACTGCATTGGTTGCGGCAATGGCGGTTACTGCAAGGATGTCTACGCCCCACGTGCCATGACGAATTTCGTCTACCATGGTAACGAGCATTTTCAGACCAACAAACCCACTATATAGTGCTATAAGCCAGCGCGTCGCTGGTTCATGGTCTGAAAGAAACAACACTCCGGAAAGGAGTGCGACGACTAGAGTAATTGCGAAGAGCGTGTAACGTTTGAAAAATTCAGTTATTTTAACCATTTGCATTCATTATACGTATAAATCTGCTAGAATATAACAAGATTGTCCGGTGCGCCCTCGTAGCTCAGTGGATTAGAGTAGACAGCTTCTATCCAGTTTTGCTATCGTCGTAGGTTCGACATCGAACCAAGGTAACTTCACAATCACGCCCTCGTAGCTCAGTGGATTAGAGTAGACGGCTTCTATCCGTTTGGTCGTAGGTTCGAATCCTACCGAGGGTACCAAAGTAAATACCGACCCAACGTGGTCGGTATTTACTTTGGTAGTCCGCGCTAGCGGACTCGAACCATTAAGGTTCGGCGTAGTGTAGCGCAGCGAGAAAAGCGTCGAAGGCATTTTTAGCCAGTAAACGGAGGAGGCGAAGCCGATATCCTACTGAGCATACATCTCCAAAATAAAACACCCCACCTCATGGGTAGGGTACTTTATTTGGGGCGAACGATGGGGCTCGGTCACGTTCCGCGACCCCGA
>CAYIYX010000050.1:3037-7862 GCA_964367775.1 uncultured Candidatus Saccharibacteria bacterium | reverse complement strand
GTGTCGCCGGTTTTCTTTCCCATAAGAGCTGCCCCTATAGGAGATTCGTTGCTGATTTTCCCCTCAAGAGGGTTCGCTTCTACTGGTCCGACCACTGTGTAGGTAACTATTTTGCCATTGTGCAAGTCGACCGTGCTACCAACTCTGACAACGCCGCCGCTCTTTGGCTTTATGAGCTCAAAATTAGCTAAAATGTTCTCTATTTCAAGGACACGTGTCTCGACAATGCCCTGCTCTTCTCGAGCTGCATCATACTCGGCATTCTCACTAAGGTCGCCATAGTCACGAGCCGCTGCAATACGCTCGGAAATCTCTGAACGACGTTCTTTTAACTCAAATAGTTCTTTCTGCAGGTCATCTCGACCCTCGGCCGTAATCTGATATACTTTTTTCATATTTTTCTCCTTCTAGTTTCTGGCAAATAATAAGCGCGCTAACACAGCGCGTCGTGGGAATTATTTAAGAAGTGTTCTGTTACTCTTCTACCCTACACCCCCAAATTTAGGATGCACTTAGTCTAGCAAGCTTGTGTGCCCCTGTCAATATCCATAGTTTAGTACGATTGAGCAAATATCCAACGCTCAGTCGCAGGCTTGCCGGTCACAAAATCTACCCCTGTTGTACCGTCATTTTCAAGCCGGCAACGACTAGTCGCCTTGGTTTCATCTTTGATTCGTTTTTCCACCTCCGCGCTGTCATTCCAGTAAACTTCCAAGAACCCTCGATGTTCTTCGATAGTATTTTTAAACTCGTCGTAACTCGAGACCTTCCGTGTATTTTCTCGTAAATAGGTTCTATTCCCCTCCAGCATGTCATGGTGTAGTTTCTCAAGCCATTCAGAAACATCACCTGGAGCTGCATCCAGTGAAATTTGCTTTTCTTCGCCACCATAACGCGCTTTAAGAGTAACCAGCGACGCTTCTGCCTCTCTACTACCAATTTTCGCGAGAAGAGGCACGCCTTTAACTTCCCACTTATTCACCTTATAACCAAAACTTTCATCATCACGGGCATCAAGAATAACTCGAATACCGGCATTTTTGAGTGAAGCCTCGATTTTCCTACAATACTCTAGCGTTTCAGGCTCTGGCTTTACCGGCACAATCACCACCTGGGTCGGCGCCATACGCGGTGGCAAAACTAGCCCATTGTCGTCGCCATGGGTCAAAATCAGCCCACCAATACTTCGCGTCGAAAAACCCCAGCTCGTTTGCCAAACAAACTGGCTTTTCCCCTCATTGTCGAGAAAAGAAATGTTCTGGGCTTTTGCAAAATTTTGCCCCAAATCATGAGACGTACAAGCCTGCAGAGCTTTACCGCTCGGCATCAGCGCCTCAAACGTCAATGTATTGTCCGCTCCAGCAAAACGTTCAGAATCTGACTTATACCCAATATGGCCGTCCATCGCAAATAATTCCCTGTAAACCATCGCATACATGTCCATCGCCCACTTCTGCGTCTCGATTGCTTCATTATGCGTCGCGTGCGCCGTATGCCCTTCCTGCCATAAAAATTCAGATGTACGAAGAAACAGCATTGTCCGTTTTTCCCAGCGAACAACGTTGTTCCACTGATTCATCATAACCGGCAAATCACGGTATGATTGAATCCATTTTGCATAGCTCTGATACATGATGGTTTCGCTCGTCGGGCGGACGGCTAGTTTCTCCTCTAGCTCCTCGCCTCCGCCAATCGTCACAACAGCCAGTTCTGGCGCAAACCCTGCAACATGCTTTGCTTCCTGCTCCAGTAAACTCATCGGTATGAACAATGGAAAATAAGCATTTCCAACGCCGTGGGCTTTGATAATTGGATTCATTTTCTCCTGAACCGCTTCCCAGAGCGCGTACCCGTATGGCTTTAATATCATCGTACCTTTCGCAGGACCATAGTCCGCCAAGTCGGCTAATTGCACGAGTGTCGTATACCATTCGCTCGGTTGTTCAGTTTTCGAAGGAAGAAGTTTTTTTGCCATATGCCCTTATTTTATCAGATTTATCCCATATAACGGCAAAATAAACAGCAGCGTATACGCTAAACCATTTTTAAACGCATGCACTATGACCCCTGGCCAAATGCTGTCAAACTTATTCCGCAGCCAACACAAGAAAAGACTCAATACGAACACGTCAATCGCTACGTTCAGTTGACCATGTAGGTACGCGAACACGGCACTGGTTAAAATGGCACTAACGACAAACGAACTTGTTTTACGTAAACGCCCAAACAAATACCCTCGGAATATGATTTCTTCAAGAATCGGGGCGGCAACGACAAGCGCGAGAAACGCCGCAACATAGCCGACAACCGAACCCCCCATGCTCGTACTAAACCCAATGTTTTGCTTTTGTTGCAGATCTAAACCAGGTATATGTAGACTATACAGAAGCACCACAAGAGCAGCGCTCGATGCAAAATACAAACCCCAAACAAAGAGAGCCGAGACAAACACATATCTTCCGGTCGGCATTTTTAACCCTATACGACTACGGATCTGTCCCCACGACAACTGACGCAAGTAAAAGGGTATAAAAACCACCGCACCAACCAGTAAGTCCGAGAGTGCATATAGCGCAAGTATTCCCACCGGATTCGTCACGAGCCATTGAACCGTCGCTGTTGTTTCGTACGTGAGAAGTAATACTCCTAGCAGATAACTCGCGCCCAGAAAAGCCCCCAGCACCCACGCTACTTGGGCGATGGTTATGAGTCCTTTTTGCACACTTTCTTTATTCATTACCCTACTAGTTTAAACACATCCGCTACCGTTATGATCAGCACTAGTCCCATGAGCACCATAAAACCGACACCGACGATCTTCTCTTCTTTTTCTTTGGTAAGCGGTTTTTTCAACACTATTCTGTAGAGGAATGTCAAAAACCAACGACCACCGTCAAGTGCGGGTATGGGAAGAATATTCATGACCGCCAGTGTCAAAGAAATAAGCGCTGTCACCAACAGAAGCGATCCTGGTCCGTCAGCCCGAGCTGCCGGAAAAAGCATACCAAGTATAACGAGGGGGCCGCCGACGTTGTTATTTACCGCAGCGAGCTTGGCATCACCACTCGCTCGTATCCCGCTGTTAGGGCTCAACTTGTCCGCGAGGCCGGTGATGAAATTCATAAAAGTAGTTCCTAAGCTTTGCAGCGTATACCCTGTAAGCTGCCCCGTAAGCGCGATGCCAACTATAGGAGAGCTCCACGTTGAACGGTACGTCGTTTGTTGTCCGCCAGAAAGCCCGAGGTATCCTTTTTGATCGTCATTGTTCGAACGCAATGTCACTGCGGCAACCTTCTGTTCACCACCGCGCTTATAAATAACTTCTATGGTCTTTCCAAGATTTGCCTTGGTTAGTTCAACCAACTTCGTCGTATCGTTCATGGTCGTACCGGCAACGCTCACCAGTTCATCGCCAACCTTGAGACCTGCTTTGTCGGCCGGTAAGCCACTCGAGACAGAATCGACCGTCACCGGTTGCGTACGAATAACCGTGTCGCTCGCAATCATGAACTGATCATCAACCATTTTTGGGATACCCATCGCTGCCACGACACTCAAAAGTACCGCCGCCGTTACCCAGTTCACGAACACGCCAGCTAGCAAAATCTTCGTTTTGGCCCAAAAACTAGCCGCACCATAGTCCCCTTTACCTGTTGAGGCGTCGTTTTCACCCTGAAGTTTCACAAAACCACCCAGCGGTAGCCAGTTCACTCCATATAAAACATTTTTTCCAAGCACGCTGTTTTTCACATTCCAACCTTTTATACGCGGCGGAAATCCTATGCCAAACTCCTCAACCTTCACGCCATTGCGCCGAGCCACCACTCCGTGCCCAAACTCATGCGTTGCGACTAGAATGGTTAGGATTATCAGGCCAATAACGACCGACAGTATGAAATTCAACGTAGCTAATATGTCCACTTACCCTCCGTGCCTTCTATTTCGATGATTGTATTCCTCTAGTATAGCAGTAACGTCTTCCGCACGCATGTCAGGCCAGTACTTTTCCAGAAAAATAAACTCACTGTAGGCACTTCGCCACAACATAAAGTTACTGAGGCGCTGTTCGCCACTTGTCCGCACTATAAGATCGCATGGCGGTACTTCTGGATGGTCTAGGTACTGCGCGAATTCATCGACGCCAACTTCTTCGTTCAGCAGCTTACTAGCGACACCTTTCTTCTCATCCGCCCCAAAAGACTGCACCTTTTTAGCCTTAGCTGCGAGAAGACGGTTGGCTGCTCTCACTATTTCCTGCTGCCCACCGTAGTTAAAACAAACGACGAGCGTCGCTCTTTTCGCTTCATGATGGTCCTTTTCGATTTCCTCGATCATGGCGACAATGTCTTCGGGTACTCTGTCGCGTCCGCCAAGCACCACCATCTTGTAGCCCTTATGCTTTAACTCTGTCATGTAGCTCGTAAAAAGCCGCCTGACGAGCTTCATGATGCCGTCAACTTCCTCCTGAGCACGTTTCCAGTTTTCCGTCGACCATGTATAAAACGAAATATACTCGACTCCAGCATCTGCCGTCGCGTCGATAATCTCCCTGAGCGCATCAAATCCCGCCAAATGCCCTTCATACGTTGGCAAGCCGTGCTTTTTCGCCCAACGGCGATTGCCGTCGAGAATATACCCTACGTGAGTTAGCGCAGAGTTCTTAGATCTTAGATCTTGGTTCTTAGGGCACGCACCAGCGCCGTCAGCATCTTTGCGACTTCTTGACACTCTTCTTACTCCTTTGTCGTATCTAAATGATAAATATCCTGTACAAGCAGTAGTTGCGTTTCAACCTCCGCCACAGACCCGAGCGCTACTCCGGAGA
>CAYIYX010000050.1:710-2937 GCA_964367775.1 uncultured Candidatus Saccharibacteria bacterium | reverse complement strand
AGGCCATACATCTCATGCTTAGGCAGTTGACCACATACTGCGTAGATATTTCTGCACAAAACCATCGCCATCTGCCAAACAACTAAGTCTTTGAAACTATGTGTCGCCACTCTTCCCTTTCTAAGCTCTAAGAACTACTATCTAAGATCTGTTGAGCTTTGCTCAAACGGTCATAATTTCTTTTTCTTTGGCCTTGAATACTCCATCAATTTTACTATGGTAGTCTTTCATATCGTCGTCCAAACCTTTTTCAACTCGCTTTACGTCATCTTCGGAAAGCTCTTTCGCATCCTTCATGCGCTTGGCCTCTTTCAGTGCATCTTGGCGAATATTGCGTAGAGTAATCCGGCAATCTTCCACCTTGTCACCAAGCTGCTTTACCATGTCACGACGGCGATCTTCGGTAAGTTGTGGCACGGGCACGCGAACGATATGCCCATCATCCGTTGGGTTAAACCCGAGCGAACTAGCTTCGCGAATCCCTGCCGCTATGGCCTGAACCTGACTTGGATCAAATGGATTAACCTGGAGTAGCTGTGGTTCTGGCACACTTATCGTCGCCACTTGCTTCAACGGCATCATCGAACCATATGCCTTCACCATGACGCTGTCGAGCATGTCCGGGTGCGCCCGTCCGGTCCTTACCTTCTTCAACTCGTCCTCAAAAAACTCCAACGCTTGTTGCATCTTCTGCTCATACTGCTTTGTGTCAAACATAAGTCTCCTTTGTTAGTACTCCTAGTATAGCAAAAGAGACTCCTGGTAAAGCCTCTTGATGTATTTATGCTTGCGTCCAATCAGATTATTTCGTTTTCAGGCCAGCGTTGACTGTCTTTATTGCCTCTCGTGCTCGATCCCGACGAACATGTCCCCCGACCAATAAACTCTTTATACCCGACAACATCAAGGCGGCGCCAGTCGCACCAGTAATAGCTACCGACTCAACCAGCCTAGAGTGTTCATCTGGATTAATTGGTGTATCGGTATACCTCCATAGCACAGCGAGCGCAGCAACTCCCATGTACCTAGTCAAGCGGTGGTCAGAGCTAGTCTTGTCTTTCTCATCAATGTGAAGTATGGCTTCGTGCAGCGCCGTCTCTTCAGGGGTGAGTTCCCGATCCCGGTACGCCGGAGAAAGCCCTTTCCTAATTACTCTGAGTTCTTTAGGGGGAAGTCCCGCAATTATTTCCACTGGCGAAAGGCCTGTCTCGCTTCTTCCTATTAAAGACGGTTGAACTGAATGAACTGCACGCACACACTCAGGAGAAGCCTCTGCCTCCCGGGGTTCGTCTTCAGGCCCTTTCGGTTCTTCCCTAGACCCTGGATCATCCCGAACAAGCTCCAGAGCTTCGTCCGCATGTCTTGTAAAATCTGGTGATTCTATACTTCCTGGATGAAGTTGTGAGTCACTATTTGGGTGAAATGTCATGTTACGTATTATATCACTTTACTCGCTATATGTCAATTTCACCATACTCCTTAGGCTTTTAAAAAGAAAATCGCCCATTTTCACAGGCGATTTTCTCTAAGATCTCAGATCGTAAATCTAACCTACTCGCTCACGCCAAGTTCAACGCGTTTGAACTGACGAACGACGATGTTTTCGCCGAGTTTTGCAATTGACGCCTTGATGTACTCTTCAACTGTTTTACTGTCGTCGAGTATGTACGCCTGGCTCATGAGCACCTTCTCTGCAAAGTGCTTTTTAACCTGTCCGTCGATGATTTTTTCAATCATGTTGGCTGGCTTGCCTTTCAGCGCATCACTCGCTTTTGCCTCAGCCTTAAAGGCTTCGACTACCTCAGCCGGAATGTCGGTTTCCGAAATATACTGCGGATTCATAGCTGCAATCTGCATCGCAATTTCGTGAACCAACGCCTTGAAGTCGTCTGTGCGAGCAACAAAGTCCGTTTCGCAGTTTACTTCAACGACAACGCCGATTCGACCACTGTGCACATAGGCGTCTACAAGACCCTGCAAGGCTTCGCGTTCACCGCGCTTTTCAGCTTTCGTCAGACCTTTTTTACGCATAGCTTCAAGGGCTTTGTCAAAATCACCCTCAGCTTCAACAAGCGCTGTTTTTGCGTCAGTCAAACCAACGCCAGTTAATTCTTTGAGTTTTTTAATTTCGTCGATAGAAATTGCCATTTACTTTTCTCCCTCCTCGATCTTTGGTCCAAATTCAAAAGTAGCACCCGAGGTTTCTGCCGCCGCGCTCGCCGGTGCG
>CAYIYX010000050.1:0-700 GCA_964367775.1 uncultured Candidatus Saccharibacteria bacterium | reverse complement strand
ACTAAAGTTAGGGGCGTTAGGCATGACGAAATCGTTAGCCGCGCTATCGGTTACTTCGCCAGCAGGGGCAGTACTAAAATCAGGAACATTTACTCTAATAGGGGCTCTAGGTTCATCTTCTTCAGAGTGGCCAAAGGGAAACCTTACCTGGGGTTCTCCGCCATCAAAAGGATTCTCAACTGACATGCTTCCTCCTATTTCTCTTCTTTCTTAACGGTTACCTTCTTGCCCTCTTCCACCGCCAACGAGACGTAGTCGAGTATGAGCGACAGGCCTTTTATGGCGTCGTCATTACCAGGAATAACGTAGTCGATACCAGTTGGATCGGCGTTCGTGTCAACTATAGCGACAACTGGCACGCCGAGCTTCTGTGCCTCAGCCACGCCGTTTTTGTCCTCGAGAATGTCAGTGACAAAAACCACACCAGGCTTGCCGTTTAAGTCCTTGATGCCACCGTAAAACTTGTTCAGGTTGTCGATTTCCTCTTGGAAACGCTGCACCTCAAGCTTAGCGTAGCGGTTAGCAAGTTCGCCACTGTCCATGCGACGCTCAAGACCTTTGAGCTTCTTAATCTGGCTCGTCACGGTTGCGACGTTGGTAAGCATGCCACCCATCCAGCGCTCAGTAACGAACGGCTGACCGGCTTTTTCGGCAACTTCTTGCACTAACGCCTTGGCTTGCTTCTTCGTACCAACGAATA
>CAYIYX010000049.1:0-8128 GCA_964367775.1 uncultured Candidatus Saccharibacteria bacterium | reverse complement strand
TCTCCATTTTTGTTGGATAGAAGTCGACTGATCAGTATCCACGGACGGTCCATTTTATTGGATCAACAGACATTAGCTTCAGGCTTGTAGCCGAAATGTCCAATCCGATTATCGGTCTATCTTTGTGAAAATATTTGCTCATTTTTTAATGCCCACTGATTTATCTACGTTAAGTATAACCGATTTGAAATTTTTAGTACATACATCTACATACGTCGATACGACTGAACTACCCAAGTACTTGGTATCTGAGACATGCTAGATACCTCTGCGCCGAAAGTAACGGCCGCTGAGTTGGTTAGGTTGACGGTTTGGCCAACTACCGCTCCAACATCACCGGAGTTGCCGACCGTGACAGCTGACCAGCGAGCGTAAAATTCGGTGTTGGGGCCAGAAGCTGAGTTGTTTAGACGGATAGTCGTGACGTTTTTGCTATTTTGGTAATCAGCACCCTTGACGTCGGTGCAGTCTGCTCCGCAACTAGCAGCGCTCCAGTAGGTTATGACGCGGAAGCCCTTACCGAGATTGTTAGACGCTAGAACTGACGTGTTGTTGGCATCTATACCACCTGGGCCGTCAATCATTATCACTGGAGAATTAGCTAACCCATCCTTAACTTTCATAATAGATATATGGTCAAATGATAAATTGCCGGTTATCCATACGTCACCCTCGACCGTGATCTTGCATTTTTTTGAAATCACGACATTTCCAATAATTTTTGTGTTGGCAGCCCAGGTTCTTGTTGCGCCGTTGCTGTTGCAGCCTGCGTCCGCGCTATCGCCATTTCTAGTAACTGCCACCGCTGCTTTTTGGGCTATTCGATCATGTGTAGGTAGGCTGGCTAGAGGCGGATCGCCGGGGATTAGTCCATTGTTTAGCATATTGCTTCCATCTAGCTGGTTTCTAGCTTGTACGTCTCCGTATATTCGAGCGCTATTGAACATCTGTATAGGGTTGTTATTTATTCCTGAGCCACAAACACTTGGAAAGGTAACATCGTTAGTATCTAGAGGACATCTAGCATTGGCTACTCGCACGTTGACCGGTCTTGCGGTGCTGCCGATTTGAGAGGTATTTTTCATGGTTATTCCACCGTTCACATATACATCACCCTCTGTAATCTTGGCGCTGTTAACCATACTCAGTCCACCCACGCCAGTTACCACAGAGTAAGTACCGCCTCCGCCGATGCCGCGTACTACTACTTTTATTGTACGTTTCGCTCTAGGTTCAGTAGCTGTATCTGGAGAGTAGGATCGGCCAATCACTTCGATTGTTTTTGGGTCTTTATCAAGGGGCCCAGGAGTTACCAGTGTTTCGTAGGTGGTTTTAAGTCGTGCGTTCGTAGTGACGACCTGTTCTGTCCCGGACGTGCCGAGCCAGCCTACGGGATCTGAGTTGACTTTCTGAATCGACACGTCAGCGCCAGCATCAGCGGCTAGCTGGGCGTGCAAGGCAAAATCTTCGCTAACTGCTACAAAATAATTACTCGAAATCAGTCCTAGAGTCACACTACCGATAGACGTAAAGACTACTAGGAAAATAATAATGGTCGGCACGATAGATCCTGATTGAAGTTTAGTAGAGTTTTTCATAACGTGTTCCTTAAGGTCATGCGCATTTTGTTTATAAAGCTTGCGTCGCGTCCATAAGTTGGCTGTTTCATTTGGACTGTCATTAGTATCGATCGGGCTTGGGATATGTCGGTAGTTACTGAATTGTCCTGGTCGTAGAATACGAAGTCCATGTGTTCAAAATGAGAAGTTAGCTCAGTGTCTGCGGGGCAGGTTGCCGTGACTAGTGCGGTCGGGCAGGTAGTAACCATGGTATTGCCTGGTGCGTTGGGATGTGCGAGTTTGCGACGATACAGGTTCTTGCCGTCGGCGAAGTAGATAATCTCGTTTTGCATCGGCAGTCCGGTTAGAGGATCTAGTACAAAGTTTCGTACCGAATCCAACACCGGGGTTGATATGACTAATATCAGGTTCGCATTGGCCGTGGTCCAGCCTCCGGGCGGCTGGTGGGCGTCCGTATTGGCCGCGTTCGCCCTGACGGACGAAGCAACACGCAGTTCCTCGGTAATACTTCGTAGTAGTATTTGGGATTCGGTCGCTAGTCTAGCTTCGACATTCCGGGCTACCATAGCGCCCATGAAATCGATCGTTATAACAGATAGCGGCACCAGTATGATACCCAGGACTACCATGACGGTTATGAGTTCGACTACGGTGTAGCCGTCGCTGTTTCGTTGTCTAGTATTGCCCAACACCTAGCTCTCCTATGACTGTTCTATATAAATAGTGTTTGCTATTGGCTTCTATATCGATGTCGACGATTTTCTCAGCTGGCCTGGCAGCGAGTATAGTGATAGTGTATTTGGCTGAACGAGGTAGAGGAATGCTCGCAGGGAGTTCGTCGGTGAAGCTGACTACCAAACCGTCATCGCCAAGGGCGTTGAACCCTGCGCTACGAAGATTCTCTACTTTGTTTTGAGCTAGAGAGGTTGTGAGAACTGTGTCGTTAGTTTTGTCGTTCATCTGGATTAGCAGTTGTATCAGGGCGGTTATAATGATAAGAACCAGTCCAATTAGCACCATGCCGACTATTAGTTCGACTATGGTAAACCCTGATTGGTTTTGCTGTTTTGACGATTGATTCATAACGTTTATGTATGTCCACAGCAATTATATCACGACACGTGTAGTATCTGATCAAACAATCGTGAGGATGATCTCTAAAACAGAAAAACCACTTTGCTGGCGACGAAGGCTAGAAATACTCATGCTTTTAGTATACCAAACTCTACTCGTAAAACAGCCACCCTGCGGCAGCTGTTTTACTGTTTTAGATCAAGAGTTATATACTACGAGATCACTGCTCAATTAGCACTCTTCTTTAGGTAGAGACCGGCTGGCGCTGCTGGGTCCTTGGTGTTCTCCAAAAACACCGCGAGTGTATATGATGTACAGAACGAGTTTCCAGCACCCGGTGTGTTAGGAGCAGGAGTGGAGTTTGTCGGTGAAACGCAAGTACCTGTTCCTGCAGGGACGTAATTGTACGCACCAATAGCAGTTGGAGCGACGCTAGAGCCGAAAGCATAGGTAGTTGCGGCAGTCGCTGGAGCTAAAATTGATGGGTCATACATAGACTTCTGTTGGTCGCCCATACTGACCTCGTTACCGGTGCGCCAAGCAAGGGTACCAAAATCGGTTGCAGATGGATAGCCACCAGTATTGGCGAAGTATGCCTCAAGTTGATTTGCCATTTGATCTAGGTCAGTCTTGCGCTCAGTGTCACGTGCCTTGGCGGTAGCGCCGAGGATCTGTGTCACCACAAGACCTGCTAGAATACCAATTATTACGATCACAATCAAAAGCTCAACTATTGTGAAGCCTGACTGTCTTTTCTGCTTAAGTGAGACCATATAGCCCACCCTCCTTAAGTAATTAGTTTTTATAACGATCTCTTATGCCGATGTCGGAACAGAGTATCTAGCAATAATTATAACCGTTAGCGATTTGTGGTCAAGGGGAAATATGAATTAGCTGATATCTTGACCCATACTGGCTATTGGACCCATGACGCCAGCGGCGATAAGGCCAACTGCTGCGCCCATGATCACGATCATGATAGGCTCGAGAAGGGAGCTCATGCTCGCAACCATAGTGTCAACCTCTTCTTCATAGAACTCGGCGACTTTCACAAGTACCGTATCTGTTTGACCAGTTTCTTCGCCGACCGCGAGCATCTGAGACACGATTACAGGGAAGAACTGACTACCTTCGAGTGTTTGAGAGAGCTGTTTGCCGTTCACGACACCCAAAGCTGCCTTTTCGATTTCTTCTCTAAAAAGGTCATTACCGAGCGACCGAGATGTTACTTTCAGGGCTTCGACGACACTGACGCCTGCGCCTATAAGGGCCGAGAAGGTTCTTGTAAAGCTTGCGACCGCTATCTTGGTCGTGAGAACTCCGGCAATGGGGACCTTGAGAATGAGTGTATGAAATTGTCGCCGTCCCCCAGGGGTTTTTATGTAGGTTCTTACGCCAAATATGAGCCCAAATATACCGCCCCCAACAAGATACCAGTACTTAACTACAAAATCACTCATGTCGAGCATGCCTTGTGTGAGCGCTGGTAACTGTGAGTCTGGTCCGCCAAGACCTTTTAACACGCCGCCAATCTGAGGTATGACGAATATCATGAGTCCAAAAAATGCGACGACAGTTAAACTCAGGAGAACGACCGGGTAGGTCATAGCGCCTTTGATTTTCTTTTTCATACTGGCACTTTTTTCAACTTGTGTAGCGAGTCGTTTTAAGATGTCGTCGACAATACCAGCCGCCTCACCGGCACGGACCATGTTGACGTATATATCGGTAAACACGGCGGGGTGTTTTTCTAGGGCGTCAGCTAACTGAGCCCCTCCTTGGACATCCTTTACGATGTCTAGTATGATGCTTTTTAACACGGGATTCTCGGCCTGTATTTGGAGGGTTGTTAGGGCGCGCATGAGAGGAACTCCGGCGGAGACCATAGTAGAGAGTTGCCGAGTAAATAGGACTAAGTCCTGAAGCTTAACCTTTTTCTTAAAGAGACCCCCCGATTTGCTTACGCCAGTGTCGAGGCTGATTTGGTTTGGCCTGAGACCTTGTGCGGTCAGGGACTCTATGGCCGCTTCGCGATTTACGCCTTCTATTGTGCCCTTTACCTGCTGATCTTGCGCGTTAGTAGCTTGATATGAAAATGTTGGCATGGTTTACTCCCTGGTTACTCTCAATATTTCTTCGATCGACGTTTGGCCGCGCAATGCTTTTATAAAACCGTCAGTTTGCATAGTCATCATGCCCTCTTTAATTGCCTGATCTTGGATGGTGTTGCTCGTTGCATTCGCCACGATCAGTTTCTGAACCTCGACTGAGTTGTCGAGTACTTCGTAAATGCCCATGCGTCCTTTATATCCGGCATGGTTACATTCCTCGCAGCCTTCTGGGTTAGGTCTGTAGAGCCGTGTGATGTTCGAAGGAGTGCTTGACAGTTTTTCCCCTATGTCTTCACCGATTTTTTGTGAGGCGGCCAGTTTTTCGAGTTCATTTATGTGCTGCATTTGAGTACTAAAGTCGAGACCAAATGTTTTGATGATTATTTGCACATCTTCTTTTGTTGGTGCATATTCTTGCTTGCACGACTTACAAAGTCGCCTCACGAGACGCTGGCCAATCACAGCTCGAACGGTTGAGGCGATAAGGAAGGGCTCTATGCCCATGTCGAGCAGTCGAGGCAGACAGGTTGCGGCGTTGTTGGTGTGAAGCGTCGAAAACACCAGGTGACCAGTTAGAGCGGCCTGAACAGCAAGGTTGGCAGTTTCGGCGTCGCGAATTTCTCCAACCATGATGATATTTGGGTCTTGGCGGAGTAGCGCACGGAGACCAGCGATGAAAGTCATGCCGGCAACAGGATTTACTTGTGTTTGATTGGCCCCCTGAATTTTATACTCGACCGGATCTTCGACTGTTGATATATTTACATCAGGTTTATTGAGTAGAGTCAGTGATGAGTAAAGGCTAGTTGATTTCCCGGAACCAGTCGGCCCGGTGACGAGCATCATGCCGTATGGCTGGGCTATGGCATGATTGACTTTCTCGAGTGACCAACCCCAATAACCGAGTTCTTCAAGTGTCAAAGCTCTGTTGGATTCGTCGAGAATACGCATAACAACCTTTTCACCTTCAGATATAGGGAGAGTCGAAACGCGGAGTGCGTACTTTTTTCCAGCGACCGTGACCTTGAAGCGACCGTCTTGTGGGACGCGGCGTTCGTCGATCTTCAGGTTCGACAGAATTTTTATACGGCTCACAAGTGCGGCTTGTACCGTACGAGGGAGCTTATTTGCCTCACGGAGCACACCATCTATACGGTAACGAACTTGCAAAAACTCTTCCCGCGGCTCTATGTGGATGTCTGACGCGCTCGAACGGATGGCGTATTCTAGAATAAGATTCACTGTTTTTGCTATGGGTGAGTTCTCGGCAATATCTTCTTCGGAAACCTCTTCTTTCGAGCTCTCTTCCTCTTGAATGGCAATGACGTCTGACAGTTCTTCGGCGACACCGTCCCGATAGTTTTCAAGGACTTGCAGGATATTTTCCTTGGTAGCGACGAACAACTTGTAGTTAGAGCCAATCTGCTTTTGTAAGAAGTCGACGGCCTGCATGTCGTCTGGATCTTCCATAGCAAGATGCTTCGTCTCGCCATCCATGGCAAAAACAACAGCGCTGTACTGTCGAGCAATCTTTTCAGGCAGTGTCTCGAGTATGGTTTTGTCAACTTCTTTCGGGTCTATCTCGGCAAACGGTATGTCGGCGTATTCTGCATACAGCTTAGTGATATCTTTTTCGGAAATTATTTCGTTACGAACGACCAAGTCTTGCAAAGGACGATTGCTTTGTTTTTGCTCGTCCTTAATATGTGCAAGCTGCTCATCGGTAATCTTACCCTTTTTTATGAGTAGTTGCTCAACGGTACTGTCTGAAAGTCGCATATAGTTTAGTATACGTTATTTCTTATGCTTTTAGAATTGTTTCAGGAAGTTGGCTATCGACAAGTCGTGAGTCTTTTCACGAGGTCAGTTCAGGGTATAATAAGAGGCGATTATGAAAGTTAGTTTGCGAAATCCTGAAGAAACGACACGACTCGCTGTTCTTTTAGGGAAAAGTCTCGTCGGTGGAGAAGTATTTGAGCTTGTCGGCGATGTCGGAAGTGGTAAGACGACGTTCACCAAGGGCTTAGCCGAGGGGATGGGTGTCGAAGACGACGTGCAGAGTCCGAGCTTTACTATCTCGCGGACATACCAGGGGCGAGACGGTTTAGAATTGCATCACTATGACTTTTATCGTTTGTTCGACCCGGGCATTATGCGCTACGACCTAGCGGAATCAACCGAGCAGAGTTATGTGGTGACGGTTGTAGAATGGGCAGAAACAGTGGCGGATGTTTTGCCGCAAGATCGAACTACTCTAGTATTTGCCTATGATGAAGACAATCCGACAGGGAGAATGGTTGCTATGAGTGAAAACAAAGCAACAGAGGAGGCGTATGCTGCTTGGTGTAAAAACTGACGGACCGACAGTAGAGTTTTATCTGTACGATCGTAATGGCAGGGCGGTTGCCGCTAAGACTTGGGAGGCTGGCCGTACGCTAGCGCGGTATTTGTTGCAGGAGCTGGCACAGTTTTTGGCGGAAAACGACTGTTCATTTGAAACGTTGACGGGATTGTTTGTGTTCAAGGGTCCGGGTAGTTTTACCGGCTTACGGATTGGAATTACGGTCATGAATACACTAGCCTATGCGCAGAGCTTACCGATCGTCGGCGAAATGGGCGAACAGTGGACCGCGAAAGCGCTCAGTAGGTTGACGAATGGCGAGAATGACCAGACTGTATTGCCGGAGTACGGGGCCGCCGCTCGAGTCACTGCGCCACGTAAATAACGTCTGGCGTAAACTCTATATAGCCCTGCAAGTAAAAAAGCAATTTTTTTGTTGACGTTTATGCTTACGCGGTATAAAATGCTGTTAGGAAGTTTTTCCAAAACAAAGAGAGACATAAAGTAAAAGGTAAGAAATATGCAAGACGATATTCGTCGAGTTGGTCGTTTGAGCTTATATAGTAAGAGTTCAGCAGTGATGTATGCGGCTACACCTGGAGTGTTTGCTGCTAGTATGATGACTACAGAACGGAGTGTGGCGCCGGATTTGCCGCGTACGCTGAATATTCAAGGGCTACATCTTAGAACCGTAGTGTTTAGTTTGCTGGAGAACTAACATGGATATCACGGGACGTCCAGCATTAGCAAAAGATAGTTTCGGTAGGTTGTCTATAAACACACGCCCTACGCCTCATCTTGAGCATGTCGTGGGTCAGGGTGTCCCAACGACCGTACCTGAGGAGATACCGCGCTCTGACGGCGAGACCGTGCCAGCAGCCCTAGAGTGGCAGTTCGATGAGGGGCAGTATGACATTGAAGGCATCAACAATGACGAACTGAGCGAACCACAAAAAGCATCGAGTAAAACCAAACCAGAAGGGCCGCCACGAAAAAACGTGTTTCGTATTACTGCCGGACTT
>CAYIYX010000048.1:5640-8269 GCA_964367775.1 uncultured Candidatus Saccharibacteria bacterium | reverse complement strand
GGTGGATCGATTAACTTCGTAACCGCACATGATGGATTTCCTATGAGAGACGTTGTTAGCTACGATGTAAAACACAACGACGATAACGGCGAGAAAAACAAAGATGGCACTGACGATAACAAATCGTCCAATCACGGCGGCGGCGAAGGACCGTCTGACGACCCTGAGGTAGAGGCACGACGCGAGCGAACAGTGAGAAACTTCATCGTTACGCTTATGATGATGCGCGGCACGCCGATGGTGCTAGCTGGCGACGAGATGGGAAATACTCAAGAGGGCAACAACAATGCCTACTGCCAAGATAACCCGATATCATGGTTGAACTGGGAAGAAAAACGAAGCTTACTGAACTTTTGGAAAGAAACAATCGCAATTCATCAGCGTAGCAGCTTAGGGGATAGTTCGGCTACGATGGGTGCATTAGAAGGTAGTTCTATGGGTGAGAACGGCATTGATTGGTTTGATGCACAAGGAAACCGCATGGTTCCAGATACATGGAATCACGGTGACGATGTTCTCGGCGTATTTAGTTCTGGAGCTGCAAATCCTGAAAGGGACGCTGAAAGCTATATATTTTACGTAAATGGAAATCGTGAAGGTACGCCGAACGCCGACGTAACCGTAACACTTCCTCCCGAACTTGGTGCAAATAGAGAGTTTCTGCTCGTAGCCGACACTTTGACGGGAGAGGCTGACCGGAATGGTATTCGCATAATGCCTGAAACGTTTACACTGAATGCGATGACGGCGGTTGTCCTTCGGCGTCGTCGTACTAACGAGAAACTGTCCCTTCCGCAAGACGGCGAACCTGCGGCAGCAGCATAGTAGCCCCGTTCACCGTTGAAACAACGAGCGGTTTTTGAGCGGAGAGTAGCCGCAAAAGTTTTATATGTTCCGTCGTAAATTCGCCATTTTCGTTGAAACTAAACGCCATCGCTTCTCCGTCAAAGCGATAATTTTGGTCTTCGACGAGCTTCATGCCGTTCACGTCAGTGGCGAGATTTAGTCCCTGCCCGTTTAGTATGGCGAGCTGTAGCCAAAACCACGAAACCGTAATGTCAAGATGAATCGTAGCGTCATTCAGGGACTCTAAAGCCACGAGAAGTAGCTCATAAAATGCCGAGTCGCTCACCTGCTCGGCTACTTTGGAAACCTGTTTTATAGCCTCGTACGCAAACTGCATTCGCTCGTAGTCGGTCATAATATGAGCAAAAAATGTATCCATCTTTGCCCCTGTTAAAGTCCAGATTTCGCCTTTTCCGCTCACTAAAGTCACGTCGGAAATGGCAAACAGCTCTATGCCGCCAGCTAGTTTACTTTTTTCACGGCGCACTCCTTTTGCCATTGCCGAAATCTTGCCGTAGTCTGGTGTCAAAAGTTGTAATATTCTGTCGGCTTCACCATAGTTTGTACGGCGAAGAACCATGGCTTTGGTGCGAATAGGTTTCATGAAACATGCTCTCGCACGGTTTCAATAAATTGGTCAGGCTTCAGCAACGTTTTGTCGAGCACCTGGCGGACTCCGTACTGGTCTAGTTTTGTCTTTTCGAGCACAGCGACATCTAGATTGCTGCACAAAACCACTGGAATTTTCTGCGTGTCGTCATAGCTTTGCAGCTCATGTAACAGCGCGAAAACCGTGTGGCCCTGGAGCATGACGTCAGCCACTATGATGTCTGGCAAACACTCCTCGACCAAACACATAGCTGATTCTGCATCTTCGGCACGCACGACCACAAACCCGTCTTCGCTCAAAATCTTGTCATAACTGTCTCCTAACCATCGGTCATCTTCTATGATGAGCGCTCTTTTCATAACAACGATACCTGCGTCGAGTGTGGCAGTAAAACGGAGATGGTGATGCCTGCTTTTCGGTGTCTCGTCATGGTAATCTCTCCACCCATCGCTGCCGCGAATTGCGACGCTATCCAAAGACCTAGTCCACTACTCCGTGGACGGTCACTTAGTGGCATAGGACCCTTCCCAACCTGCGAGCGAAGCGCTCGAAACAAATTATGACTGAGTTGCGGCCCTTCGTCGCGCACTGAAAACATCACACCATCTTTCGTAGAAACAGCCGACATAACAACGGTACTCCCTGCTGGATTGTGAGTTATAGCATTGTCGCACAGGTTCACGAGAAGTGCTGTCAATAACGAGCGATGCCCTACCGCTACACCGGTTTGACGAGACACTCGAGTGACTATTTCCTGGCCAGAAGCCTTCGCAAAGGGCCTAAGCTCGTCTGACACGGCATGACACACTGCTTGCGCGAGCAGCGGCTCGCTGTCGAACATTGCATCCTCAAGCCGACTTGTCTTCGTGAGTTGTTCGACAAGCCGTAAGCTTCTTTCGACGGTTAAAAGTAGCCTGTTGACAGTAACTGCACTTGCCTCGTCACCAGTTTTAAGTTCAAGAGCAAGCTGGCGCATGAGCACTAAAGGAGCCTTTAACTCATGAGCCGCAACATATATCGACGGCAACGATGCGCTAACCTGTGTTCCCTCACTACCCTTCATCTGACATACATTATAACGACTTAGTCGTTGCATAAAAAGTACTCAAGCTTAATTAACTAGGAGGAGCGCTGCTCCTCCAATACTACTTCGAAGTAAATTCGAACTAGTAT
>CAYIYX010000048.1:0-5540 GCA_964367775.1 uncultured Candidatus Saccharibacteria bacterium | reverse complement strand
CTCCAATACTACTTCGAAGTAAATTCGAACTAGTATTTCCTCCACGCTAAAGCTCGGCTAACGCTTCGTACCTACGGCGGCGTTAAGTATCGCGACAAGCGGGTGACGCTCGGCGGGGCAACCCCAAAATATGTTTCGCTCTACGAAAATATTTTAGGGGTGGACCGAGCGGCAGGACCCGCGGGGGTGCATAACAGCAAGTATGGGTACTTACGGGTTAAAGTCGAGAGATTTGATAATAATGTTGTCAAAATCACTCTTAAAACTATCTATGTCAGTTGCAATAGTCAACGTTTTGTCACGAACCTTAAAGATAACTGCAGAGCCGGAACGGGTTGCGCTGAACTTACCGTCTAACCGAACGCCTTGAAAGTTATTGACCGTTATAGGACTAGACTTCAGGTCGCCCTTCTTCACCAAGGCGTCATACGTAGCGATAACTTTTTCGTACAGTTGGTTTGTCATAACTACTCGAGCAGCAAATGACTGAGTATTCGTCACCTGTTGGACACTGTCCTGGTTCAAATACGCTTCGTATGCATCTGAGTTTGACTGAGCTACATATACGCTCCAGTTCTTTGGGTAACTTATACTAACCCTACCCAGGTCGTCCGGTCCAATGAGCTGCTTATATGGCTGCTTTTCTTTTTCGAGATAGTCTTTTTCGTCAGCCGCCATCTGTTGTTTCTTCGCGTCCGTAACTGCGACGCTTATTTTGGCATCTGTGTTATTCTTTTGATCACTATAGTTTCCGTATGCCCAGAAAAAGGCTCCTGCGAACAAAGCCGCTAAGAGACCCATTATGATACTAGAAACGAGGAGTGGGTTTACTGACCCTGCTTGACTCGACTTGCGCAAAACCTCGCCCGTCTCTGGCAGAACTAGCGACGAATTGATGGACATTTTATCTGAAGGAAGTGAAGCCGTAGCTTCATTGACGACAGAAAAATGGTCAGCAAACGACGAAAGACAGCCAGAGATGGCAGGGATTTTGTGTAAGTCGATTTCCTTATGCTTATTCATAGGCTTCATTATATATTAAAACTTGTAAAGATTGAAAGCGCCTACTGTTTTTTCGGGTTTACGACCGGCAAATTTGAATCCATAAAGCATAACCTGCAAAGCTCCGGTATGACTCCTCTGAGCCACAAGATACTTCTCGAGCTTATGCATAAACATCTCTGCTGGAAAGACGAAAACATGCGTTGTGTCGTCCGGGAGACGGTATTGCCACATGTCGCCGAGGGTTACCGAGTTCTTACTCCCGTGTAAACGAAAGTTCGCAATGCCGACTAAAAACGGGTTAATTTCGACACCACTCGTCTTCACTCCTCGTTTTTTAGCCATAACGAGGACTCGTCCATCACCGGAGCCGAGGTCGACAAAACGATGTTTCGGACCAAGTTGTAACTCCGCAAACAATTGTTCAAGATCACTTTTCAATGTCGGCACGTACGGAGGACCGATTACTACGACCCCAAGCCAGATAATCACCAGTACTACGACGACAACCCACGCAAATATGACCACGTCTACTCCCCGTCGAACTTTTTCTTTAACACAACAATCTCGTTTTTTAGCTCAGACAGACTGCGTTCTATGTCATCGGCCAATTTTTCAGCCTCTTTAAACCTTTCAACCGCTTCTTCTAGAACGAACTCATCCCCTTCGAACCAAGCAACCATTTCGTGAAGCTTGGCTAATTTTTTCGCAACTGTTTCATTTGTTCCTGACATCTTTTACCTCCGCTGTTATAAACCGCCTTAACTGCTCTATTTCCAGTAAACTACCTACTTTCGTTTCCCCTCGAACTATAGCGTACCCACGCGCCATAACGGCATCTGGACTGTACGCCGCAAGCACCGTTCGCTGTTCGGTCAATTTGTCACTCATTCGTCGCAACTGATCATCGAGCAGACGTCCCCCATCCACAATGTATTGTCGTGTCACTCGTAGCATTTCTGCAAGAGCATTTTCTACCATACCAGCAACTCGAACAACGTCGTGTCTCGCAAGTTTTATGACATCATGTCGGTCTGGTACGATGATTTGCGCCGCGTGACTCGGCGTAGCTGCTCGAACATCCGCCGCCATGTCCGCCAAGCTTTCATCTACTTCATGACCAACTCCAACGACCGTAGGAATGCGACTAGCAGCGATTGCCCGCACGAGCGGTTCGTCGTTAAAAGCACTCAGATCGTCTGCGCTGCCGCCACCTCGTATGATTACTATTAGCTCTGGTAGGGCCTTTTGTGCATTAAAATACTGAAGTGCCCGAATAATTTGATCTGCCGCGCCGGCGCCTTGCACCTGGACATGGGCCACGTCTACAGTTATACCGCCCCATCGCTCGTTCAGAATACGAACAAAATCTGCATACCCAGCCGCCTGAGTACTGGAAATAACTGCTATATGAGCGGGCAACTCTGGTAACGAGCGTTTGCGCTCAGCCGCGAACAACCCTTCCGTTTCAAGCTTGACCTTCAAAATATCAAACGCACGCTTCAGGCTGCCTTCACCGACAGGGACGATCTCTCTAACGGTCAGACTAAACTTTCCCCAGGCAGTCAATTTTGGTGTGGCCACGACCCTAACTCGCATACCGTCTTCAAGAGGCATGCGTAACTGATAAAGCGTCATAAAACAGCCCAGCGTTCCTTCGTCGTCCTTCAGGTCGAAAAACACCCATTTACCTTGGTTGACCTTGAAACTCGCTACTTCCCCTTCGATGACTAACGTCGGGAACGCATAATCTAATGTTTGATTTATGAGCGCTATGGCGTCGGAAACACTAACGGTTATGTTTTCCATACTTTTTCATGGCGGAGTTATAGAACAGATAGCCGGAAGCAATCGTCAGTATGATCAACGATGAGCGTGCCAAAAGTACGCCGGCAACAGAGATGATTGGCGAAACTCCGGCACTTGTAAGGAACAGTATGGCCGCTGCTTCGTATCCACCAGCACCGCCAGGCGTGACGAGAAATGTGCCGACTAACGCCGCCAGACCAAGCGCGATGAGTATCGGGGCTGGATTTATGAACGCTCCTAACGACAAGAACGTCACAAAAAACATTGCCGTTTCCGCAACGTTCTGCACAGTACCCCACCAGAATGATCCAATCAAGCACGTTGGATCAGCTCGTAACTCTATGTAGTCCTTATGCAAGTCGGTAAAGAAAGCGTGCATCTTCTCGCGGTTAACAAGATCTCGTGAACGGCGCAAAAGCTTTTTTGTTTGTTTGTTTATAAGATTGTCCAGAAACTCCTCAAACTTTTCGAGCCGCTTCAAGCTACCGACTAAGAAGATTGTTCCTATGATACTCGCTAAAATGACGGTTACTAACGTGCTCGCTATAAGAATCGTGAAACGAGTCAGGTTACCGTCAAACGTTACCCATAAAACTGCAATTACCATGAGGGCAGCAAACGACACGAACTGCATAACGAGCCGAACCACTTGAGCCAACATAGCGCGTCCATGATTTACCCCGAATTTCCCGAGCCGAAACGTCATGTATGATGCGCCGGAAACACCAGCACTGGGAAACACGTGGTTAACAAAGTTTAGCTCAAGGGCCATCTTGGGCTGGTCTAAAGGCTACACATTTTTCAAATCCCCACGTTTTTTCAGATACGAAAATATCATCGCCCCGCTGGCGTAGTAACTCAGAAACTGCAGTGGAATGATGAGGAGGAACAGCCAAATATTTACCGTTCCCAAGAGGTAACAAGCCTTGACTAAATCATTTCTAGCGAAAAATATCACTAACACTATTAAAATAAGCGTCAATATATTGAGCCAGTGTTTTGCCGCCAGCTTTTTTACCATATCTTATAGTATAGCAGTTGCGATATAATACAGTCATGACTATTTGCGTACTTGGAAGACAACCAGAGCTCGGAATCGCCGAACTCGAAGCACTATATGGGGCGGAAAACGTACAACCACTCGGCGACCACTGCGCTCTCGTAGACAAAGAGGTGGATTTTGGGCGTCTTGGCGGCACCGTCAAAACTGCGCAACTGCTCGATACTTTACCAAGTGACAACATAAAAGTCGTCTTCAAACGTCTCGCTCAACTTATGCCCAAGATACTCAGTAACGCCCCGGCTGGTGGCAAAATCAAGTTCGGCATCAGTTCGTACGGCTTTGACATCTCGCCGTATAAACAAAATGGTGAAGCTTTGCGTCTCAAGAAATCTATCCAGGCCACCGGACGATCAGTTCGTGTCGTTCCTGCGGAGTCGTCCGCCCTTTCAAGTGCTCAAACATACCACAATCACCTCACCGACGGTCTTGGTTTGGAGATTATTATCGTAAAGGACGGTACGCGCACCATAATCGGTAGAATAAATGCCGTGCAAAACATCGACGCCTACCGTATACGCGACCGCGAACGACCAAAGCGCGATCCGTTTGTTGGTATGTTGCCCCCCAAACTAGCGCAGATTATCGTCAATCTGGCTGTGGGACAAGCCGAAACCAACATCGGCATCCTTGACCCTTTCTGTGGCACTGGCGTCATACTGCAAGAAGCTCTACTCATGGGATACGACGTCGTTGGTACCGACCTTAGCCCAAAGATGATTGACTACTCAAAAGCCAACCTAGACTGGCTAGTGAAAGATCTAAGATCTAAGACCTCAGACCTAAGAAAATCACAAGAGAATAAACTCGAAAATACGCTCGAGATTGCTGATGCAACAACATACAACTGGCCTCTTCTCAGATCTCAGATCTCAGATCTCAGATCTTCGGTTGCAATTGCTACAGAAACCTACCTTGGTCAACCTCTTGGCGGACAAAATCCGAGCAAAGACAAGCTCGCAGAAATCATCCATGACACAAACGAAATAATTCGCGGATTCCTTCGCAACGTATCGACACAGCTCACCTCTGGCGCACGACTTTGCGTAGCCGTTCCTGCTTGGTTTACTGAAGATCTTTCGTCTAGACTCCCTCTTGTTTCCGACATAGAATCGCTCGGGTACGAACCCGTAGCCTTCTCTCATGCACCGACGCCTCTGGTTTACCACCGAGAAGGCCAAGTCACCGGTCGAGAACTACTCGTTCTGGTGAAAAAATAGTCTTTCTTCGGAAAAACTCTCGTTGCCCTTGAATCTGCAAATTGCTATACTAACCGGTAGCGTAATCATAAGCACTAAGGGAGCACCATGAGTCCGAATGACTATCAAGCACACAAAGTAGAACAGCTGCCAGAAGTCCCCCAGATAGCACTATCGGACACAACTCCCACCGCACTACAATCACTTGAAAATACACACGCAGATAAAGCGTCTCCTCCTGTGGCCATAAAGCCGATTGACGACACTCAGACGCTCCCGCGACCCACGACAGAACCCCTTATTGTTCCAGTCGTAGCCACGACTAACTACGCCTCGACATCGACTTTCAGTGACATACTACGCCCCGCCCAACCAGCCTCTACTACGAGCGTACCTACTCCGCCATCTACGCCCGCACCGGTTTTTGATGATATCAAACCAACTCAAACTACTACGCATCAAAATCCCGC
>CAYIYX010000047.1:5211-8274 GCA_964367775.1 uncultured Candidatus Saccharibacteria bacterium | reverse complement strand
GACCATCGCATCGGCTACAGCCGTAGCAATAGTCCCGCTGCTATGGACGGAAACATCGATGATTTGATCGAAAATCTACAGTCAGCCGAACGCGAGCTGAAAGCACAAGGCGCTAACTAAAGAGCGTGCGAAAGAATCGATCAGGAACCTACTCGTAAGCCACGTAGATAATCTACTCGACATAGTCAAATGACAACCCAATCACTGCATACCTACAAGAATTTTCTCGACAAAACAACGCAATATCTTCGTAATGCCGACATACACTCAGCTCGACTCGATGCGGAAATACTGCTTGCGCATGTCCTTGGTGTTGAACGTACATGGCTCGTGGCGCATGGTGATGAAGAGTTGGAAAGCGAGCAAGCGAAAGCATTTGAGCTTCTCGTGAAACGCAGGCTTGCCCGAGAGCCTGTTGCGTACCTCGTTGGACACAAAGAATTTTATGGTCGCGATTTTATCGTCACGCCCGACGTGCTCATCCCTCGTCCCGAAACCGAAGACCTTGTTGACCTCACTCTCGAGTCGTTACATGCACTACAAAAAAACGGGGTAAGTTTGAGAATTATCGATGTTGGAACAGGGTCGGGATGTGTCGGGATCACGCTCAAACTTGAGCAGCCAGAACTCAGTGTTACCCTGTCGGACATCAGCCCCGCGGCACTCGACATTGCCCGTCAAAACGCCGAAAAACATAACGCAAAAGTCGAATTTGTCCATAGCGACCTACTTAGTAGCTATGCCAAAATCCAAAATCCAAAATCCAAAATCTACTTTGACCTCATCACCGCTAACCTTCCCTACGTCGACTACGCTTGGCAGCGCTCGCCCGAAACCGACCACGAGCCGGCACTCGCCCTGTTTGCTGCACATGGTGGGTTGGAATTGATCAATAAACTCATCGAACAATCTACGAAGGTCTTAACGCCGAATGGGTACTTACTCCTCGAAGCTGACCCTGAGCAGCACGCCAGCATCATAGGTTTCGCAGAAAATCTTGGGTTCTCGCACGCAATCACTCAAGACTACGCTGTAGCACTTCGGCTAATGTGACCCGACCGTAACGGCAATAGTAGTCTCTTTCCCGTCACGAATATACGTTATAGAAACCTTTGAATCTGGAGTCGTCTGGGCAATAAGGCTCGCAAACGGGTGCGTACTGTCTACCGAAGTATTTCCCACCTTCGTTATGATGTCTTTTTCTTTTAGGCCAGCTTTTTCTGCAGGGCTGCCAGAAACAACTGCTGCATTTCCGGGGCTTCCTATAATGTACGCTCCGTTTTTGACGCTAAGGCTGTACTGCGTAGCGACGTCAGGTGTTATAGAGACATACCGGACACCAAGATACGGCTTGACGACCTTACCGGTTGCAAGTAGCGTTTTGACCATCCCCTTCACATCATTTATAGGTATAGCAAACCCAATACCCTGCGCATCGGTCGCCACTGCGGTATTCATACCTACGACTTCACCGCTCAGGTTCACAAGTGGCCCGCCGGAATTACCCGGGTTTATGGCGGCATCAGTTTGTAAAAGATTTTCAAGCTGTTCAGTTGATGTTCCAGTCTCGTCACCAGCAATGACAGGACGGCTAAGGGCAGATATAATTCCTGTTGTCACGGTGTTTTGGTATTCGCCCAGTGCGTTACCTATGGCAATCACCTTTTGCCCAACTTTCATTGCCGAAGAGTCACCGAGCTTAGCGGCCGTCAATTTTGTCACGCCATTGATTTTCAAAAACGACACGTCATTACTTGGATCGCTCCCTATAAACTTCACATCTTTATAGCTAGTGCCGTCTGACAAAAGTATTTCTATACTTTTCGTCGTAGAAGTAACAACGTGTTTATTTGTAATTATATACCCATCCGCACTTATGATTATTCCCGTCCCCGCCGCCTGCTGAGTAGCCATACGTCCGTATACCGTTTGCGCTGTCGACTCGGTAATGATGGACACCACGCTCGGACCCACCTTGCTTGCAACATTTGCGATCACATCCCCTTCCTGGGAAACCACGGTCTCGCTATTTACCGTATTGGTCTTTGTCAGAACACCACTCGCCCAGTACACTACGGGCCCAACAAAGCCCATTACCATGCAGATTCCTGCAACTAACAGAGAAAACAAAATCCTATTCATAGACTTTTTAGTAGGTGCTTTGGCTTGCGCCTGTTGATTGCTGTGTGATGTTATTGTCGGTTCCATAGCACTATTTTCCCTCCCTTTTCTGAAAATTCACTGATACCTTACATACTTGTCGGATCAAAACCGTTGAAAAACAACAAAACCGCTGTTATACCGGCCAATGAAAATAGGACGGGCATAGTAAGGTCGCGACGGGCATCTTTCAAATCTTCATGGTGGTGCAGGTACGCATACACAACAAGTGCAGCATACCCCAGCAATGAAACGATGATAGAAATTTGTGGTATCTTGAGCGGCGTATAGGCAAGCGTCCAATAATACGCAAGCCAGCCTAGTTCAGCAACCACAATACCCCATATGGCGCTGATAACAACGTCTTCATATTCGTCATTGTATGCATTTATAATATGCCTAGCGACGGCAAACCCGGTCAACCAAGCAAGCGCTATAACCACAACTATGTGCAGTCCATATGCAATACTAAATAACGCCATCAGAGATACGAACTGAGTAACGCCACCTTGTATAACTAGCCAGAAACGCTTTGACAGCGGCTTTATGAATATAAGCCACAGAGCAAAAAGCGCCATAATGACGATCTGATACGAGAGATCGCCCATATTCTGCCATAGGAGCGTCACCGTACTTAGTCCAACGAGCGTGTCTAGTATATTTGTACGAATATTTGACACCCAAAAACGAGGGCGAACCGCAAATACCCGCCATTTGCTCAAAAGCACCACGATATACGACAAGTACGGCTGTCCTTGAAACTCTATAAGTAACACGAGCAGCATAGCCGCATAGGCGATATTGAGAAGGACGTACACAACCTCACTGACGCGAGTCCGCCGAGCGGCTGATTTAATTAGTTCCATTTCCCAATAGTATAACAAAGTTGAAGCGCGTCGTCAC
>CAYIYX010000047.1:0-5111 GCA_964367775.1 uncultured Candidatus Saccharibacteria bacterium | reverse complement strand
TCGAAAAAGATCGCAAGCGCTCTTTTTACTCGCTTCCTAGCGTTATAACAAAGTTGAAGCGCGTCGTCACTCGAAAAAGATCGCAAGCGCTCTTTTTACTCGCTTCCTAGCGTTATAACAAAGTTCGCATTAGACTGCACGCCTGTCGGCAACATCGTACCCTTAGGCTTCACACCAAGAATACTCGTCAGTTTCTCGAGCGTCTTGGGCATCTTCCCGTTACTCAAGTCGTACCACTCTATAGCCTTTGTCGGTTTGTACGTCGTGTTGCCCGTAGAAATATTCAGTATTCCTGCTTGCGTTAGCTTTGTCTGTTCGGCTGAAGCCGCGCCTACTTTACCAGAGCCGTTCAGTACCTCTGTTGTCGCGCCTTCGGTCTCGAGGCTACCGCCATTCATCTTGGCAAGAATATATTCTTGAATCTCGGTATAATCACTTATGCCCGCGACCGGCCTCACGATACTCTGTGCATTGTACATGCCGGTTGTCACGACGCGCTTGTCGTTATCGTTCAAGTCGACGTGCACCACCTTGTCTCCGTCAACGTCTTTGCCGAGCATAGCCAAAGTCTTCACTTCACCAGTCGAAAAGTTTGTCTTAATGTTGTTACCGAGCGAATCAAGCATGTCATTGATCGCAATCGGATTCGTCAAAGTTCCCGTACTGAGCGCTTTGTCCCGTATGGCCACGATCATTTTTTGCTGATCAAGTTCTCGAGTAAAATTACCGTTAAACCCGTAGCTACCGTAGCCGTCGCCACGAGCACGAACAAACGCTAAAGCCTGCTCTCCCTTTATAGTAACCGGACCATTTTTGAACTTAACCATGGTCCCCATGTTGCTGTCATAAATTCCGTTCGGGTTGTCACTCTCTATAGTCACAGTGACTCCACCAAGTGCATTCGTGATATCGCGTACGACCGAGTAGTCGACCTTTACGTAGTACTGGACATCGAGACCGAAAACTTCACCGACCTTCTCTTGCAGCGCGGCTGCCCCTTTCGCAGGATCGATATCTTGCAAGTTGCCGTTTTTCGCACCAGCACATTCATACACAACGTTGATTTTCCCCTGATATCCAAAATCGCATGGAGTGTCATAGGTAACCCACATGTCGCGCGGCATGCTTGTCATTGCGGCCGCCTTTTTATCTTGGTTGACACTTACAACCATGATGCTGTCTGTAAGATAAGCGCCATTATGGCCAGGGTCGTCTTCCGACGTTCCAAACACCAACACGTTCGTCCAACCGTTCGTGTCTTGCTTCAGTTTGGTACCACCACCAAATAAGTCAAGCACAGTACCGCCGTTGAAGACTCGCCCTGACACTGCTATGATTTTACTTAGGAAATATCCGCCACCGCCGAACAGCAGCAAAAGCACGACAAAAGACACGATGATCGGTTTTCGCTTATACCAGCTTCGGTGACCTTTTTGCTTGTCCTTCTTAGATTTCTTGTCTTTCTTCTTTGCAACGGAGGGCTCGTCGATTGCCTTCAAAGATTCATCTATGTCGGTTCTAGTCAGACCACCTTGCGACTGTATAGAAACTGGCCGAGGAAGCATGTCAGAAGGCTGTTGCATAGTCTTATTGTCCAGAATATTCCTGGATGAAAGCTGAGGACGCAGAGTTGCGTCACCTGTTGTTCGCCGTTTTAAGACGAATCCGTCGATACTGGGGCGGGGTAAATTCCTGCTCATGAATGAATCCCATTATAACGCATGAAACGCTCTCGTCATGAAAAAACAGCAGCTTTTTCAAATAACGAACAGCCACTTTAACGAAAGGTTAAGCTTTGTCTTTCTAGAAGTATCCGTGTATGCTATATAGCAATGACCATGCAAATCGACACGAAGCTCATAACCAAGGCCAAAGACGTCGGCGGTATTATTCTTTTCGTTGCAGCGGTATTCATAGGCGCTTGGTTTATAAATATGTTCGTCTTCCGAAGCTTCAATGTCGACGGACCAAGCATGGAAAATACGCTCCATACCAATGACCGGCTTATCGTCAACAGGTTACCCGTTACTTGGGCGCACATACGTGGTACAGCTTACGTACCAGCGCGCGGACAAGTGATCGTCTTCAAGAATCCGCAATGGCGGGACGGCCAAGTAAACGAATTTATCGTCAAGCGTGTTATAGCTTTCCCGGGCGAACGTGTTGTCGTCAAAGATGGCACACTGATGGTATACAACGCCACTCATCCAGACGGTCTTGACGTCGACAAAGAATACCCTGGCGCCTTACAACCAACCGATGGAAGTGTCGATACCGTCGTACCAGAAGGTGAGATTTTCGTCTGTGGTGACCATCGCCAAGCTGGATTTTCGTACGATTCACGCGACGGCCTTGGTACGATTCCCTATAGCGACATCATCGGCCCAGTGAGTATCCGGGTGTATCCGTTCAATCAAATTAGTTTATTCTAGCGCTTTAGCCCAGTAGTGATTCGAGTTTTTTTAGATCATCATCTGTCTTATAGCTAATGATAATCTGCCCACCTCTGCCACCCATGGTCTTCTGTATAACCGGCAGACTTATGTGCTTCGAGAAACGCTTCGTAAATACCGTTTCCGTTTTCGTAGAACGCATAGCGACTTCTCTTCTGTCGCTCGGTTTTTCACCCTTCTTATACCCTATAACATACTGTTCAGCTTTTCGAACACTCCAACCTTCGCTCACTATGCGTTCGAGCAAATCTTTCTGGGCGGTTTCGTCTTCAGTAAGCGCCAGTATCTGTCTGGCATGACCTTCGCTAATACTCCCGTCTGCAACCGCTTTTTTCGCAAAATCTGGCAATTGCAGTAGTCTCATAAAATTACTTATGGCCGCTACCGACTTCCCGCCGACTCTCTGCCCGATCTGTTCTAGCGTCATATTGAACTGGCTTTTTAGCTTCGCGTACGCTGTCGCCATTTCCATAGGGTTCAAGTCTTCACGCTGCAAATTCTCTATGAGCGCCAGCTCAAGTTTATGTTGTCCTGACAATGTTCGAACCAACGTTGGAATTTTGCTCAGCCCAGCGACCTTCGATGCTCGCCAACGACGCTCACCAGCGACAAGCGTAAAGCCCTTCTTGCCAGGTGAAACAATAATCGGCTGAAGCACTCCATGCTCTTTTATAGATGCCGCAAGTTCGTTTAGGGCTGTTTCGTCAAACGCACGCCGTGGCTGTTCGGGATTTGGTTCAATGTCTTCAAGCTTTACGTAGCGCAGCTCAGAAATCTGCTCGTCGCTCGCGAGAGTCGGGTCAAACGTTTCGTCTAAAACGTCCGTCGGAATAAGCGACTCGAAACCCCTGCCAAGTCCTTTTTTGTTCATGCATCACCCCTTATCTGCCCGACCCTTGTTATAACTTCCTTTGCGAGCGCCTTATACGCCCTTGCACCCTTACACCACTTGTCGTACGCTCCGACTGGCTCACCATGACTTGGCGCTTCCGCTATACGCACGTTTCTCGGTATGGCCGTTTCAAAAATTTTGCCTGGGAAATGTTTTTTCACTTCGTCATACACCTGCTGACTCAAGGTTGTTCGACTGTCGAGCATAGTCACCAGTACCCCGAGCAGCTCAAGCGTCGGGTTCATGCCCTTTCGTATAAGTTGAATCGTTTCAAGTAGTTGTCCCAGTCCTTCAAGCGCGTAAAACTCTGCCTGCACTGGCAACAAAACGTAATGTGCCGCGATCATGCCGTTGACCGTCAAAAGACTGAGGCTCGGTGGTGAGTCGATGATAATAAAATCATACCCGTCGTATCCGCTCAGCGAATCTTTAAGTCGCGTGAAGCGTTTCTCGGCTCGCGCCAACTCAACCTCTGCATTTGCGAGCTCTGGTGTTGCTGGCACGAGCGAAAGATTCTTGTATTCGGTGCTCATCGTTACCGCGCTCAGTGGCAGATTGTTCTGTATTACATCTAGCACTGTCTTCTCAAGTTTTTGCTTGTCCACGCCAAGCCCACTAGTTGCGTTACCCTGAGGATCAAAATCTACCAGAAGAACACTGTGTCCAGCCTGCGAAAGACTGTACGACAAATTGATACTAGTCGTCGTCTTACCGACGCCACCCTTTTGATTCGTCACCGCTATAACAACTGGCTGAGCCACTCTTTGTTTCCCCTCTTCTTTATACTTCTTAGTATACCATGAGCGTGAAAAGAAAAGTCCTACTCTCACTCACAAAAAAAGGTTCCGTCTTTTGCTACAGAAAAACAGAGCGTCGCTCTGTAAGAAGGCGTCGCTCTGTAGTTACTTTCGTGTCAGACGTTACTTTATAGAGGTAACTTCTATACGGCTATACTTTTGTCTGTGGCCGTTTTCTGTGTGAACACGCTTTTTCGCTTTGAAGCGAATAACGCGAATCTTGTCGCCTTTGACTAGGTATTCAATGACCTGAGCCTTAACTTTTACGCCCTTTACAAAAGGCGTGCCGACTTCCGTTTTGTCACCGTCAACAGTGAGCAGCGCGTCAAGTTCGAGCTCTTTAGTTCCTTCCGGGAGGAGGTCCACCAGGAGGGTCTCTTTTTCGGTGACAATGTATTGTTTGCCGCCGACTTTTATGACTGCTTTCATAGCTTTTCCTTATAAATTTAATAGTTCGGCTGTTTAGTATAACAGAGACACGTTGAACTGTAAACTAGTCCTCTACTCTAGACTTCTTCTTCTGAAAACTTTATCCATTTTGGGTCGTGCTGAATATCGTCTTCTACTTCGCTCCAGTAGGCCTCAAGCTTCATTTCGTCTGGGTGATCTTCGAGCGTCCATTCGTCGTCGTGCTGAACCTGATCTTCAGCTATGGCTTGCGTCAGCTCGTCACTGTCGTCAACTACGGGAGAAAATTGCAACGCCTTCGGTGATCGAAACTGGAAATGCGGCAAAGATACGTGGAGTTTTTGTTTTATTTTTAGCATGCTAACATATTAGCATAAACTTTTTAATATGTCAAGTAAGGCTTCTAGTAGCTATTTTTTCGTTGTACTAAATACCTATAAACCAAGCTTGCCAAACCAAGTCCGCTCAGTCCTAGTCCCATGATGCTGCCCATCCACCAACCCTCACCAGTACTAGACAAAGACCCGACTGTAGTACTCGCTCCATTCACGACTCCTATGT
>CAYIYX010000046.1:0-8352 GCA_964367775.1 uncultured Candidatus Saccharibacteria bacterium | reverse complement strand
AGATGCGCCCCCAAGACGCCACCGACCAAAACGTCGGCAATTTCCAAAAACAGTTTGAACGGCTCGGCCTCTCTATAGATTGGTCGAGAAGCTTTCGAACCTCTGACCCTGACTATTACCGGTGGACTCAGTGGTTGTTTTTGCAATTTTTCAAACACGACATGGCTTACCAGGACAACATCACGATTAACTGGTGTCCAAAATGCAAAACTGGTCTTGCGAACGAAGAGGTGGTTGACGGAAAACACGAACGTTGCGACACGCCAGTCGAGAAAAAACAGCTCAATCAGTGGATGCTTCGTATTACAAAATACGCTGACAAACTTGTTAAAAACCTTGAGGAGTTAGATTTTCCTTCACGCATCGCCGACCAACAGATCAACTGGATCGGTCGTTCGGTAGGTGCAGAGATTGATTTTGACATTGCGCACCAACTCAGGAAGACGTTAAAGGTGTTTACCACACGCGCCGACACGCTGTACGGAGCGACTTTCGTGGTTGTTGCACCAGAGCATGAATTAGTCGCAGAAATGACCACGGACGAACAACGTGAAGCCGTTAACGAGTATATCCAGCAAGCCCAGGCGAAAAGCGAAGTCGAGCGACAAGATACTGACCGTGAAAAAACCGGAGTTTTCACAGGGGCTTATGCCGTAAATCCGTTGTCACACGAAGAAATCCCCATCTGGATTGCCGACTACGTTCTCGCCGGGTACGGGACTGGTGCGATTATGGCGGTTCCCGCGCACGACGAACGCGACCATGCTTTTGCTGAAAAGTTCAACTTACCTATAAAAACGGTTGTCGAAGGTAAAAAAGTCGAAGGAGACAGTTGTTTTCATGGCGACGGAGTTTTAGTCGACTCCGGTGCGCATACTGGCCTCCAGTCCGCTGAAGCGCGCGAACAGATTGTTCAGCATTTGGTGCGTGAAGGTAAGGGGCAAGAAAAGGTTAACTACCGCTTGCGTGACTGGATCTTTAGCCGACAACATTACTGGGGCGAACCGATCCCCATAGTTCACTGCGAAACATGTGGCGTCGTGGCTGTTCCTGACGAACAATTACCCGTCACTTTGCCAGAAGTTGACCAATACGAGCCGACCGACACCGGCGAAAGTCCACTGGCGGCAATCGAAAGCTGGGTCAATGTAGCCTGTCCTACTTGTGGTGGTCCTGCAAAACGCGAGACGGACACGATGCCGAACTGGGCTGGTTCGAGCTGGTACTACCTCCGTTACTTCGACGCGCATAATGACACCGTTTTTGCTGACCCAGAAAAGCTCAAGTACTGGGGCATGGTTGACTTGTACTTAGGTGGCATGGAACATACCACGCTACACCTTCTTTACAGTCGCTTTTGGCACGAATTTTTCTATGACATCGGTCTTGTCCCCACAAAGGAACCGTATGCGGCGCGGCGTGGTCAGGGCATTATACTTGCCGAAGATGGTCGCAAGATGAGTAAAAGTCTCGGCAATGTCACAAATCCAATCGAGATCGTCGACCAAGGCTATGGAGCTGACGCCCTGCGTCTTTCCATTGCATTTATCGCGCCGTACGACATGACAACGCCGTGGAGTTCGGAAGGCGTGGCCGGAACACATCGTTTCTTGAACCGGGTATGGAATGTCGTGCAAGAGCGAGGGGATGCCAGATTAGAAGAGCGTACAGAAGACGGAGCAAAACTTCTCAGCCTGACTCACAAGGTTATTAAAAAGGTGAGTAATGACCTAGATGACATGCGTTTTAACACCGCCATTGCTGCTCTCATGGAGTACGTGAACGATCTCTACAAGATGAAAAATGCCGCAATAAGCCAGGAAATATGGTCGTTCGCTCTCGAGTCGTTAGTGAAGCTTGTGGCACCGTTCGCGCCGCATCTTTCCGAGGAGCTTTGGAAAGAACTTGGAAACGAAGACTCAGTTCATGTTTCGCCTTGGCCAATGTATGACGAGGCGCTTTTGGTTGAAAATGTCGTTACTATAGTCGTTCAGGTGAATGGCAAAGTTCGCGCGACGCTCGAGGTGTCAGCCGATGTCTCCAAGGAAGAGCTTGAAACCCTTGCTCTTGCCAACGACCGCGTTCAAGAGTTCTTGGCAAACAAAAAACCGACCCGAGTCGTTGTCGTCCCGGGTCGGTTGGTAAATGTCGTCTTAAAGTAAATGACTAGCGAAAACTACTGCTTATTTTTTTTAACCTCAACGCAATGTTGTGGTAAAACTAAAGCTTCACCGGCTGTTAGATGTTTGGGGTTGACGTCGTACCGTCCAGAAATAACAAATGTGTCACCAGCCTTAGCCCGTCCAGCGGAGACTTCGCCCAAATGGAACGTTAGGCCATCAACTGCTTCTCTGAATTCTGATGGGTCATCTTCTGGATCGATTGTTCCCTTGGTGTCAATATGTGTTGCAACGATGCCGTTAGCTCCGTCAAATGTGTCACCTTTTTCAACAGGTACAACTTGCATACCAGAACAAACGATGTCTCCTGGAGTGGTACGTAGAGACGGGCTACTACAGCCGGCAAGCGGCGACAGCGCCAGTGCACCAACAAGAGATACCGTAGCGCCTTTAATAATATTCTTATGATCTGGGGATGAAAGGATGTTCGTCATGTTTAGTATCTTACCACAAGCACGATGAAATGTCAACACTATTGTGTAATATCTTTGACTTGACAAGAGATGGCTGGTAGAATGGTACTCAAGTTATATCAAAAGAAGCTCAAAAAGGAGTTTTTAGCACATGGGTAAACCAAAGAAACAGACGAGTCCGCGTAAAACGGGTCTACGTCGCAGCCACCTTGTCCTCAAGTTGGCACGAATCGTAAACGGCAAATCACCGGTGAAAGTTCGTACTACCAAGAACGAAACAGGCAAGGCAAGCAAGTAGCCCGTTCTGAAACCTAAGCACATTTATTATTTAAAAAAGAAGAACCGAAGTTATGGCATCTAACAGGCATCTTGGACGTATAATCGCCCTCCAAACACTCTACGAATACGAATTTCGCACCGAGTGTGCGGATGGTGATCTTGACGTTACAGAGGTACTTGGGCGAAATCTTGAACGCTATAAGGAAACTATTGGCGACCAAGGCTTTGTCGAGAGAGTGGTGAATGGTGTCATCAAGGATACAACAAGCCTTGATGAGATTATTCAACCTATTGCTCCAGAGTGGCCTATTGCTCAGATAGCACGCGTTGACCGCATGATTCTTCGGATGGCAATCTACGAACTCAAAGAGTTGAAAGACATTGTTCCACCGAAGGTAGTGATCAACGAAGCTGTTGAGCTAGCCAAAGCTTTTGGTTCTGATAACTCAAGCAAGTTTGTGAATGGCGTGCTCGGCACAGCCTACCGCATACTTGCCGGAGGGTCAGACGATGCAGATGCAACCACCAAAGTTTGATAACATCAAGAAATATTTTTCTAGGAAGAAACCGAGTATTGACGAGGTAGTTCGAGAACCGACCTCTGGTGGAGTAGTCTTTCGCCATGGGAAAAAAGGCAAGATTGAAATTTTGCTCATTCAGGATGCGAAAGATCGTTGGACTATACCGAAAGGGCACATTGAGGAAGGCGAAACGGCACAGGAAACGGCTATACGTGAGATTGGTGAGGAAGCCGGTTTGCACGACCTTGAGCCTATATGTTGGCTTGGTAAGATTCATTTTCGCTACCGTCGATTGAACACGCTAGTTCTTATGACCACGCAAATTTACCTTATGAAGATCAAAACTGACGGTTCGGAGATTCAGAAGGAAGAGTGGATGAACGGCATAAAGTGGTTTGATTTCCACGAAGCGTTGGATGTTATAGAATACGAAGACATCGGAAAGCTTATGTTACTTGCTATGAAGCGAATTCGGGAAAAGGGCCTGTAGAATGGTAGCACAGGGTGTTCACACCGAGCCATTTCAAGCGTTTGCACGGGAAAAGCTAGGGTTTGAATTTAACAACATCGAGCTGTTTTTGACCGCAATGACGCATCGTAGCTACGTAAATGAGCACAAAAAAAGCACGCGCGAACATAACGAGCGACTTGAGTTCCTTGGTGATGCCGTGCTTGAGCTAGCGGTGACGAACTATTTGTACCTGAATTTTTCTGAACCAGAAGGTATTTTGACGAGTTGGCGAAGTTCTCTGGTTCGGACCGAGAGTATATCCGACGCCGGTAAGAAACTCGACTACGGATCACTCATACGCATGAGCCGCGGTGAAAAACAGGGGAGCGACCGAGCACGGGCTCAAATATTGGCGAACTCGTTCGAGGCGCTTACTGGCGCGATTTATCTAGACCAGGGTTACGAAGTTGCAGAAAAGTTTATAGAACAACATATTCTGTACAAGCTTGCAGGTATTTTGGAAGAGGGAAGCTGGCGTGACCCAAAGAGTCACTTACAGGAAGTGTCACAGGCGCTTGATGGCATGACACCGCAATACAGAGTGATCGAAGAGATCGGTCCTGACCACGAGAAAGTCTTTCGACTGGGCGTGTATATTGGCGAGAATTTGATGGGCGTTGGTGAAGGTCCTTCGAAGCAAGTAGCGCAACAGCAAGCCGCAACGGCTGCGCTTGCCGAGTATAAAAAGCGGAACAAGAAGTAAGGGTCAAGTGGCGAAGCTCCGTATTCTTTCCCTGAATATTGAGCACGGAGGCGTGCTCATGGACACGCTTGTTCCATTTTTATGCCAAAATAACGCCGACGTTATGCTACTTCAGGAAGTGCATAGTAGTGCTGATCGTACGCTTGAGCCACGCTTACGCACGATGCAACATTTTTCTAACGTACTTGACTACGATTTTTCGAGTTTTACGCCACAGTATCGGGACTACGATACGAGCGACGGCCGGTCATACAGCGGAACAGCGGTTTTTTCACGTTTCCCAATAGTCGAAACAAAGGCGTTGTACTTTGACCGTCCGTACACCGAAGCGTATCGGGATTCGTTCGAGACCGCACCGTTACACCCGTCGATGCTTCAGATTGTACGGGTTTTAGTTGAGGGTAAAGAAGTTTCGCTTCATAACGTACATGGTCCGTGGAACCTCGTTGGTGAGGAGTATGACGAACGACGAAAGGCTATGAGTGACGCACTTATACGAGAAACTAAAGGCAAAGAGCGCGTAGTGGTTGCAGGAGACACGAACGCGAAACCGACAAATGAAGCATTCACCCGACTTAATCACTTGGCGAACGTCTTCGGTGATGAGCTGCAGACGACGTTTAATCTTGCACGGAAAACACTTCCAGGGTATGCGACGGCGGCGGTCGACATGATGTTTGTGAGTCCCGATGTGAGCGTGCTATGCAAAGAGTGTCCAAGGATTGAGGTATCAGACCATCTCCCGCTTGTTGTGGAAGTAGACATAACAGATTGACTCTTGAGCGCACATACGGTATAATCTTTCACTGACTTTAAGAAATTATTTATAAGAGAAGGATTTTTACGTACTATGCTCGCAATCCGTTTGCAACGACTCGGCCGAAAAGGCTACCCAACATACCGTTTAGCAGTTCAGGAATCTCACCGTCATCCGTCGAGTGGTCGTGTTGTCGCGTATGTCGGCAGCTACAACCCACATACCAAAGAAGTTAAGTTAGACACTGAAAAGATCGAATTTTACCTCGGGAATGGCTCGCAGCCTACCCCTCGTGTCGCCAAAATTTTGAAAGAAAATAAGGTGAAGTTGCCAGAGTGGGTTGTCTTGAAGAGCGCGAAGAAATCTGTCATTAAGAATGCAGAAAAACTACGCAAAAACCAGCCAGCCGAAGAGGTTGTCGTCGAGGAAGCTCCAGCTGAAGAGCCGGTCGAGGCCGCTCCAGAGGAAGCTACGAAATAGTAAAACGAAATCCGCCCAAGTTGGCGGATTTTTTCTAGCCTGGCGTAACCATTTTGCGGTACAATAGTAGAGTAAGACAACGTAATATCATGAGGAGAGGCTGAATGTCAGTAACAATTGACCAACAATTTATAGAATACATAGTGAAGAGCTTGGTGGGCAAGCCAGAAGCGGTGAAGATCGACCGTTCCGTAGATGAAAAGGGTGTTTTGCTTGAACTCACCGTTGACCCAGAGGACATCGGTCGGGTTATAGGCAAGCGTGGCTCAACAGCGCAAAGCCTCCGCGCTCTACTTCGCGCACTTGGTACGAAGAACGATGCACGGTACAATCTCAAGATTGTTGACATCGATCGCCCAGAAAGCGAACGCGGAACGCCACGTTTTGCAGCACCTGCGGCCGACCCAACAACGACAGCGTCAGTGCAAGATGATGACGATGATGTCGTGCTTGGGGACAACTCAACAGATACAACTGTGGATAACAGCTCCGACCTCGCAAAAAAGACCCGCGCAGAGCTTGCGGACTTAGACGATTTAGATATATAATCAGTATCAGTTCAGCACATGAACTGCGAGATAACGAACTAACGCAAGTTAGAGACTTATATGTGCTAGAAAGCGGCCCAAAATAGGCCGCTTTTTGGTTGTGTTAGTGAGGTTTCTGTACCGAGGCAATCTGAACGTACATTCAGCAAGGTTAGCTATAGTAGCTATAAACGACCGAACGCGTAATTGTTCGAGGGTTGTTTCTATTGAACCCTTTAGTCCCGAAGCTTGTTAATGGCTGTGTGTATAGCACTGGTTGCTAGTGGCGCGGCATGATCTGGCGGGGACGGGTTCGGGGCTGGCTTTTCTGGCGTACTGTTCGAGAATCTTACTTTCTGATGCCAACCTTCGCCGTATCGTTCGTCAAGGGTTATAGCCTCATTTTCGCCTTCACCGAGTAAATCGTCCCATTTTTTTGATTCAGGGGCGGCAGCGTCGCTGAATCTGTTTTTGTGAGGGTTAATTACTAAATCGTTTTCGTCCATAGAAATATTAAAGCAGTAATAAACAAAATAGTCAAGGCTCAGTGCATAACGGGAAAGAAAGAGGCTTTTAGTAATCACCCCAACTACCGAAATTTTACAGCACGCTGAAAATGAAAATAGCCCACCGAAAGAGCTCAAGCTGGCCGGCTGTAAACCGGGAGATGCGAGGCATCTCAACCAGTTTGAGCCAAAGGGCTGCTATTTTCACTTTCGGCGGGCTTTAGCCCACCTCCTCCTCGTATTCTGGGTTCGTTGGGTTGATCACCTCCTTGATGTACAGGAGAGTGAATTCGAGCGCCTTGCCGGCGTTGTGACCAGCGAGAGCTGCAAGAAAAGCTCCCGCGAGCATTAGGATGGCCGTGTCTGGCCACCCTACTTTCATCATTGCTGCAAGTACCACGATGGCCATTAAGGCCATCGTGGTCGAGGAGAACACGGCGAAGACCGCGTTCTCTCTCAACTCTTTGGAATTCATGGCTTCCTTTCTAGAGCAGAGGTAAGGGCGACTTTTCGCCCTGGAGATACCTGAGCAAAAAGCTGAATGTATAATAACACTAATAGACAAAAAAGTCAATACTTGCTACACTTGTAACAGACGTGTCGGGTAGTAAGCCTGGCAGAGAAAGGCTTACTTTACCCGATGAAGAAGTTTCAAGTTATAACGCTATTCCCCGAGATGTTTACGGGTGTTTTTGAGAATTCCATGATGTGGAAGGCGCAAAAGGACGAGATTGTAGCGCTTTCGACCATAAACCTCCGTGAATACGGCCTAGGGCCGCGAAGGTCGGTTGACGACAAGCCGTACGGTGGTGGTGATGGCATGTTGCTTATGATTGAACCGCTCTGGAACGCAGTACAGACGGCGAAAGAGAACGACCCGACAGCAAAAGTGCTGCTCATGACACCACGAGGGCGTCGCTGGGAGCAGGTATTTGCGAGAACGCATAGTGTGTCAGAAAACGGCTATGTATTCATTTGCGGGCGCTACGAGGGCTACGACGAGCGAATATTGAAGCTCGTTGACGAGGAAATAAGCGTTGGTGACTACGTGCTAACTGGTGGGGAGTTACCAGCCATGACTATAATCGATAGCATCGTTCGGCTCATTCCGGGCGTACTGGGTGGCGAAACGAGCGCCGAGATCGAGAGTTTTAGTGACGGCGAAACTCTAGAATTCCCCCAGTACACGCGTCCAGAAGAATGGCAGGGCATGAAAGTACCAGAGGTACTGCTGAGTGGTCATCATGGCGAGATTTCTAAATGGCGCGCGGAACAGTCCCAAAAAGTAGCGCGTTAGACAGGTGATTCGGAAGGGCTGTCATGCGTACATTGGACTGCCTTGGTCTTCACTTTATGCCTCATACTTCCAGCCTGGCTGCCAGGCTTTTTTCTTTCGCCAATCTTCCTGAATGGCTTGTTGCCATGTTCTGCCTCCCAATAACACCTCTAGAGCAAGCTGTGGTCCTTGATGGGCG
>CAYIYX010000045.1:0-9045 GCA_964367775.1 uncultured Candidatus Saccharibacteria bacterium | reverse complement strand
TCTTTTTTCCTTTCTTATAACGCTAATGATATAATCATAAGCATGGATCAGCAACCAGAAAATCAACCGACTACCCCGAGTAATGTATTTCAAGAGGAAGCGAATCAACCGCATGCGGTCTCGCCCGAAGAGGCTATTGTCGTACGTGATGCCGCCGCTCCTGTGGCGGAAGTACGAGAAAACAATGCTATAAAGTGGAGTGCTTCAGAGTACGTTGAGCATGAAAAGACAAATATGTGGTTTGTGGGAGCGGTTTTGGTGGCTTTTGCACTACTTATGTTCGCGATCTTTGTTATAAAAGAGTACACGTTTGCCGTGTTGATAGTCGTCATGACTGTAGCGGTTATTGTACTAGCGAAGCGTCCAGCTGCAGAAATGCAGTATAGCTTAAGCTCCGATGAGATTTCGGTGAACGACAAGCACTTTAAACTGAGTGATTTTCGAGCTTTTGGTGTTTTGCAAGAAGGCGCCGTGTACTACGCAGTTTTGCTGCCGAACAAACGGTTCTCGCCAGGTGTTAATGTGTACTTCTCTGGTGATTTAGGTGAGCAGATTGTTGATGTGCTTGGTAGGACGCTTCCCATGGAAGATATTAAGCCGCATTTCATAGACAAACTAGCAAGTCGACTGAATTTTTAGTTGTCTACCTCTGAAAAATATGCTACACTAGCCCCTGTTCTTGCATGTTTTCACATGCACTGAGCACCCGTAGCTCAGCTGGATAGAGCGTCGGCTTGCGGAGCCGAAGGTCGTGCGTTCGAATCGCGCCGGGTGTACCAAAGAAAAAAGGTCAGTTCTCTGGCCTTTTTTCTTTGGTTACCTTGGCATGGTCCGAACGCACGACAGGGATTTGCGAAGCAAATACCGTAGTCGTGCGTTCGGCGAAGTGAATGAAGCAAAAGAAAGCGCTGCAAGCATTTTCTTTTGCGAATGAACGGAGGAGGCCTTTAGGCCGATATCGCGCCGGACATTTCCCCACCCCTTTTTACGCACTGCGCTTCGCCGAATCGCTCACTTTTGTACCTTATAGCCATTGAGAAATCCTTAGAAGCGATATCGCGCCGGGGTAAATTAAAAAGACCTACCATGGGTACGTCTTTAATCTGGCGGAGAGGGAGGGATTCGAACCCTCGAAGGCTTGCGCCTTACCGCTTTTCGAGAGCGGCCAGTTCAACCACTCCTGCACCTCTCCATGGCTGCTCACATATTTTAACAGATGCGCGGTGTATACTAAAGTTATGCAAGATTCAATTTTTACGAAGATTATACAGGGAGAGATTCCCTGTCATAAGGTCTATGAAGACGAGAAAACTTTTGCGTTTATGGATATCTACCCGATTCAACAGGGACAGGTGGTGGTAGTGCCGAAAAAGCAAGTTGGATTTGTCTGGGATCTTTCAGACGAGGACTACACTGCCCTCATGCTGGCGGTGAAAAAAGTCGGCACGAAATTGCGCGAGGTTTTCCCAGAGAAAGAGCGTGTCGGGGTCATGATTGAAGGGCTTGAAGTTTCAGATCATGCGCACGTGAAAGTGTTCCCGTTTTCGGCCGGAGGTGAATATAGGGCGCTACCAACAAAAGACGAACCGAATCACGAAGAATTAGCAGCATTAGCCGAACAGTTACGAATCAGCTAGTTCTTGTTTGAGCTTTTCGATAAGCGGAACGGGTGCTGGGTCGACGCCATTCAAAATGCCAAGGTAGGCGCTGGTATAGTCGGCGAGTATATTACTCCAGAGGAATTGTTCGAGCATGGTTTCGCCCTCGAGCCAGATTTCAGTTTCCTTGGGGCGTAGACCACTCAGGAGACGGTTACTTATTTCGAAACGTTTCGCTATGCGGGTATTTTCAAAGCTAGAACGAATGTCGAATATGGCAAAAGGCTTTTCGACGGGATGTGATGCCCAGCCTATGAATTCATTGTGGTTGAATTCGCTGTATTCGTCGCACCAGGCAGTGTTTTTGGCTGACTCGTTGATAGCGATTTTCCACTTGTAAGCTGCCGAACGAAAGCGGGCGCTAGCATAAAAAATCGGCGTCTTTCCAGCACAGTGCCAAGCGAGCTGCTTTGCGATATTGGCTTTAAATGGCACCTCGATGCCCCACTTTTTTGCAACTTCAGTGAGGTTGTTCGCAACAGTTTCGAGTTCGCGAAGGATTGTTTTGTCGACGATGCTATAAGCGGTGAATATTTCTAGGAAAGCGCGAATGTTGGTTGCGAGGAACATGCGAGGAGTGACTCCGTCGTAGGGCATTATGACGTAGGGCAAGTGTTCGGCCTCGGCAATTTCAACGAGTTTCCCCTTCCCGGCTGCTATGACGACGTGAGCGCTTTTTTCGCGAGCGTCGTGGAATGCGGCAATGGTTTCCTCGGTATTTCCCGAGAAACTGCAAACGATAACGAGTGTTGTAGGATTGACATATTTCGGTAGAGTATAGTCTTTAACGACCTGGAACGGTACAGGAAGGTCGAGCCAGTCGCGGCAGGTGTCGCCAGCGAGCGCAGATCCTCCCATGCCGGCCACGATAATTTGTTCGAAATTTGGGATGCTCTCTGGAAGATTATGGATTATGAGGTCTTGCAAGAGCTGGCCGGGCTCTTCGCCTGCCATACCTAAAGCGTTCTTCGTGTCGCGCTGCCTTATCTGGTTTAAGTCGTCAAGTATATCCATGTAATTAGTATACCGTATTTAACACAAGCCTTATGATAAGATTATGCGCGATAAAAGCACACGAGGCGTCAATTTCGGATTCACTCCGAAATGTCACCGGAGGGTGAGAACAGCTTGCGGCTGTTTGCAAGGAAATGTTCCGGGGTGAGCTGGGCTCACCACTGTGAACTTTCGAGGCCACGGGACGTGGCGGGTCCCTCCATAGCGATGTAACTATACAAAAATTCTTACGCTTATGATATGATTGATTCAAGTAATAATAGTAGTAAAACAGGGGTGGGTATGGATTTAGTAGCACCAGCACAGGCAGCGACAGACGATCAAGAGTTGGCAAAAGTACTCGAAAGTATGAATAACACCTTAACGACATCCCCGGCTGGCCCGGTCGCCGCCCCAGATGAGCCGGCAGACACGAGCCCATCGGACGACGGGCTACAGTTTGAGGCGACAAGCGTTCCTCCTGTGGCGACGGCTCTTCCTATGCCGGTTGCGATGTCTGCAGAGCCAGCTACCCCAGTTTTGTCGATGGCCGACAATGACCTAGAATCAATCAAAAAAGAGGCACTTACAGAGTTGCGACCACTGGTTGACAAGCTCAACCTTTCTCCAGAAGATAAGTTTGACACTCTCCTGCTTATCATTCGTTCGACCGACGACAAGAGCCTTGTGTCTCAGGCGCACATAACTGCGAAGACGATTGAAGATGAGACTCGTCGTGCTGAAGCACTCCTAGATGTTATCAAAGAGATTGACTATTTCTCGCACCCAGCTCAGTAGAAACGAATTGTTACCAAAAAAAGGCCTCACGCAGGCCTCTTTTTGGTATTAGATCTTAGTTCTTAGAGCTTAGATAAGCACGCAGTCACAAAAAGTGTCCACAAAATTCTGATTCTAAGGTCCAATATCTGCAGTCTAAGATCTGGCTCAGTACCCCATGCCACCCATACCAGCCGGAGCGGCCGGCGCCTCTTTTTCAGGGATGGTAACGACGAGCGCGCCCATGGTCATCGCGGTTGCGGCGATAGAAACGGCGTTTTGGATAGCTTGTTTCGTAACCATGACTGGGTCAACGACGCCATCAGCCTTTAGGTCGACGATTTTTTTAGGGTTATTTACGTTGATACCAAAACCCGGTTTCGCACCCTGTACTTGAGCGAGCAATGCCTCGGAGTTGAGTCCGGCATTGAGCATTAGCTGGCGGAATGGCTGGTATAGAGCTTCGCGGAGTAGTCCCGTACCGGCTTCTGAACCCTTCAGAGCATCAGCTAAGTTTACAAGCGTCACACCACCGCCTGGAACAATTCCCTCGGACAGAGCGGCTTTTGTGGCTGCTACGGCGTCGTCGACGCGGAATTTCTTCTCTTCGATCTCGGTTTCGGTGGCGCCACCGACCTTAATGACCGCGACTTTGCCAGATAGTGCAGCGGCTCGTTTGTCGAAGTTTTCTTTGTCGTATTCGCTCGTTGCAGCGGTCGATTGAGCTTTAATTTGGTCAATGCGGTCTTTGACACTGCTTTCAGCGCCGGCACCTTCGATGATGGTCGTTTCGTCTTTTGAGACTATAACCTTGCGGGCCGAACCGATAACCTCAAGTCCGGCGTTTTCAAAGGTAATTCCCCGCTCGCTTGAGATGACGGTTGCGCCAGTCAAAGTGGCGATGTCTTCGAGTATGTCTTTGCGGCGGTCGCCGAAGCTTGGAGCTTTGACAGCAACGGTGTTAAACACGCCCTTAAGCTTGTTAAGAATCAACACACCCAGCGCTTCCCCTTCGACGTCTTCCGCTATAAGGACGACATCCTTTTTGCCAGCCTGGGCCAGTTTTTCAAGGATTGGTAGAAATTCTTGGACGCTTGAAACCTTACCGTCGGTGATGACGATAGCTGGTTTTTCATAAGCCGCTTCCATGCGAGCGGTGTCGGTTGACATGTAGGGGCTGACGTAGCCCTTGTCGAATGTGAAACCTTCGACCACTTCCGCTTCCATCTTGAAGCTCTTTCCTTCTTCGACCGTTACAACGCCGTCTTTGCCAACTTTGGCTATGACGTCGGCGATAAGGGTGCCGATTTCGGCATCACCAGCAGAGATTGTTGCAACTTCTGCAACGTTTTTTTCGGTAACAGGGACGGACATCTTTTCAAGACCAGCAAGTACTTCCGCTCCGGCTGCTTCAACTTCCTTACGAAGCTCCATAGGGTTGTGCCCTGCGGTAATAAGGCGGTTGGCCTCTTTCAAGATGTTGTAGGTCAAAACCGTAACGGTAGTAGTGCCGTCGCCAGCGGTTTTGTTCATCTTTTTAGCAGCCTCTTTTATGAGTTCTGCACCAACTTTATACCCGAGGGTTTCGTCGTCGTTTTCGGGTAAATCAACCCCTTCGGCAACGGTAACGCCGTCGTGGCTAATGGTCGGCGCGCCGTAGCCTTTTTGGATTACTACGTTGCGACCCTTTGGTCCCATAGTTACTTTTACCGCGTCGTAGAGCGCTTGCGCTCCGCCGAGTACGCGAGTACGGGCTTCGTCATCGTAAAATATCTTTTTGGCCATATGCCTCCTTTGTAGAAGATAGATTTTGGATTATAGAATAATTGCAAAATCGTCTTCTGTACTATGTTGTTAATCTTCTAAAATCTAAAATTCAACATCTACTATGCGATTTTCGCTAAAATGTCTTCCTCTTTCACTATCAAGTACTCAACGGCATTTATTTTTAGCTCGGTTGTCGAGTATTCTTTGAAAACGATCTTGTCGCCCTTTTTCAGGCTTTTTACATCTGGACCGACGCTTTCAACGACAGCGTATGACGGTTTTTCCTTGGCGCTATCTGGTAAGTATAGCCCACTGACGGTCTTTGCTTCGGCTTTCTCGCGGACTGCAACGACTCGGTCGGCAAGTGGTGTAACGACAGTACTCACTGTTTTCCTCCTTTGTTTATCTATTGTGGCCTTAGTATACCGAAATAAATTAGCACTCGTCAAGTGAGAGTGCTAGGATGGCGGTAGTTCCGCTTGCGTCGTCGCCAAACTTCGTTTGCCACGTAGCTTCGCTCGACTGCGGGTCCTGCCGCTCGGTCCGCCCCTAAAATAGTTTCGTCGAACGAAACGTATTTTGGGGCCGCCCCGCCGAGTGTCACCCGCATTCAGTATCCTTAAGGTATTACCAGCTGATTGTGCAAGAAAAGGATTTCTCGGCACCTGGAGCGAGATGTTCGTCATGGGTTGGCGGCTCAAGGAAACGGTACCCGCCGTAGGTCGGCTCGACACAAGCGTAGTTCGCTAGGCCGTCCGTCCAGAGCGCCCAGGTCGACAGGTTTTCTTGGGTGATGACAAGGCTTCGTCCGGATGTTTTCAAGGTAATGCTCTCTGTGGTTATGAACTCGGTTCCGGCAAGTTCAGAAAGCTCATATAGTTTGTTGTTTACCAACACGGCAGTCTCTAATTCATCTATGTAGAAATATGGGTGAAATCCAGGCGCAGAGCGCTGAGCTTCTCGCCCAGTATTTTTGATACGTAACGTAGACACGAGCTGCTGCATGTCTAGGGTGTATTGGAGCGTCGCCTCAAGACCAGAATAAGCCACAGGGTCTAGCGGTGGGTTTTGTAGGCGAAGCAGTACAGAATTGTCTGACTGGCTGACGATGTCCCATTCTGCGGTGCGTCCAAAACCGTGCTGAGCTAGCCCGCTGTCTCCGCCAGGTCCGAAATTTGGCAAACAGACGTGCATGCCACCGCGAGTTTTTCGTTCGCCACTCTCGCTCGTGAGCTCTGTTTTCGGGAACAGTATGGGCTGTCCGTCCGAACGTAGTTCCTCCACCCACGCTCCATCGGGGTTAACGACAGCGTAGACTGAGTTATGAGTGAGTGTAATCATTTGCGAAACTCCAAGTAATTAACCCGTGTTACCTAGTTAAGGGCCTTGTCGACGACATTTTTTGCAGACTGCTGAACCTCTTTTAGGTGCTCAGGCGATACAAAGCTTTCAGCGTATATTTTGTAAACATTTTCGGTGCCGCTTGGACGAGCTGCGAACCATGCGTTTTTCGTAATAACTTTGAGGCCGCCAATACCTGCTCCGTTACCGGGAGCGGTCGTGAGCTTACTGACAATCTCTTCACTAGCCACTTCAGACGCCGTGACCTGATCAGGGCTTAGTGAGGCAAGTTTTGCCTTTTGCTCGATGTTAGCCGGAGCATCGATCCGTTCGTACCAACTCTCGCCGTAGGTATCAGTCAGTTCCCGGTGGACTTCAACGGGGCTTTTGCTAGTTTTTGCCATAATTTCTGCTGCAAGCAGAGCGAGGATTATACCGTCCTTATCGGTCGTCCAGACTTTGCCGTCGAGTCTCAGAAAACTGGCGCCTGCCGACTCTTCGCCGCCAAAACCAATTGAACCATCAGTTAGTCCATCGACAAACCACTTAAAGCCGACAGGGACTTCAACTAGTCGCTTGTCTAAGCCGTTAACTATTCTATCGATCAAGCTTGAACTAACTAAGGTTTTGCCGATACCTAGGTCGCTTGACCAGTTTGGCCTGCCCTTTCCGAACAGGTAGCTAATCGCCGTAGCAAGAAAATGATTTGGGTTCATAAGTTCAAACCTACCACTGCTTGGATTGCGAGCGACGATACCATGTCGATCGGAATCAGCATCATTGCCAGTGAATAAATCAAATTTATCCGAAGCGTTGGCTTTTTCTAGTGTTCCGGCCATCGAGTTAGGCGAAGAGCAGTCCATTCGGATTTTTTCATCCCAGTCGAGTGTTATAAAACGGAAGGTAGGGTCAACTTTTGGGTTTGCAACGGCCAAGTTTAACCCATATACTTTGGCAATCTCGCTCCAGTAGTCGACCGAAGCTCCTCCGAGAGAGTCCGCACAAATACGAATACCCGCTTGTTTGATTGCCGGCATATCTATAACGTTTGCGAGATCTTGAACATAGTCGTGGCGAAAATCAACTCGATTCGCTTTCAGGAGAGCCTCGTCAAAGCTAAGCCGGGGAATCGATTGCCAGTTCGGTAGTAGCTCGTTTGCTCGGTTTGCAATCCAGTTTGTCGTCTCACTTCCGGCTGGTCCGCCGTGAGCGGGATTGTATTTTATGCCACCATCCGTTGGTGGGTTGTGGCTCGGTGTGATGATAATGCCGTCTGATAGCTCAGAGTTGCTCGTCTTGTTGTTATTTGTGCGCAATATGGCATGCGAAATTGCTGGAGTTGGCGTCCACATTGCACAACCTTCTGGAGCTTGGCCCTGAAGCGCTTGTTCTATGAGGTCCTGACGAATGTGTGTATCGATCGAAAAATCGACCGCAGCTGCCGCTAGAACCTCAAGACACGACCTGAAGGCAGGTAGCGACAAGAGATGGGTGTCAAACCCGACCAAAATCGCACCACCGAGGCCTTGGTTTTTTCGGTATTCAACTATAGCAGCAGTGACAGCAACTATGTGGGCTTGATTAAAACTGGTTTTTTGGGATGCGCCGCGATGGCCAGATGTGCCAAAAACCACCTTCTGGGCTGGGTCGTCAGCGCTTGGCTCGAGCGCATAATAGGCATCGATAACTTGCTCAAGATTTATGAGATCGCTTGCGCTAGGTAGTTGACCGGCTCTGCTCATAGTACCTCCTTAAGAATAATCATCTTATCGAGTCTTTATTATGACACAACGAGAGGCTTCATTGCTAGGCTCGGTGCTGGATATAACCTCGCTTCGCGAGAAGTTCGGCCATGAGAACCGCTCCTCCAGCGGCGCCACGAAGCGTGTTGTGAGACAAGGCGAGGAATTCCCAGCTATGCTCGTCAATCTGACGCAGTCGACCCATGGAGACGCCCATGCCGTGTTCATAGTCTCGGTCGAGTTTTGTTTGCGGTCGATCGTCAGCCGGAAGGTATTGGATAAGTTGTTTCGGTGCGGATGGTAAATCAAGTTCGGCGATTGGATTGTTGTAATTTTGTACTGCAGAGAGGATGGCGTCTTTCGAAGGTGTATCGTCAAACTGCACGCGCACCGAAGCCATGTGGCCATTCGTAACAGGGACGCGTATACATGTGGCGTGTATGAGCGGTCTGCCAGCGGGTTCCACGCGGTCCTCCAGCAGTTGTCCCCATATCTTGAGAGGTTCTTTTTCGGACTTCTCCTCTTCTCCGCCGATGTACGGGATGACGTTGTCGACCATTTCGGGCCACATGTCGAATGTTTTTCCCGCGCCAGAAATCGCCTGGAGGCTTGTTACGGATACCGAGAGCGGTTTGTATTCCGCTAGCGCAGTTAAGACTGAGACGTACGACTGTATAGAGCAGTTTGGTTTGACCGCGATGAGTCCGGTCGTCCAGCCTCGATTTTTGCGCTGTAGGTCAATGAGCTTGGCGTGGCCTGGGTTGATT
>CAYIYX010000044.1:0-9102 GCA_964367775.1 uncultured Candidatus Saccharibacteria bacterium | reverse complement strand
TGACCTGTTTGCCGAACTTTTGCCCATTGCGGCACTCGGTTGGGACAAAGGGGAAGGCGAGCTCATGAAAGCCAAGCCGCGAAACCCGAAAGATCACATCCTTAACTTACGCAACATTATTGACTTAGTCTGGTGTGGCATCATAGTCGGAACCTTAGCCTACGTAAACTACCTGCTCTACTTCTCTCGACACGGCGTCTCCCTCGACAGTATAGACACTTCTAGTACGATATACTTTGCGGCCACCACCATGACTTATCTCACGATGGTCGTGAGTCAGTTGTTCAACATCATTCAACGACGTAGCGCAAAGGGACTCTTTTCGAAGTATCAACTCCACAACAAAGTATTTTGGATCGCTATACTCGCTTCGATCAGTGGAATACTTGCCCTTGTTTACTCGCCGTTCCTTTCTCATTTCTTCGGCAATGCCGCTCTCAACTTCGAGGACTGGCTCTACATACTCGGCGCTACTGGCATATTCCTCGTAATCCGTGAAATACAGCTGCGCCTTATTCCAAGACAAGCCTAAACCGAAAGAATATGCTACTATAAATCGCGAAATATGACCGAACTACACAAAATCATCGACGTTCTTCAGCATGACGGAATCGTCGTTATTCGCACGGATACTATTTACGGAATTATCGCCAAAGCGAGTAGTAGAATGGCTGTCGAAAAGGTCTACACAGTCAAGAGCCGCGAGGCAAGCAAGCAATGCATAGTTCTCATTTCCAAATTGGACTCAGTGGCTCATGGTAGTCAAATTGAAGCATTCAGCCTAAATCAAAAAATTCCGACCAGCGTCGTCGTTCCTGCTACAAATGAGCCAGAATGGATACTTTGCGGTGGCAACGACGTTGCGTACCGCATAGTGAAAGACGAACTACTCAAGAATATTATCGATGCTGTCGGCCCTGTTATCGCCCCAAGTGCCAATCCAGAAGGAAAGCAAGTGGCTCGAAACATCGCCGAAGCTCGTAGATACTTTGGTGACGCCGTCGACCTCTATGTTAACGGTGGCGAAGTACCCAAGACAGTTCATGCATCCCAAATCATACGAGTAGACGAAGACGGCTCTGTTGAACGATTACGCTAGACATTTTTTCACCTCTGTTATATACTATTTAGGTTATTAACCAAAGTTGGGAGCATACCGATTGGTATGCGTTATGTACCACGAAAGGATTCACCTATGGCTAAAAAAGCCGAACTGCTCGAGGAAGCTAAAAAGCTAAAACTCGAGGTTACTGAAAAAAACACAATCGCCGAAATCGAAACGGCACTTGCTAGCAGCAAGCAAAAAGCTGTAAGTAGTAAGGAAGATACCGAAGACAAGGAAATCATTACCGAGCGCAAGGCAGAAGTAGCCAAAGCCGGTAAGCGCAGCGAAAAAGCTTCCGAAGAGGCCGAAGAAAAAGCTGAAAAAGAAGCTCGTAAAGCTGCTCACGACACAACGCCTCAATCTGATGAAGCAGAAGCTCATATGAAGCGCGGTCCTGTGCCTGTCACCCGTCCTAAAAGCGAACGACATGGTAAAAAGTACAAAGAACTCGCCCAAAAAGTCGAAGCAGGCAAAGCCTACAAGTTAGTCGAGGCTGTCAAATTAGCTTCTGAAACTAGCCCTGTCAAATTCGACGCGAGCGTTGAAGTTCACGTTGTTCTTGGTGTTGACCCCCGTCAAGCCGACCAAAACATCCGTACAACCGTTACATTACCAAACGGCACCGGTAAAACCGTCCGCGTAGCAGCGTTTGTACCAGTCGATGAAGTCGAAGCTGCCAAAAAAGCCGGTGCGGACATCATCGGTGAAGAAGAAATCGTCAAGCAACTCGACAAAGAACAGATCAACTTTGACGTGCTCGTCGCAACACCGCAGTTCATGCCAAAACTCGGCAAGTACGCTCGTCTTCTTGGACCACGTGGCCTCATGCCTAACCCAAAGAGCGGTACGGTCGCAACCAACGTTGCAAAAGCCGTCACAGAGGCTAAGGGTGGTAAAGTTGAATACCGCGTCGACAAGCAAGGTATTGTACACCTCGCAATCGGCAAAGTAAGCTTCGGCGCCGACAAACTAGACGAAAACGCCCGCGCTTTCTTCGCCAGCCTCCAGAGCGTAAAGCCAAGCTCCCTCAAAAATGCATACATCATCAGTACGTATATTAGCTCAACTATGGGCCCTGGCATAAAAATAGACAACGCCAGTCTGTAAAAGGCAACGTTACCGAACCTGCGTTATTCTGATAAGATAGTCCGTAAAGAAAGGGAGTATGTATGGCAGACGAACCACAAGTTGACGGTTATTATGGTGATGATTCGGGTAGCAGTGAAGAGCTTGACCTAAGCTTTCTAGATGAAAAAAAGTAGTCCGAATACTAGTCTAAAACATATGCGGGTTGCCTTGGTCGTCCCGCATATTTTTATGCACCGTGACATCTTGCCACACGTGATTTTTTCGCCTGGTCATTTGGCGATTTCGCTTGCCAATGAACTAAAAAAGCAAGGTTTCGACGTCACCCTTTTTACGCCGGGTCCTGTAAATACTGACGTCCCGAATAGTACGGCAGATTTACGCTATTTTGAGCAAGAACTGGCTGGGCGCGGCGATTCATACATGGACTTACTGAAAAAACATCCATTTACGTTCATTACTCTTGCTCGGCAAGTGCAGAGTGAGCTTATTGCAAAAGTGTATCAACTAGCAAACGACGACCGGTTCGATGTTGTGCATATATACACTAACGAAGAGGAAATCGCCTTGCCATTTGCGAAGCTATGCAAAAAACCAGTCGTGTTTACGCACCACGATCCGTTTAATTTCCTCGTCAAATACAAAAACAATTTCCCGAAATACAAAGACCTAAACTGGCTGTCGCTGTCATACGCGCAGCGCACCGGCATGCCAGAAGACACGAATTGGGTAGGGAATATTTACCATGGGCTGGACAACGCAGCGCTTATTCCTGTCGAAAAACCAACTGATGATTATGTGGCATTTATGGGAAGAATAATTGGGCCAAAAGGGGTACACCTAGCTATTTCGGCTGTGAACAAATATAACGAAACGACTGCGGTGCCTATAACGTTAAAAATTGCCGGAAAACACTATACCGAAGAAAGCAAGGACCGCTACTGGCAAGAAATCATTGAACCACAGCTCAACGAAACAATCGAATTTGTCGGCTTCATAGGTGAATCAAAAGCAAAACGCGATTTTTTGGGTAATGCCCGTGCATTGCTCGTGCCATCACTGTTCGACGAGCCATTCGGTATGGTAAGCATCGAAGCCTTTGCCTGTGGCACGCCTGTTATCGCTTTAGACTCCGGGGCCTTACCAGAAGTTATTGAGCACGGAAAAACTGGACTTGTCATAGAAAAAAAGTTGAACTGGAATAACAAAACCAACGAAGCGGCAGCAGTACAAGACATCGCTCATGCGCTGAACGAAGTCAAGCAAATACAACGCGCCGACTGCCGACATGTGTATGAAACTAGGTTTACGCTCGAAAAGATGGCATACGAACACAAAATAATATATCAAGCTCTTCGTTAAAAATGTTGCGTAATGATACTAATTTTCTTACTTTTGTGCTGTAATATACGCTATGACCGAGCTCAAAATACTCCAACCATCACTAACTATTGCTGAGGAGATTATTGGAAAATCTGTCTCTGAAATTCGCCAAAATGCGTTTTATAGTATCTTCGAGGAAAACCCTCTCAGAAGCGACAAGGCTTATCTGGCTATGCAAAATGACACGCTAACAACGTCGAGCATCTGCGAAGAAGCTTCAGACGCAGTAACGTACGTTGCACACCAACTTGGCTTTCGTGCAACACGGCAATTCGCGTCTGCCCGTGCAACGCGGCAATTCCAGTCTCGCGGCCACTACGTTACTTCGTTTTCTGACCCCGGGAAGCTACCTTCTGAATCCGACCTTGTCATGTGCCTCACCTGGGGACAGTTCCTTGACTATTCAACAGGAACCTATCCTACGAAGCTGATCAAACCCTTTTTCGGCGAACGCGGTCAACTCAAACATATACTGCCACCCGACCAATATCAACGCTATTTCGCTCCAAGCGCGATACTATTTGCCGAAACAGCGTACCGGAACAGAGCACCACGTATTGATTCACCCAGAGATTGGCTGGTTACTACCGTTAGACAGCAGAAACTCGGTCTAATTCCGGTGGGCTATACTTTGAAAGCGCCCCCTGGTGTATGGGAGAGCAGCCTAGAGACTTCTCTGATATTGCTCGACGATCATAATCGCCTAGCTAACGAACTTGACGCAGCGTAGACTATTGCCGGAATGTCTTCGAAACACGCTTCACACTGGCACGAATGGCCAGCGAACACGTCAAAGTGTATGCACACCTCAAGCGCAATAACTGATATACTTGCCATAGATGAATATCGTGACGTCTTCGATCTTACTCGGTGTACTATCTATGTTCGGCTACGGCCTGTCGGCCGTTTTTTCGAAGACCATCATCCAAAAATACGGCGCGGCAAAAAGCGTTGCGACGCGAGAAATATACATCGTTGGGTTCTGTTTGCTCTTAGCGATCCCATTCCTGCATGCAGTCCAAAACTGGCAGATGTTTTTACTCGGTGTGCTCGCGGGCGCGGTCGGGTTTCTGCCATTGCTCTCATTTTTCAAGGCACTTGAACGCAGCCCAATCGGAATTGTTTCACCCATTACCAGCACCGCGCCTATTGTGAGCGTCGTACTGAGCCTCATATTTTTGGGAAACCCAGTGAGTATACTGCAGTGGGTGGCAATCGGCATCATCGTCATTGCCAATGTTCTCATCTCGTTTTCTCTCAACAACTCAGACAGCAAAAACTGGCGCGCGGGTATACCGTATGCACTGTTTACTATGGTCGGTTGGGGAGTGTATTTTTTTCTGCTTATTCCAATCTCAAAAGCTCTCGGGCCGTGGATTACTCCACTCGCAACCGAAGGTGGCATTCTCATATCAAGCTGGCTCTTTGTTGTAGTCACCAAACAGCTTCCACCTTTGCGACAAATTGCTGACATACAAATGATATTTCCTGCACTTTGTATATTTATCGCCACTGTCGCATATGCACTAGCTAGCACATTTGCAATGCCAAGCATCTTTTCATCACTTAGCCAGTCTTCTGGCATTATCGCCATTGTAGTTGGAGCCTTTATATTTCATGAAAAGCTTGAACTACGACAACGCTTACTCACCGGTGTCATGATTGTCGGCGTCATACTGCTGTCAATCTCGTGACCAGTTTTTTAGACTTGCTTAGCTGAAAAATATAAATTTATACTAGCTCGCTATACCGCAACGCGTCTTGTCTGGCAATACGCATAAAATCAACTTTCGGCATAAGCCAGGGTTTATAGGAAATACCTTGTGACGTATACCCGTGATTATGTCCGCGAGGTAATCGTTGGGTATGCGCTCGCACCGTTTTACCGTTCGACAGTTTTACTTTAACCACAACCGAATCTTGCCACCCTTCGCGTACAAGTTCCCAAATATCCAGCATCATGCGCTCACGACATCTGATGCGAAACAGGGTGCCGTGCACAGACACGCCCTTGTGTTGGCGAATAGTATAACTTACAAAATCATCACCCCAAGCTTTGCGCAAAATCTCACGAGGATTGTCGCCGGATGTTGGGATATCTTCAAGTGACTGAACGCAGAGCTGATAGTTTTCTAACGTTGCAGCGCCAACAATATCTGGCTTACGTCCAATTATGGCTTCAATCATTTCACTTTCACTGTCCGCTCCAAAACCAAAAAATAATTCCGACTTGTTATTCCTACAAGCACGAATTTGCGCAAATAATTGGTTACTAAACCAGAGAATCATGCCTGTTATTGTACCATAAGGCTTTTCAAATTATATTCTATACGCTGTGAATGCACACATTAACCGCAATGGTTTCGCGATATGACAGGAAAAGATTATTCGATTAGCAAAGCACCGAAAAGCACATATGCCGCGATGGGGAGTATGAAAAGCCATGAAATGATTAAAAACACACGACTCATAGTCTGATGTTCACGCACTATGAGATACGTTATATAGCTCACGACAATAGAGAAAAATATTCCGACCGTCAAGCCCATCGCCAGCCCGCCACCAAGGTTCACTCCACTCGTAAACCCTTCAACAAAAAGGGTGCTATACAGCATCATGAGCGTCATTATCGCCAGAGTGGTCCACGCAACAACAAAGTATGTTCTCCACTGTAAAAATGTATATTGTGCTGTTTTCATGATTATTCTTTCTTTTGCTCCTATACCTTCTTTACACGATCACAAGATCAGTTTTGATGTGGTCGTGCGACTGATACCCCTCCAGCACAAAATTTTCTTCCTTGAAATCGTCGATGGACTTTACATCACCCACGATTTTAAGAGTTGGGAAGGGGAAAGGCTTACGCTGCAGTTGTTCTTTGGCGACGTCTATGTGGTTTTTGTAGAGGTGGGCGTTGCCCGCTGAAATGATGAGTTCGCGTGGCTCAAGGTCTGTGAGGTAAGCCACCATATGGAGTAACATAGCGTACTGAGCGATGTTAAACGGCGCGCCCAAAAACACATCCCACGAACGCTGGTACAGTTGCAGCCGTAGCTTTCCCTTGGTCACGTCAAATTGAAACATCGTGTGACACGGGGGTAGGCGCATTTCTTTCAGCTCACCAGCATTCCACGCACTAACGATAATTCCTTTGCTGTTCGGATTGTTTTTGATTTCGTCTATAGCCCACTGCAGCTGGTCAAATTCTACCCCATCTGGTCGTTTCCAGTGTCGCCACTGTACGCCGTAAACTCGGCCCAAACTGTCTGATCCTTCGTGCAAAAAACCGTCCCAATACTTGATGTTATGTTCATGCAGGTACTCGACACTATCGTCGCCTGAAATAAACCACAAAAGTTCATGTAGTAGTGTTTTAAAAGGCATTTTTTTCGTCGTTAAAAGTGGGAAGCCGGCCCGCATATCAAACCTGACTTGCGCGCCAAAAACTCCCTTGATTGGGTGAATACCGCGCGTTGGCTTGGTTTTTCCATCTTTCATGATGCGAGCCATAAGCTCAAGATATTCGTACTCTGGGTGTCTTTTCATGTCCTAAACCCTCCTTGTTTTTATACCTGATTTTTCGAACAAATCCACTGCGTAACCATCCGAATGAACTCGCCGGTATACCACCTCTTGCAGGCCGGTTTTAACCAATGTCCGCGCACAGTTTGGGCAAGGCAGCATGTTTATGAAGAGACTTTTCCCGGTAAAAGTAACGCCGTGTTGCATAGCCCGTACCAACAGATTCATTTCGGCATGAATGGTGTCATAATGTGCGGCATCACCTTGGTGAGCAGACTGGTGTTCTTCGCGAGAATTGCCGAAATGAAGCGCATACGTTTGGTACGGAACGACCTCGTTACAGGCAGCGTCAAGTATTTTGAAACCATTATTTTCGGTTGCTTCGGCCAACACCGCGCCGGTCTGAAAGCTATAATCATACGATTGCTTAGCGACCGCATCAACAACTGCAAATACATCTGCCTCCGTACGTAGTTCGTCATTTTCCCGTAGTTTTGAGGTCACTTCGAGCGTCATAAAGCCGTGTTCTGCAAGATACTCCTTCGCTTCAGCCTCATCAACGAAGGGCGAAACGTAACGAAACGGAATACCGCGCTTAGTCATAAGCTCAAATGTTGCGCTCCGATGGAAGGGGTAGAGGTATGACCCACGAACAACAACCACGCTATTTGGTCGGACGGCGCGAATTACGTCATCGACGTCTTCCTGATGATAGCGAACGACACACATACCATGCGGTAATTTTGCCGTCTCTATGTCAAGAGCAAGCCTTTGAATATATTCAACAGGCGTCGTCTGAAATTGCGGTTGTCCTGAAAAACCATCGACATACTCTTCGGCAGCAACGCCAAAAACGACATTCCCATTCGCAAGCAGTTCTTTTACCAGTGACTTCTGCCTCTGTTCACTCATCTCACGAGGAGCAATGACAAGCGTTGCATGAAGACCGCGTAGGTATGCTTTGTCTTCGGTCTTTATATTTGCAAAATCAAATCTAATCGCCATATTTTTCCTCATACCGTTTCGCCAGTTTCGCAAGCTTGTCGGACTGCGTACGGTATTTTTCGGCATTTTCATATGGTGTATTTTGGAGCTCACGATAGTTCCACGCGGAGAGGTCGGGCGCATCAAATGGCACGCAGTGAAAATGCAGATGTTCGACAGTGCTCTGCGCATCTCGACCTTCTTTTTGCACGATCTGCATGCCTTTTATACCGTATATATCACGAATCATTTTCTTCGCCAGGTAAAACATCTTACGCATGGTTTCCCATTCTTCGTGCGTCAATTCCTTCACGGACCGTACGTGCCGACGGGGAATTACAAGTAAGTGACCGTCGATGTAGGCGTAAGCCGGAACGGTCATATACACACCGTTTTCTTCATAAATCTCATGATGCTTCTCAACTTCATCATGCCCACAAAATACGCATCGCCCAACCGTTTGCCAAATTTGATCATACGCGCCAGTCGTCCGCGCTGTACGAAACAGTTCTTCTTGTGCAAACTCTTCGGAAGTTAACATACAGGCTCCTGGGTATGACGAGCACCTTTCTTCTCGACAGACTGTGGCCGAAGGCCAGCCGAACGCCACAGGGGAAATTCACCGAGAAGATTGTTCTCGGCTGAATTTCCGCCTGCTAGAGTGTGCTGTTGAGAAGAAATGGTACGAGTCATACGCCTACTGAGCCTACTTTTCTTTTATCGGATCTTTCCGGTACTGCATATAATCTTTGAGTGTATCACTCAGAGCGCCACCAATGGCGCGCTGTAAAATCTGTGTCGTTGAGACGCTCGTTGACTGACGCGGTATAACCAGCACTTCGCCACCATACCCAGTCACCGTTTTGTACTCTTTCGACTCCTTGTACTCACTCGTCCAATCCTCTTCGACGGTAATGTATACGTCAGGTTTCAGCAGCCCAAGAGAGGGAACACAGCTTGGCTCTGGCAGCAGCGTTACAAAATCAACCGACGACAAAAACGTTAACATTTCGGCACGAATT
>CAYIYX010000043.1:0-9285 GCA_964367775.1 uncultured Candidatus Saccharibacteria bacterium | reverse complement strand
GCGAGCGCAGGTAACCCATATGTCCAAATAGAGGTTGATGATAGTGCGATAAATGGTTACGGTAATGGTGACCACTATAAAGAGCACACTGGACCAGTCTTTCCAGCAGTAGGAACTGATGGCAAATGGGGTGATATCATCCCAGTACTACCTGGTGTACATAGCGGTATGAACTGGGTTGCAGGTCAAGCAATCTACACCAACGACTGTGCTGTCCCTGTTGAACTTGAAGTAACCCCTGGTCCTTGTGCATACTTCGACACAACAAGCTGGGTTATGATAGACCTAAGCGGCACGGCCAAAAACACAACCCTTGTTGTCAAGGACTCTTCAGGCAGCATTCTGAAGGAATGGGAGATCAAAACAGATAACGATGGTAACGTTACCTCTCCAAGTCTGCCTGTAACGCTGAGCGGGCTCAGCGCAGGTTCATATACAGTCGAGGTCGTATTGAAAAAGGACGTTATTGCATCTTCAGTCTTCTCGATTGACCAGTGTTACTATCCTGTTACACCAGAAACACCCAAAAAAATCGATTTCTGCTACGACGACAAAGACAAAATCTTTGTTAAGAGTACTGAAGGCGTAATCTACAAAGTCAATGGTGTCAAAACAAGCGGCTGGGTACTGTACGAAGGCAAAGCACTCGTCGTCACCGCTGAAGCTGTACCGGGATACGTACTAAAAGAAGGGGCGGCTGCTACATGGACGTTCGATGCGAATGCCTTCACAGACGAGCAGTGTCTCACTATAACCAAGACCGGCAAGGTCGCAAATGACACGAACCATGACGGTGTTATAGGCGTTGGCGACACGGTCACTTGGGAAATCACCGTTACCAACACCGGTGAAAGTAAGTACGAGAAGTTCTACGTAACCCTTGAAGACGAAACTGTCACCCTACAAAACAATGGCTACATCGGGTATCTCGGCGCTGGTGAGCACGTCACACTAACGGGCACAAGCGCTCTAACAGCTAAGGACTTCCAAGTCTGCAAGGCAACCAACACTGCAACATTCTTCGGATGGCGCGCAAACAAATCACGCGACGTCGAATCTGATTCACTAAGCTGGCTGAAAAGCGAATCGAGTCCCCTCGCGACCGCTAGTGCATCAGCAGAATACACCTTAATCTGCCCAACACCCACAAACGGCAACATTCTCGGTGACGGCGCACGTATAACAGCCGTAGCGGCTGTAGCGGCTGCAACAACTACAACCCCCGAAATCCTGCCGGCAACTGGACCGTCGAGTACAAGCAACCTATTTGCTATGATCTTTACCATGGGCATGGCATACGGCGCAACGTACTTCATGCAACGACGTCGTGAAGTTACAGCACATTAAAACAAAACTAGACTGTTAAGCAGAGGGTCGATTGAGGCGAAAGCCAAACGTCGACCCTTTTCCTTCTTCACTCTTGAAAATAATCGAACCTTCCAGCGCAACGATGACTTTCTTCGCCATAAAGAGACCTATGCCCGTTCCGTCTGGTCGTTGTTTCTTCGCATTCGATGCGCGCGAAAACTTCGCAAACAGTCTGTGTTGTTCCGCCTTCGGCACGCCTATACCCTGGTCGATTACCTTAAATTCTACCGTCGAGGCCGTATAGGACAAAATAATCGTGATTGTACTTCCGCCCAGTGAATAGTAAATGGCGTTGTCTATGAAATTCATCATGACTTGGCGAATCTTGCCTTCGTCGACTGACATAATCGGAAAGTTATCTGGCTTGTCATACTGCAATGTGAGCTGTCTGGAATTTGCGCTAATACGCAACTGATCAATTTCCTCGTCGAGAATATCCGCAAGATTAACATCGGCTAGGTCTATGACGAATTTACCTGTCTGTATACGTGATATGTTCAAAAAGTCACTAATGAGGTGTACCATACGCTGCGAACTGTTAAAGGCTTCTTCGACGAGTTTACGCTGTTGTGGATCCATCTCCCCGACATCTCCGTCTAAAAGCATACTCAAATACCCTTTAATCGTCGTAAGCGGCGTTCTAAGCTGGTGCGACGTCAGCGAAATGAACTCGTCTTTTGTTTGGTCCATCTGCTTGAGCTTTTTGTTACTTTCACGAAGTTCATTTGTGGCTCTTTCAACTTCCCTCTTGAGAGAGTCGTTGAAGTTTTGAATCTTCTGGACATATAGCGAGTTCTGCAAAGCAACTGCGAGCTCTGTACTGATAGTTGCAAGTATTTGAACATCTCGTTCGTTATAAGCACCTTTATCCCTAATTCCTAGGCCGAGGAATCCTATAAGAAGCTTATTATAAACAAATGGTATATATAGGACGACACCGAGCCTCATAAGCGCATCTCTAACGGGTGCCTTTGTAATGTACTCGACTAACTTAGGGGCTGTTTCGGTTTTCATACCCGCCACCATATCCAGAGGGAACGCATCGATCGATGCGACATTACCATAATTCGCGCTCGTTACACCACCTTCAACTCGAACTACCATCACCGCAGTTTCAGCATCTAGCTCACGAGCAATCTGATAGGTTGCAGTATCCAGTAACTGCTGAAGTCCTGCGGAGGAAGAAACGAGATGATTGATGCTGCCCAAAAATTCTGTCGTGTCGTAACTATCGCGAAACAAAACCCTGCTAGCTGCACGCTCAAAGTAATCAAGAAAAGCACGACCGAATAGAGCTAGAAATGAAATGATTACAATCTGTGAAAGTGCTTTGCCATTCTGGCCCAGTGGGTCAAGAAAGGTTGTCGCCGAGCTAATGTATCCCAAGTAATAGTAGACACCAAAGAACATGGAAAATGTTAATAGAAATGCAATTATTTTCGCCGCCGTAACCCGAATATCGAACAACCCGTGTCGAATAATACTGTAGGCTATAATCCCCGCAAGCGGAATAATAATGAGTGGACTTAACTGCGTCCACTCCCATCCGAAGCCGAACATCGGCATACCAACGTTGACCACGAGCCCAAGCAGTGCACTAATCAAGAAAGCCAATAGAACTTGTCGTGCTTGAAGTCGCTTTTGTCGTGATACCTCTGCAGGCAAGCTCAAGAGGTTCCGCGTAATCAAACCGAGAACGGCTATAAATGCAGCCGCATATAATCCGATAAGTACACCTACGTTATAAGTTACTATCCCTTGATGAACAGTGACAACACCTGCCACTAGGCTTGTCGGAGCAAGGGTAAGCGTAATAACCGCAAGTAAAATAACTCCAATAAGCTCGGTTTTGGGCACAGCCCGCTTGGCAGGAAAATAGTAGGTAAAGAAAAGCCCTGCAATAATTGAAAGATACCCTGAAAAATACGTGATTGAATTCGCAGCAATCAGTAACGTATCGTTCCCAAAATAATAACTTGTAAAGAAATTCGAAACTATCCATACAATCACTGCCGCAGTTACAAGCGCAAATGCTCGTGCGTATTGCTGGGAAAAATCACGGATTAAAACGATTATACCAAGCAAGAGACCGAAAACACTGGCTATAATGACTGAAGCAACATACATGCTGCTATTATAACCTAAAGCACGAGCGCTTTATGCCGCTAAGAGGTCGATTTCTTTGTCCCATTTACCTTTTATGAGGCGTGAGAGCGCGCCACTTGCAAGCAAGTTGGTCATTATACCTTTAGGTGACCTACGGTATCTGTCCATAACAGCGAAGAAGTCTGGCAGATGTCCGTACGCAGCAACACTCAGTTTAGAGCCGTAATACCGGAACGGCTTTTCTACTCCAGCAAGCGATTTGAACGGTATTCCAAGCGGCAACATACTACCTTCGTAAGGGTGTTTGTCAATAATTGACACTATATGTTCAACACCCTGCTCCATAGCCTTCTTGTACATTGCCCTATACAGCATGACACTCGTCCTTTTGTCGCCTCTGTAGCCTTTAAGCACTGCTACCGCTCCAATATCCCAGCAATCATCAAGATCTTTAATACCGTGGTACTCTTTCACGTCTTCAACTGGGATACCCCCGATACCCTTCTTTTCTGTCGCAGGGTCGCTTAGATCATTAAGTGTGAGAAGCCCGTTCTCGCCATTTCTCTGAGCTCTCAATGCTCCAACTGGCGTACCCGTTTTAAGATCGACGGCTAAAAAGAATAGACTCTGCTTTTCATACGAACCATACAGTTCCTTAACGCTCGCTGGCGTTTCTTTGAAATACTCATAGAAAGTCGCGGCTTCGATGGTTCTTGCAACGTTCGCGACCTCATCCGAAGACGAAACTTCATAGTATGCGAAAACCCCATTTGTTTTGGGAGGCCGTTCCTTCAAAAGCTGCCTGACAAGCTCTCGTTGTTTTTCGGGGGAAAGTTGATTGTCGTACTCTAGCTCAGGTCGTGGACCGTCAAACTCCACCATTGTCTAGGCTTCTTTCCAGACATGCTCTCCGGCAGAGAAAAATTCTTTCGTAAAATTAACCGCGCTATCGACTGCAAACTGCTTGCAGGTATAAATATCGACACTGAAAAATAAAAGTGGTTGTTCCCATGCATAAAAATGTGCCCCCGATGTTTCCCAGTGTATCCAACCAGCCCAACCGTATAGATCACTTCTGTGCGTGACTGGCTTCAAGAGCTCCTTCATGCCGAGTATTTTCGAAAGCTTGCTAAGATACTCAGAGATCTGCTCATCCGTGATAGGCCGTTCCGGGTAACCCTCAATAATAAGACGCTGTCGATATATAGAGGGTGCTAAATCTTTCATACAAAATTTTCTTTTCGATTATGCTTTGCATTACATTATACCAGATCCGATGCTATACTGCTAGTATGACAAAAATCGCCATAATCGAAGATGACCCAGTAATTCGACAAATGTACCTCATGAAATTTGAGGCAGATGGTTTCGAGGTAAAAACAGCAGAAAACGGCCAGGAGGGCGTGACGCTTGTTGAGAAATTCTCACCCGACATCGTGCTTCTTGACGTTTCCATGCCCATGATGACCGGTGACGAAGCGCTCGCAGTCATACGTTCTCATGACTGGGGTAAAACCGTTCCCGTGATGATCCTGACTAACCTTGGTAAAGAGGAGGCTCCAAAATCACTCGTACACCTAGGTATACATAGTTATATAGTGAAGGCCGACCTGACCCCCCGTCAGGTCGTCGACCGCGTCAAGAAGGCGTTACATCTTTCGTAGTTGCTCGAGACGCACGAATAACGTTGTCAAACAGCGCACAGACCGTCAGCGGCCCTACCCCACCTCGTAGTGGCGTAATGGTCAGGTCGTCACGTTCACGAGCATCCTCGGCGACGTCACCGACGATTTTCCCATCTTCTGAAGCGGTTGCAGCATCGACGACAACCGTTCCCGTACGGAGCATTTTGGACGTAATAAGTCCTGGATTACCTGTCGCGCTAACTACGACATCTGCTTTTTGCACTATTTCTTCGAGATTATCGACTGGTCGATCGACTACTGCAACGTCAAATCCCGAGTTTCGCCACATCTTCACCAGTGGCGCACCGACTAGCCGCCCATGACCAACAACAACGATGTGTTTGCCCGAAAGTTCTACGCCATAACCAGCTAGTAGCCAGTCAATCGCCATCGGTGTTGCTGGGTCCAGGGTCGCTTTTTCTCCTAAACCGTCAACGTCTTTCTCTGGCACAATGGCATTCACTAGCTCGTCAGTCCTGCTCTTGTCACTAAGCGGTAGCTGAACGATGATACCGTAAACGGACTCGTCAACGTTGAGTTTTTTTACAAGCTCCAATGCCTCGTCTTCGTTCGCAGGCCGGTAATTGTCTACTGGAATTAGTATATCTTCGCCGTATTGCTGCTTTTTCCCAACATACATTTCTATAACTGGGTCATCGGTTGTGCGAACTATAGCAAGCTTCGGAATAACCGAGTAACTTTGACGTAAATTGCGAACCTGTTTTGCCTGGCGTTCCTTGATATACCCCGCCAGTTCTGAACCATTGAGTATTTTCATTACTCCTAGTTTACCAGAATTATAGACGCCACGCCCACAAATACTCTTAAACAAAACTTGATCAGTTTCGTTCTTGTATCACGTTGTCATGAGGAGATGCATGCAAATACATCGACGAGTGAAACGTGGGACAAGGGCGGAACTGGCGGGTTTTGTAGAGTATTTGTGAGCGTGGGGTCTATATCTCTTGCGCCATCTGTTGCACGTACGGACGCAGAATAGAAACGAGATACAATGACCCCGTAACTATCACGTACTGACAAGGTGACTTTAGGGCTTCATCGAGCGCTTCAGTGGCCTTTTCGATGAACTTCCGTGGCGCATCTTCGTCTACTGCCTGAAGCTCATCCAAACTGACACTACGGCGCAAAACGTCGCGCTGAGCCACAAAGGTCGTGTATATGACTTCGTTCGCAAACGACTGAACTATCTGGGCGCAGTCTCGAATCTTATGCTCTGGCGCATCGGAAAATGCTGCTACAACAACCGCTGGTTTCATGCCTTTGTCAGACGCAACTTGCAATAAAGCACGTAACTTTTGCGGGTTATGGGCGCCGTCAAGCAAGATCGTTCTGTCTTTTACCGTATACACCTCAAACCGTCCAGGTATTGCAACGCGTTCAAGCATATTTTCCGCATATGCCGGCAAAACCAACGAATCACGTACGACTACATACTGCACAGCAGCAAGTGCTAATGCGAAGTTTGACTGTAAAAATGGAGGAGCGTGGTTTTCTTTTGAAGTACTGGGCGTAACAACATGCAATGATGCGTGTTTTTTCTGGACCTCCGCCTCTATCACGACGCTCGCTTCTAAGTCTTGAACAACCGTAAATACTTCGTTCTCTTCCTGAATTATACCGGCTTTTTCTTCTGCAATTTGTGTCAATGTGGTCCCCAAAATCTCAGTGTGGTCATAGCCGATGGTGTTGATGACGCATACCTTGTCTTGTCGAACAACGACATTCGTCGCGTCGTATCTTCCACCAAGCCCAACTTCAATCACCGCATAGTCGACTTTTTCTTTTGCAAATACCCAGTACACAAAGACCGTCAGTAACTCAAAATACGTAGGCCGTGGCTCGAAATCTTTGACATACGAGTAAAATTCGTTGAAATACGTCACGAACAAATCTTCTGCTATGGGGCCCCTGCTTATCTGAAGCCTTTCGCAAATGGTTTTTATGTGCGGCGAAACTGTTAAGCCAACTTTGACCCCCGTCGACTCGAGTAGCGCCCGAACATAATACGAAGTAGAGGTTTTCCCAGAAGTACCCGTGACATGAACGACTTTTAGCGTGTTCTGGGGATTACCGACAAGGTCTAGTAAGCCTCGAACACGCGTTAACTCATAATTTACCGCATACATTCGGTTAGGCGCATACGACAACAAAACTTGCTCAACTTCTTCAAGACTCTGATATTTCTTCACAATATTCATTATACTTAAATATCATGCTCATCGACCCATATCAGTTCCAAAGCGTCAAAATCGTTCAAGTAGTTCGTGAGGCGAAAAACGCCGTAAGTGTTCAGCTTGAAAAACCAACCCACTACACATACCAGTGCGGTCAGCACGCTATTGTGCGCATCTCCATGCCCGACGGAACAAAGCTGGTCCGTCAGTATTCGTTTTCATCAGCTCCGTCCGCTGGCGAACTTTGGCTCACAGTGTCCAAGATGCCAGACGGTGTCGTTTCGGGATGGTTCAACGACGGCGCAAAAGTCGGTGATGTGGTTGAAATATCTCGGCCTTTTAGTGGACCTCTTGTACAAAAATACCCACGTGGCGAAATATGTATGATAGCTGGTGGCAGTGGTATCGCCCCTGTTATGAGTCATCTTCGCAACATCCGAACGCTCACGCATAAGCCTCAAACTCATCTGCTGTATAGCGCAAGAACCTCAAACTTGTGTTTCGAAAAAGAGCTCATTCCTATGTCTCACGAACACATCACTATATGTCGATCAGACATACGCGGTCGAGTTAACGAGCAAGACATCACCCTAGCCGCCAAAGACCCCGACTGCATATTCATATGCGGTTCGCGGTCGTTCGTCCAAGACACCGGTGCTATATGTCGGAAAATCGCCCCGGAAGCAACGATATTTTCTGAAGCATTCACGCTATAGCTGACTCGTACCTCAAACTAATCCAGCATGGCCAGCTACGTCATGCACGCGAAGGTAGGTTGCACCGCGAGCCACCGCGACACGTCCAGCCGTAAGATTTGGCTCAAGTTCCATGCGATGTTCTCCTAAAAAGCGTTTCCGTGAGTAGCCGATCATAACCTCATACGCTGGAACCAAAGCCGCAAATTTTAGCAGTTCTTTGTTTAGTTCAGGCGTTTTCCCAAACCCTATGCCCGGGTCAAGCACTATGTGGCTACGTATTAAGCCGGCCTGTTCAAGCAGTCGTGCCTGCAGTAGTAACTCATCTCGTACGGTTTCTACAGAGGAAATAGGCGTTTCTTTGTGGGCATTCTGTATGTTTAGGCCTCGAAGATGACTGATGATTACCTTTGGTAGAGAAAGCCGTACAACCAAACTTCTCATAGCTGGATTGTTCATACCGGTAACATCGTTGACTATGACCGGACCTATGGTAAACGCTTTTTCAATGGTTTCCGGGTGATACGAGTCAAGAGAAATCCTGCCCGGGTATGCCGGCAGTAAAACTTCCAAAACGGGCTGCAGGCGTCGCCATTCTTCATTCGCAGTAAGTGGCTCTGCATTCGGCCGAGTCGACTCGGCTCCAACATCGACCCAGTATGCCCCATCTTCAAAAAGTTGTTCGGCGTGAGCCAGCGCCATCTGCGGGTCGAAAAATTGCCCACCATCACTAAAGCTATCTGGTGTTACATTCAAAATACCGACAAGTTTTACCATACTCTTAGTATACCTGAGTCTCAAAACCTCCCCTCCGACAAGCATTGTGCCTTTCCGGCACAGCGAGGCAAGACAAGTAGGTAGTTAGCGCCGAGCGAATGCTTGGAGCGGGGGGGGTGAGACTCAGGTTAGTGTACGCCATGATATAATCTGCGTCATGGTAACTGTTTTTCTCGCACTCGGTTCAAACGTCGGCAACAGTCGGCAATATATAGAAAAAGCTGTTGAGCTTTTGGAGTCTTCTGTTAAAAATATCGTATACGCCCCAGTCTACACATCGAAAGCAGTTGGCTATGTAGACCAGCCTGACTTTCTAAATACGGCCCTGCGGGGAGAGACCGAGCTTGAACCAGAAGAGCTTCTGGCGTTCGTAAAAAAAATCGAACAAGAAATCGGCCGTATCTATCGTTTTCGCTGGGGTCCACGAGAAATCGACATAGATCTAATTTTCTATGGAAA